>JRFF01000018.1 GCA_000753575.1 Candidatus Izimoplasma sp. HR2 | reverse complement strand
ACTATTATCAGCAAATACGTAATTTAGGTTGTTGGGTTTATTTATTTCGATAACTTTACCATCAATAGGTAAACATGCAACTATTGAACAAATAGTTGGATTACTGTAAATATTTTTTGTTGTAGTAATAGTTGCTGGGCTATAAAACTCAGAATTATATTCATAAAGTGATAAAGATATAGTTTCATCTAGTGTATAGTTATATGCATTATCCGGGATTAAAATAGTATATAATTCATTGGTATCATTATCTTCAACAATTATTGTGTAATCTGACTCTGAAGAAATTAAAGCTCTAAAATTACCGCTCGTAATAACTGTATAAGCATTTGTATTTGAAGTAAATTCATACATTAGATCATAATAATCACTATCAGATTCATTCATATCATCTATATAGTTGATTAAATCTGTATGAATATTATTAAATTCTTGTGTCGTGTAATATTTTGCGAAAAATTGAGAGTTAAGAAGTGATTGTAATAAGAAGAATGATGTAAATAATAATAATATAGTTATAATTAATTGAGTTGACATTGATCTAGCACGGAATAGATTTATAAATTCTTTGAAATAGTTAGGAAAGTTTTTAAAGAAGGTTTTTATTTTATTCATCAAGCGCTTCAAATCTATATCCTACACCAAATACTGTTTTTATATAATGAGATCGATCTCCTAAATATTTCCTTAATTTTTTAACATATGTATCTACGATACGATCTTCAACATATACATCAATTCCCCATACTTCATCTAGTAATAAGTTTCTCGAACATATTTTACCTTCATGTTTTAAGAAATATTTTAATAAATCAAATTCTGTTTTTGATAAATCAACTTCTTGATTATCAATGTATGCTTTGTGGGTATCTAAATCCATTTTAATTCCACTAATTTCTAGCAATCCAGAAGTTTGAACTGCGTGATCTTGATTTGCTAGTCTTTCAAGTAAGTTTTTAACTTTAGCAACTAAAATTTTCGGATTAAAAGGCTTTGTTATGTAGTCATCAACTTTTAAAGAATATCCTTTTAGAATATCTTCTTCTTCAGATAATGCACTCATCATAATTATTGGAACATTAGAAGTTTCTCTAATAGTTTTAGCTACATCCCAACCGTTAATATTAGGCATCATAATGTCTAGACATACAAGATCAACTTTATTTTTACTAAAAAGTTGTAATCCCTTGAATCCATCAAGAGCACTTAAAACTTTGTATTTCTCTTTCATGAAATAGTTAGAAACTATTCTATTTATAGTTGGTTCGTCTTCAATTATTAATATAGTAATATCATTCATAATCTCACCTCTTATTAGATATTATATAATAATAATGTGAATATTTAAAGAATATAGGCGTTATATGCTTTACTATTTATGCTTTTAGTAATAAAATGTGGTTATAAAAGGTGATAATATGTACGATATAATTGTAATTGGTGGAGGACATGCCGGAAGTGAAGCTGCACTTGTTAGTGCTAGACTAGGTAACTCTACATTATTAGTAACAGGAAATATTAAGATGATTGCTTCAATGCCATGTAATCCATCAGTTGGTGGACCTGCTAAAGGGATTGTTGTAAGAGAAATTGATGCACTTGGAGGAGAAATGGCTAGAAATGCCGATAAAACTGCTCTTCAAATGCGTTTTTTAAACGTCTCAAAAGGTCCAGCTGTTAGAGCTTTGAGAGCTCAAAGTGATAAAGTTTTATATTCTGAAGAAATGCAAAAAACTATTATGAATCAAGATAACTTAGATGTAGTAGAAGCATACGTTGATAAATTATATTTTGAAAAAGAGATTGTACAAGGAGTTATTCTTGAAAATGGAGATATAAAAAAAGGTAAGAATGTAATAATTACTACAGGAACATATATGCAAGCAAAAATTCTTGTTGGAGCAAAAGTTACAATGAGTGGTCCAGATGATCAAAAAGCTTCATTTGGATTAAGTGAACAATTACGAGAATTAGGATTTGAAACATCTAGATTAAAAACTGGAACTCCTCCAAGAATTAAAAGAGAAACTGTAGATTTCTCTAAAACAGAATTACATGAAGGGGATCAAATTCCAAGATATTTTAGTTTTGATAATATTAGTTATTTAAAAGTTGAAGATCAATGGCCTTGTTACTTAACGTATACAAATGCAAATACACATGAAATTATAAATTTTAATTTAGAAAAATCGTCAATGTATAGTGGGGTTGTTGAAGGTGTTGGTCCTAGATATTGTCCTTCTATTGAAGATAAACTTGTTAGATTTAATGATAAAGAAAGACATCAAATATTTCTAGAACCTGAAAGTCAATTTATTGATGAAATTTATGTTCAAGGATTTTCAACATCAATGCCTCATGATATACAGGATGAAATGATTAAGTCTATTCCTGGATTAGAAAATGCAGAGATTGCTAGATATGCATATGCTATTGAATATGATGCAATTGATCCAAGAACTCTTTATCCAACTTTGGAAAGTAAAGATTATCCTGGATTGTATTTTGCAGGACAAGTAAACGGAACTAGTGGATATGAAGAAGCAGCTTGTCAAGGTCTTATGGCGGCAATTAATGCCGATCTTAAGATGAAGGATAAACCCCCTCTTGTACTTAAAAGAAGTGAAGCATATATTGGAGTATTAATAGATGATTTAGTAACCAAAGGTATTAGTGATCCATATAGATTATTGACTTCTAGAGCGGAATATAGACTTTTATTAAGACATGATAATGCGGATATTAGACTTAGAAAATATGGATATGATATTGGTTTAATTGAAGAAGAGAGATATGAAAAGTTCTCTATAAAATTAAATAATATAAATGAAATTAAGAAGAAATTATTAAGTACATCTATTTATCCAAATAAAGAAACAAATCAATATTTAAATAGTATTGGATCTACTAATTTAAAGGATAAAGCCAGTACATATATTTTATTAAGAAGACCTGAAATTAAAATGGATATGTTAAATTACTTTGTTGATTTAAATATGTATTCATTTGAAGAAAAAGAACAGGTAGAAATCGATATTAAGTATGAAGGTTATATTAATAAAGCGATGAAACAAGCAGAAAAACTTTTAAAAATGGAAGATTATTTAATTCCAAATAATATAGATTATAGCAATATAAACAATTTAGCTTTAGAAGCTAAAGAAAAGCTTATAAAAATTAAACCATTAACGATAGGGCAAGCATCAAGAATAAGTGGAGTAAATCCCGCAGATATTTCTATTTTGTTAGTATACTTAAAATCAATAAAAATAATAACTCATTAAGGGGTTATTATTTTTTTATATTATTTTAAATAATCTATTAATATGATAAAATGTATACAAGGTGATTATAATGAGAGAAAAGTTTGAATTACTTCTCAATGGACTTAACATTGAATTAACGGATAAAAAGTATGATCAATTTATAAAATATTATGAATTGCTTGTAGAATGGAATAGTAAAATAAATTTGACTGCCATCACAGAATTTGAAGATGTATTTATTAAACATTTTTATGATAGCTTATGTTTAGTTAAAGGAATTGAATTAAGTAATCAAAGTTTATTAGATGTTGGTAGTGGGGCTGGATTTCCTAGTATTCCACTTAAAATTATCTTCGAGGACCTAGATATTACAATAATTGATTCACTAAATAAAAGAATTAATTTCTTGAAGATTCTTACCGAATCTTTAAATGTTAATGTGAAATTAATTCATGGTAGAGCTGAAGAGCATAAAAATAAAAATTACTATGATATAGTGACTGCTAGAGCGGTCTCTCATTTACAAATACTAAGTGAATTATGTATTCCCTTTGTAAAAAGAGAAGGATTTTTTATTGCTTTGAAGGGGACTAATTACTCTGAAGAACTTGAAAAATCAAATAAAGCTTTTAGTATTTTGGGTGGTAAATTTGAAAATATTATTGAATATAGTGTTGAAGGTCTTGGAAGATCTTTGATAATTATTAAAAAAGTAAAAGAGACAAATAGTAAATATCCTAGAATTTATGGTAAAATTAAGAGTAGCCCGTTATAAGAGGTGATAGTATGAAACAGAATACTAGCAAGTATCAATATGCGCAATTAGATAGTTATAAAGAATCACTAGAGCTAGCTCATTTAAAATTTAAAACACTCATAGTAAATGCTATTGTGTTTGTTTTGGCAGGAATTGTTTTGTATTTCATGATTGAATTAAATGTAGGAACATCCGCAATAGTATCTACAGTAACAATGTTTGTTATTTTATTAATTATAAATTTTGCTTTTTATTCTTATGATGACGATCATTATAATAACTTAAAATTAGCGATGTATATTAATACTTTGGGTATATATACAATTGTAATAACTTTAATACTTAGATTTCAGACACCTAGTATATTTACAGCATTATTCTTGGTTTATGCGATTACTTCTATTTACCAAGACTTTAAAACAATGATGTTAAGTAATTTTGCATTATTTATTACAGGATCGTTATTGATACTTAGATTTCCTGAAATATTTCAGCTTGTTGAAAATGGTGATTCTCAAACATTTTATGTTTTAGTTTTTCTAATTGTTTTTGTGTTATTACTGAGTTTGTCGTCATATATTTTAATTAAGAGAAAAACATTCTTTTATAATCAATTAGCACAAATAAAAGAATCGGAAATAAGAAATATGGAATTGCTTTTGGAAATTCAAAAAATTAATACAAACAAGAATTTAGATAGTGAAGATTATTATTCCTCGTTATTAGAGTTCTCTGTAGAGCTTTCAAAAAAGATAGGAATATCTAATATATTTGATAGAAAAATTAAAATATTAAGAGATATGAGTACCTTAACTATGCAAGAAATATTAGAAAAATATCCAGAGTATAATAAAGATGAAATTATTGAAATGATGAATATGGAGTTAGAAATCAATAATAAGATGCGTAAAATAGGTATTAAATCTAGCCAATCGCATGGTATTGAAGTAACTAGAAAAGAGATATTCTCAGAATCACAATTTAAATCTTTCAATCATCAAGGAGATAATAGTTATGTAATGATAATTGCTTTTGTTACATTTTATAGTTTGTTAAAAATAGATAAACCATATTTAAAAGAGTTAGATGAGGAACAAATTAAAGATATATTTTATAACTCTGAATATTTCCACAGAATTGATAGAGATATAATTGATATATACTTAGAAAATTATGAAGTTTTTGATACTATCGTCAAAGATCATTTGGAAGGTAAGTGATAGTATGAAGACGATGATAAATAGAATCAAAAATAGTGAGTTTTTAACATTTAATGAAGTACTTAGACTTAAAGTTGCGATAGTTACAATCTTCTTATTTGTCTTTGTTACTCTTAGTATTCCTCTATCTACCTATAACAATTTTACAGATGATGTTAATATTCTTATACCGATAGGATTTGGTTTACTATTGGCGTTAACGTTGCTACTAACTTTAATTAATCTAAACAGATGGGCAATGCATTTTAGTATTTACATTATTATTGGTCTTACTATATTTTATGTTGGTGGAACAGATTATTTTTATGGATATATATTATTCTTTGTTACATTAACAGTTATTATATTTTATCAAGATATTATTACGTATTTACTATATGGTGGAGGTATAACTATTTATGGTATTTACTATATAATGGAAAACGGAAGTACAATTGTTGGTATAAATTCAACTGGTGTTGAATTCTCGTCATTAACTTATCAAATAATATTAATTGGGTTCTATCTGGTATTCTTAATACAGTTTATTATATCTGATAATATTTATGAAAAGATGAATAATGAATGGGTTAAAATGAATAAAGTACTCGAAAAGTATCAAGCATTTAGTCTTCAGTATTTAAAAGAACATCTAGAAGATAATGAAATTGATCCTTTATATAAGAATTCAAAATTTCAACAAGTTGTCAGTGAGTTATCAGTATTTATTAACGAGTTCTTTGAGGAGGACGGTAATAAAATTGCTGAAGTTGTTGAGTTTTATTTCTTCTTACATGACCAGGAAATTGAAAATATTATTGGAGATAAAGAATTACCTTTTGAAACTAGAAAATATGCAATTGAATTGCAAAAGTACTTGATTAATTCAAGAAGTGAATTAGTATCAATATTATTTGATTTTGCTACATTGTTTAAAGGTGATAAAAAATTCCAAGAAACTAGGTATGAATATAGTTTAGAAAAACTATTTGAAAACAAGATAGATAAGCTGTTAGCTTTATCAATACTGTATAAGTATTTAAAAACTGAAGTTACTCAATATGATAAGTGGGGTAAAGTTGCGAGAGTACTAACTCATGAAGAAATTACTGAACTTTTTGTTTCTAAAGAATTTAGAGAGTTTATATCATTTGAACAGGTTAATTTTTATTTAGATAATCAAGAACTATTCGAAAAGTATTTATAAGCTAAGTTATCCACAGATTCTGTGGATAACTTTTATGTTTGGAGTATGTTATTTTAGATAAAATTATGATAAAATTATATTACTTTCTTTTTAAGAAAGATGCAGTATTTGAGGTGTAAGATATATGGGGAAAATATTAGCAATTAGTAATCAAAAAGGTGGCGTGGGTAAAACAACTACCAGCGTAAATTTAGCAAGCTCTTTATCGTATTTGGGGAAGAGAGTTTTGTTAGTTGATGTAGATCATCAAGCAAATGCAACAATGTCAATGGGAATTAATAGAGCAAATTTAAAAATGACAGTTGCAGATATATTTAGTGAAAAAGCAAATATTAAAGATGTTATTCAAAAAGTGGATAGTGTTAGTGTTGATATATTGCCTTCTAGATATGAGTTAGGAAATATTGAGAGTTTTTTAATATCTCATGATAATAAGGACTTTATTCTTTCAAACGCACTTGAAGAAGTTAGAGACGATTATGACTTTATAATAATCGATTGCCCTCCTTCTTTAGGAGTAGTTACAATTAACGCATTGATGGCATCAGATAGTGTTCTGATTCCTGTTCAATGTGAATTTTTAGCGTTAGATGGACTAACACAATTACTTAACACAATTAGAGTAATACAAACAAAACAGAAACATAATCATAGAACCCTTACTATTGAAGGAGTTTTATTAACTATGCTTGATACAAGAAGTAATATTGGATATGAAGTTATTAATGAAGTTAAAACATACTTTAAAGAAAAAGTATTTAAAACAATAATTCCTAGAAACGTTAAGTGTTCGAATGCTCCAAGTCATGGTCTTCCTGTAACAGAATACTCTCCTCGTTCAAAAGGATCTTTGAGCTATCAAAATTTAGCAAAAGAGATGGTTGAACTTAGTGAGTGATATGAAACTTGGAAGAAGCATTAATGACTTAATTGAGGAGAACAAGATAGAAATTAACTTAGCGGAAGAAGTTATTGATGTAGAAATAAGTATGATTAAGCCAAATCCAGAACAACCAAGAACAGTTTTTGATAAAAAGAAATTAATGGAATTAGCTGAATCAATAAAAGAACATGGTGTAATTCAACCTGTTATTTTAAAACCTGCTGCACAAGGTTATATTTTAGTAGCTGGTGAAAGAAGAGTAAAGGCGTGCAAATTAGCTGGTATGTCTACAGTTCCAGGAATAGTAAGAGAATATAATGCTATATACTTATCTGAACTATCAATTCTTGAAAATCTTCAAAGAGAAGATTTAACTCCTATTGAGGAAGCAATAGCTTTTGAAAGAGCAATATATAATTTAAAATTAACTCATGAGGAACTTGGAAAGAAAATTGGTAAAAGTAGAGTTTATGTTACTAATATCTTAGGATTGTTGAATCTTCCAGAAATGGTTATAGATGATGTAAATCTAGGTCATATGTCTATGGGACACGCAAGAGCTTTGAGTAAACTAAAAGATGTTGAGCTTTGTATAAGACTACGCAATAGAGTTATTGATGAAGTGTTAACAGTAAGAGATATTGAAAATATTATTAGAAGTTTAAACACTAAAGATAGTGAAAATCTTGTATCTAAAAAGGTGCTTGAGAAAGTACAAAAATCTCTTAGTGAATATGTAGATTCAAGTATTAAATATAAAATTAAAAAGAATAGTATTTCATTTTCATTTTCTGATGAAAAGGAATTAAACAAATTAGTTGAGTTTTTAAGAGGGAGGAAATAAATATGAATTCTATTAGAGATATTTTATTTAACGAATTCCAAGATCATGGTTTTTCATTAGAAATTTCTAACTTGATTACAAGTTTAATTATGATTGCTGCATGGATTCTAATTGGAATAATTTTTACAATTGTAATTAAGTATGTACTTTTTAAACTATTTAAAATTAAGTCTAGAGGTGCAAGAGCTTTAACTATTGGCAAACTTTTTTCTAGTATGGCAAAATATGTAATTTGGTTTATTATTTCAATGATAATATTAGTTGAATTACAAATAGATGTAACTCCATTTATTGCCAGTGCTGGTATGATTGGTTTAATTATTGGTTTTGGAGCTCAAGAGGTAGTAAAAGACTTTATTAGTGGCTTTTTTATTATCTTTGAAGAATCATTTAATGTTGGTGATATGATTCAAGTTGATGGATTTAAAGGCGTTGTACTTGAATTAGGTCTAAGAACAACAAGAATTAAAAACTGGAAAGATGAAGTAAAAATTATTAGAAATGGAGATATTGATAGTTTAATCAATTTCTCAAAAGAAGATAGTATTGCAGTTATAGATTTTGGAGTATCTTATAATACTGATTTAGTGAAGTTCCCAAAATTAATGGATAAATTTATTAAGAGTATTGATGGTAAATATGATGATATTATAGAAAAACCGCAATTTTTGGGAGTTGTTGAACTTGATAATTCTAGTATAAATATGAGGGTTATTGCGAGAACTGTTGCAGTTAAACATTTCCAAATTGAGAGAGATATTAGAGCTGATCTAGTAATATTCTGCAGTTCTAATAATATAGAAATTCCATTCCCTCAGTTGGTAATACACAATGAATAAAATTCATAATGGAGATATCTTGATTTTGAAAAAGGGACATCCATGTGGAACAAATAGATGGGAAGTAATTAGAACTGGTGCAGATGTAAAACTTAAGTGTACTGGATGTGAACGGGTAGTTATGCTTGATCGTCCGACATTGAATAAAAGAATTAAAAAAGTGATTAATCCTGAGGATTAATCACTTTTTAATTTTAAATGAGAATGAAACTGAATCGACATTATTCTTAACAATACATTTAGAATCATATTGAGATAGAGCTTGTTGAACAATGTATAACCCAAGACCCGTACTTCCTTCATCTCTAGATCTAGATTTATCAACTCTATAAAAGGCTTCAAATAACTTATCAATGTGTTTTTTGTCAATTTGAGCATCATAGTTAATGATTTCAAATTGTGCATAGTTTTTTGTATCTTTTATAATTATATCAATTTTAGAGCCTTTTGGAGTATATTTAATTGCATTTGTGAATAAGTTATTAATAATTAATTCAATTTTAACTAAATCAGCATTTATGATTGAATTAGCTAATTGTAGATTTACAGTGATATTTGAATTAGTATATAAGAGTTTTAAATTGTGATCTATACGTCTAGTTACTTCCGCTAAATCAAGTTCTTTCCAATCAGTAGCATAATCTGGATTATCAACTTTATATATAGCTAACATGTTATTTATCATTTTATTTGTTTTTTGAACTTCTTTTTGAATTAGCAATAATATCTTACCTTTATCTACATCATTATCAAAAATATTCTTTTCAAGTGATTCAGCAGATGCTTGTATTACCGAAAGTGGTGTTTTAAGTTCATGACTCATACCACTAATAAATTCTCTTCTTGAGTTTTCATTATTATTTTCTCGTTCTAAACCTAAAGAAAGTTGTTTATTTTGTTCTTCAAGTTGATCTAATGTTGTTTTTAGATTTAAACTTAAAGAATTTATGTTTTGTGCAAGTTCTGAAAACTCATCTTTAGTATTAATTTCTATTAAAGGAGTATCAAAATTTAAGTTTGATAATTCCTTTGTCGCTTTATTAAGAAATAGTAATGGTTTGGAAAATTGTTTTGAGAAGAAGAATGAAGATGACATCAATATTATAAATACAATAATAAATATATAAATATTTACTAGTTGTATAGCATTAACTATATCAGTAATGTGATTAAGTGGAAATACACTAATTAATATAAATTGTTCATTATCTATATTTACATCTGCTACAAAAACTAGATTTGATACTCCTGTATTTTCACTTTCTGAAATATAGTAATTACCACCTTCAAATTCAGTTAAATATGGATATGTATCTGTTACAATAGTTAATATTTCATTTGATATTATAGGATTTATTTGTGTTGAAGGGTTTATTTGTGTATCTGGAACTAGATTAGTTTCATTTATTTCTAAAATAGAACCTGACACTAGAAGTTGTTGAGTAGTATCTAAATCGGGTATTAAATGACTATAAACAGAACTTATAGAGCCTTTAGTTGGTCTAATAATAATATTTCCATTAATGCTTAAAAATTTTGGAACATAGTCACCAGATGTTAAATGTAAGAATATTGTAGCTTCAACTGTATCATCAATTCTGTATTCTATTAAATCTGATTTAGGCACTATAATTGAATATATATTTGATCCATATTCAATATCAACAACATATAAACTTAGTTGTGTAACATCTTGCACCTGTGATAAAGGTAAAACTAAAGTGGTTGTTTGAGTTTCTTGACTAAAATCAATAACTTTTTCATGTAGGTTATCATTAGTAATTGAATCAACTAAATTTGAAATTTCACTAATAGTGTTATCGATTGTTCTGTTAGTATAAAAACTTTTAAAGATAATACCTTGAAAAATAAAAAGCAGTATAAATACAATTAGATAAAGAAGGATTAAAGAAGAGAATATTTTCTTTATGAAGCTTTTCTGTATATTAAGTTTCATCTTCATATTTATATCCTATACCAAATACAGTTTTGATATACTTGCCATAGTCCTCTAATTTCTTACGTAGAACCTTTATATTTGTGTCTACAACTCTTTCTTCGACATAAACATCCATTCCCCACACTTCATCTAAAATCGTTACACGGTCTAAAACTATGCCTTTATTTTTAATCATAAATTCTAATAAATCAAATTCTGTTTTTGATAGGTGTATCTCTTTATCATTAATTTTAATTAATCTAGCATCAAATTGAATTTCAAAATTGCCTAATTTATATGAATTTATAATTTTATCAATTTTTGTATTACTTAGTCTTTTTAAAATATTATTTACTTTTGCGACTAAAACTGCAGGAGAAAATGGTTTGGTTATATAATCATCAACTTCTAAATCAAAACCGTAGAGTTGGTCTTTTTCACTATCAAGAGCAGTCATCATGATTATTGGAATATTACTTGTTTGTCTAATACTTTTTACAACATTCCATCCATTAATATTAGGCATCATAACATCACAACAAACAATATCAATATTATTAAGTCTAAATTTTTCCAAACCCTCTAATCCATCTGAAGCGGTGATTACAGAATAATCACTCTTTTTGAAGTAAGCAGCAACAATAGACTGCAAACTTAATTCATCTTCAATTATAAGTACTGTATATGACATGATACCACCTCTTTGTGAATAATATATCATAATATATAGTTAAAATCA
>JRFF01000017.1:10689-11592 GCA_000753575.1 Candidatus Izimoplasma sp. HR2 | reverse complement strand
TATCCAATAGCATCTCCATAAATATTTGCGTATGGAGCTGCGATAAAAGTAATATCTATTTTATTAAGCCCTTCAATAGTAGCTCTTGCTCTACCACCATGTGTTTGCATAGTTAACATACCAGGTAGCCCGTTATTAGATATATATTCAGCAACAGGACCATTTAAATAATTGGTTGTAATGTTATTTACTTGTTCATTTTTTATTAACTCTAATATCTTTGTATAACTAGGAAAAATAGAACTAGGAAATAAATTAAGATTATTAATACCCTCTCTTAAATATTTGTCTAGTACATAGTTAATTACTCCATCACCATTTCTTAAATGATGATGAAAAGAGATATTAGTGAATTCATTAATATCTATCAATTTAAAAAGTTCATCAATACTCTTGATGACTTTTATTTTTCGCTTATTTGAATTACTCATAGAATCACCTACAAATTATATTTTTTTGCTTTTTCTAAAACTTTTTTTGCTTTTTCAATAATTGGTAAATCAATCATTTTACCGTCTAAGCTAAAAGCACCTTTATTTGATTCTTCACTTTTCTTTATTATTCTTTTTGCTTGAAAGATTTCTTCAGTTGAAGGTGAGAAAACATCATTTACGATATCCACTTGATTTGGATGAATTAACGCTTTAGCTGTAAACCCTAGGTTTTTAGCATTTATAGAATCTTCTTTCAAACCAACTTCGTCATCTTTATTAGTGTAAGGAGTATCTATAGATTCAATACCGTAAGCATTACAAACAATTGCTATAAAGCTTCTAGCATAAAGTATTTCGGTTCCATTTAAGGTTCTATTTATTCCAAGTTCTTTTGTATAGTCTTCTGCGCCTAGTAAAAGTCCAGATACGTTTTTACATTTTGCTATATCTTCAGCTTTTAAAAGTGCTA
>JRFF01000017.1:0-10653 GCA_000753575.1 Candidatus Izimoplasma sp. HR2 | reverse complement strand
GGAAGAACATATCCAGTTATATCTAAATCGATAGTTGCTTCAACATCTTTTAAGAAATTTTGGTTTAATGAATCATTAATTCTTATATAAATATCAAACTCTTTAAAACTGAATTTCTTTAAAAAATTATTAATTAAAATACGAGCAGCATCTTTATCATAACTAATTACTGAATCTTCAAAATCTATAATCACAGAATCACTTTCAAAAACATCAAGATTTTGAATCATTGATGGAGTATTTCCTGGGATAAACAAATAACTTCTACTCATTGTTTTCACCTCTTCTAAGGATAGCTGTTTCTAGTCTTGATTTTATTGTATAGTCTAAAGCTCCTTTATCTTGACAAAGGACTTTTAGTTTATCTATTTTGTGTTCTTTTAAAGTATTAGTTATAACTTCCAAAATGTCATCACCAAATTGTTTAAAAACTACACTTTCAATTGTAATATCCAAAGTATCTGAATCAGAGATTGTAATTAAGCAATCACTTGATTCTAAAGATCCTGCGGTTGTTTTCATAAAAATCAGTCCTATCTATTATTAATTAAAGCAATTGTTCTATTCATTATATTATTTACTATCATAATACCTTCATCAGTACCCATACCAGGCTTTGCAAGGCATTGTTTAGCACCACAAGCAATAGCTATATTAGTAGTAATTTCTGCGCTAATATTTGTTTCATTACATGTACCACCACTGTATGCTCCAATATTTCTATCCTTACAATATAGTAATGCTTCTATTACATTATTAATTCCACCTAAATCAGGTGTTTTAACTTGAAGCATATGTCCAGCATTGTTATCTGCAAAGAACTTAACGTCATCTAAAGTATTACACCATTCATCTGCGACTATTTCTACTTTACTTCCGTTATTATTAATTAAAGCAGTGATTGTTTTTAAAGCAATCATTGTGTCCATTCTATTACCAGCATCAGTTGTTCCTTCAATACGAAGGGTAAAAGGACTTGCGAGTTCTTCTAATTCCTTTAAATAGTCATACATTTTTTCATAATCATTATCAAATATTTGTCCAATAGTTCCATAAACATCAATATGAAATACAGGAGTATAATCGTCTCTTTGTCTAAGTTGTAAAACGCGTCCTCTTAGCCAAGAAACATACTCTTTTAATATTTCACCTTGATATCCTAATTTAGTTTCTATATTATTTATTAAAGCATGAGGCATAACTTCAACTTCTTTAATAATCATTTTATCAACATTAGTATATCTATCATCCCCTGTTTGAGCAAACATTGGAATTCTTTTATATATTTTGTTACTTATATTATACTCTTTTCTTACTACTTCTGCCATTGTGATTTTATTAGCTTTTGCAGTTGAAGCTAGTAATGCTTGAGTAAGTCCATAACGTAAAGCGGTATGGATTAATTTACCATCAAATTCTAAAGCATCAATTTCTATAGCAAGTTCTTTAAATCTTGATACATCTTTACCAATTAGAAAAGGCTTGATTTTATCTTCAATAAATTTCATTCCTTCTTCAGCAACAAATAAAGGATCTCTACCTCCAGCTCCACTGTATTGAACAGCTGCGGCGTCACCAATACCAACTTGACCATCTTCTAAAATAAACATGATTGATACAGCTTCACCTTTTTGTCTTATCGCACTAAATTTATCTGTTTTAGGTTTACCTATATAAGTAAATCCATCTTGAGTAGCTCCACCTTTTATAGCAGCTTGATCATCAAAATAGAAACCTGTTAATGATTTCGAACATACAATATCTATAATTTTCATAATAATTCTCCCTTATTCTTTGCTTGTTCCTACTAAGTTTCCTAGTGAAACAGCATATATATCATCAACAGTCATTTGGAATGATATTTCTCTGTCTTGTTTTAATGCACGTTCATGTAATTTTTCATTATGGAATGCTTTTAACTCATCACTAAAAGCTAAGTTCCCAAATTCTAATATTCTAATTTTGCCTTCGATATCTCTTGCAGGTAAAATCTTACCATTATTTAATTCACTTGGTGCAAATGGAATATCTATTAATCCTTTTTTAAAGGCCTTTACTGCACCTTGAGCGATATCACCTTTACCAGCATTTACAACAGCTAATATTAAACTATCTACTTCTTTTTTTATTTGATTTATTTCAAAATCTAATTCTTTAGATTCTGGCATCTTTTGATCTTTTAACATATTAGTGATTAATTTTGAAGTTCTTAATCCTTGTGCATTTGCTTCTTTTGTTGGAACACCAAATGATTCATGAGCAGTCTTAGTAATCATTTTTGTAGCTCCTCCTAGAGTAGCAACAGTACTTGCGTAAGCAATTAAAGCTAGTGCTTCAGATTCTTCTTCAGGGAATCCTCCCATCCATTGATGAAATACTGTAGTAACAAATACATCATCGTATCCAAATAATTTTAGATAATGATTTGTTTGTTCTTCTAAGGCTTTCAAAGCAGCAACATCTTGCACCATATTTCCACCTTGACCATAACCTACAGTAATATTTTTAACACCTTGTTCTGCAGCCATTATACTTTCAAGTATACCTATAGTATTTGAAATGCATGGAGGTACTAAAGTTCCTGTTAAAGGACCATATGGTTCTCTATTAATTTCAACACCATGATCATGATAATATCCAACTAATCTATCAACATATTGCCAATACTTAATTGTATCTTCTAAACTAATATTTTTAGCATAAGGAATATTATATGAAATTCCTCCACCTTCATTTGAAGTCCATTTTGATGCATGGATTATTTCTGAGAGTAATCTAGCATCAGGAGTACCATGTCTTGCTTGAAGTGGAGAGTTTACGCTATCGTATAAAAAAGTGCATCCATCAACACCATGGTTTACCGCTGGAAAACCATTAAGTAATGAACGACCTTGTTTTTCTGATTCTCTAATCCCATCTTCTGCATTTTGATATCTATTATGTCTAGTATAAGAATCAATTGTTGATGGAAGTAAATCAGCTTTCCCAACCTCTTCTAAATACTGTAATAATTCTACATGTTCGTTTAATCTAGCAACACCTGCGCGTGGCTGTATTAAAGTAATACCTTTCTCTTTTGCTTCTCTTAATTTATAAGCGAAGTTTTTATGATTAGGTACACTTTTTAGTCTCTTAACAGCTTCATCTAAATCAAGTGCTTCATGGTCACCAGTTGGCCATTGTTTTAAAATAACTTTTCTTATTTCTAAGAATTCCTCTAATGACATTTTTTTATTCTTAACCATTATTATAAATCTCCCTTATAGTAAATACTGCTTCATCAATTTTAATGCAATTCTTGGATGCTTTTGTGATAATAATCCCATTGAAGATAATATATAACTTTTATCTATCAAGTATGAAGGATTATTCGGTCTAAGTTCTAATGCTCTATTTGATTTTTTATTAACTTGTTTTAAAATTATCTTAGCATCAGAATTACTAATTAAAACTCCACCAGTTCCTATAACATATTTAATATCAGATAAGTCTTTCCCTGTTTGGTAATACATATCACCAAGAGGTGTATGTACTACTTCAACGTGACCTACATGTCTACTCATTGAAACATCACAACAAATCTTAGCGATCGCTTTATCAAATTCCTCTTCATCCTTTGTCTGAGGGATAAAGTCAATATCATTTTTTCTTCTTTCAAGTGATTTTTTAATATTATGATCACATTTATCGTCATCAGAAAAGTACTTTTTAAACTCATAATTAGATACAAGACTTAAAAGTGCATTTGCACTATATCTCATACCAAGATCACCCTCAACAGTTCTTTTAGCAAAAGGCTCTTGTAAACCTTTCATAATAACCTCTGTTCTTTTAGGGAATCCTTCACCAATAGTATGAACATCAGTAGTAGCTCCACCAATATCGATAACCATTAATTCTCCATATCCTTCATCATCTTCAAACCCTTCAGATAATAGTTCTGAGGCAAGTAATACAGCTTCAGGAGTTGGCATAATTATTTCATCCATTTGTTCCTCTGCTTTTTTAATACCTTTAGCTTCAATTATTTTTTCAATAAATATTCTTCTTATTCTATTTTTTGTTTCCTTAACATCTAACTTTTTAAGTTGTGGCATTACATTAGCCACAATATAATACTCTTTACCTGAATCTTCAAAGATATCATCTATATTGTCAGATGCATCTTTATTACCAGCAATAATGATCGGAACATCTATACTAGAATCTCTTAATCTTTTAGCGTTATGTAATAAACATTCTTGGTTTCCACCATTAGTTCCACCAGCAAGTAAGATTATATCGATATCTGCTTCTTCTAATTTCTTAATTTCTCTTTTAGTCATATGATGACTAAATACTAAATTTACAATAGCTCCAGCACCAAGACATGCACGTTTTGCTGCTTCAACAGTTAACTCTTCAACAAGACCAATCGCAGCCATTTTAAGACCACCCGCAGCACTTGAACATGCTGAAATACCAGAAATCTTATCTTCCTTAATTTCAGGATGATCTCTGAGAAGTCTATTGAGTGCTTTATTGTATCCATCAAGCACATTCGTTTCTACAGTAGTTGTTGCCTTTGAAGTACCGATAATGTATTCACGGTCCAAATCCACACAAGTTAGTTTTGTGTAGGTAGAACCAAAATCAACTAAAAGATATGGTTTCATTAGATTCCAATATCCTCCTTTAGATCGGTTAGAGCATCCTCGATTTTTACACCAGGTGGATAGACTCTATCAAATCCCATTTTTTTAAATCTTTTTTCCACTTCCGAAACATCTTGTTTTCCAACAACAATATTTCCACCTACATAAAGCTTAACGTGACCAAGCCCAGCTTCATCACATTTTTCTTTCATAAAGCGTACATCCATTTCACCATGACCGTATAAACTTGAAACTAGTATTGCTTTTGCGTCTGTCTCTATAGCAGCATTAATGAAATCTTCTTGAGTTGATAAAACACCGATATTAACAACATTATATCCATTTTCAGATAATACATAATCAATTATCTTATTTCCAACAGCATGAACATCTGCACCAATTACTCCGATAACTACAGTTTTCATAAGTAAACCCTCCTAAAATACAAAAGGACCTTTATCTAAAAAATTAGATAAAACTCCTATTTATTTTCTTCGTAATAAGTAGATATCAAACAAAGGTCGTTTTTGTAAAAAACGGCTTGCTCTAAAGTTGAGTTCTCTTTTATATTTAAGAATTTTCTCATCTTCATTACCTCTGATCAAAATTTATATATATTTTGTAAATATATACTCATATTATACCTATTATAAATCATAAAGCAAGCATTTTATAAAAATAAATGAAAGCGTTTGTATAAATCAGTCAATTTCATAAAAAAACACCGTATAAACGGCGTTTTTGCTTTGAAAATATTTTCATAATGTAAAATAGTCAACATTATAATTTTTATAATTTATCCAAAATATTCTTTAATATGTAATCCCATCTTCATAGCAAGGAATCTTGAAGGGAATAAACTAATTCTTTGATTATAAATAAGCACTTTAGAATTGTATATTCTTCTAGCTTTTTGAAGTTCTTCAAACTTCAAAATTGCACCAGATAATCTTTCATCTTCTAATTCTTCTAACTCATTATAAATTTTATTTAAAATCAGGAATAAATTCTGTCTTTCAGTTAACATTATATATCTTAATTTCTTCCTTTTATATTTAGAAAGTCTTCTTAAGAATTTTTTATTCTCTGGAGAAATTAGATCCGGTTTGCTTTCATGAAATAGTATTGTAGTTTCAAGAAGTAATTTATGAAAAATTACATCCTTCACAGAAACTTCTTTCCATAAAGCAAGTAAGTTATATCGTAACCTAAGTATAAATACACCAGTAAGTGCAACGAATAACAATACAATTATAAAATCTACTATATAACTCATACTTGATCTCTCCTATCCAGTATATTTGTATTTATCATAGAACGATTCAAATTCTAATTGATACTTAGTAAATCTATCTAAAATATACGGTTCAAAATACTCTTTAAATTCTAACTGTAATAAATCAACAGCTCTTGTATGTTTAAGTTTATTTTTGTAATTTCTATTTTGTCTTAATATATCATACATTTCAGCAAGTAAGATAATTTGTCCTTCTTGGCTTCTTTGAACTCTTTTCATTTTCTCAGTAAATCCAGGTTCAACTGTTTTTTCAAAGTGAGCTCTAACAATGTCTTCACTCTTTTGATTTAACTGTAATCTTTTAATAATTACAGAACCTAAAATAGTTTTTTCTCTGATTGCTTGGTAATCTTTTTCATTTAATGCTTCTTTTCCTTCATATTCTAGTATTGAAAGATCATTAACTCTTTCAATATGAATAATACTATAGTCATAAATTTCAGTACACACATTAGAGCTTAATCCTAGTACACTTGCAAGTCTACTTGCAAGTTCAGCTAATCTATGTACATCTTCAATATTTTGATTTATCGTATTAGAATTAAACACGCCAATTACATCAAATACATCTCCAACCACTGCTTTAAAATCAATTTCTAATTCTCTTCTTTTTATAAGTTCTTCTTTACGTTTATTATTCATCATTTCACCAATAGTAACTGATGAATATAAGGCAATAAAGAATACGATAAGTAAGATAGTTCTTAAAATAATATCAATTGTTACATTGTAATTATCTATTACTAAGAAATTATAAAGATCATTAATTCCACCATATTCATATAATGGATATAAAATAAAGATATGTAAAACAGTCATTAGTACTATTACGAATTTTGATAATACTCTAAGCAATGTAGCATCTTGATAAAGCGCGATAACTACAAGTGCAAAGTATATTAAGATATATCCTGCTTGTGCAATTGAAGCATCAGTTGCTACTTGGAATATTCTTCCTAGTATTTCAGTTTCAGCTTCAGCTGCAAGAATTTTAGTTTGTGCTACTGTTGCTGATATACTTTCTAATCCAGTATCTTCTAAAACCTTAATAATTGTTAATGATCTTGCACTTACAACTAGTTTAATATAAACACCAAAACTTGCGAATAAGATATAGACACTACCAATATACATGGCTAGTTGTTGTTTAAGTAAAGTTCTAGGTTCTTCATGAATAATTTTCTTTAAAGTTGTATTTATCGAAAGCATTACAATTGCGAATCCCGCAATTACTATATAGTTAGGATTTTGATTTCCGATTAAAGTAAAGATAATGAACACAATATTGGTAACCATTAAGATATTCTTATTAACTATATTTCTTCTATACAAAACGGATGTATCATCTAAGATGTCTACACCTGCTTCAAAGTTGAATTTATCAGATAATTTCTTCCATATCCTTTTAGAAATAATTGTTAATTTTCTTCTAAAAGTAGAAGGTTTAGCTGATACTTCTTTTTTCTTTTTACCGGGATAATAAATCCCAACTTTTTCAAATAGATTCTTTAAAGACAAAGCAATTTTATCAGTAAAAGTTAACTTATTAGGATCAATTCCCTTCTTAAGTTCATCTATATACTTTTTTAATTCCTCTGGTTCTTCTTTTGGAGTAGGTCTTTTGAAAAAGTCATCAATATTCTTTTGATTACTTCCCATCGTTTCACCCCTATAAATCTAAGTCTAATTTAATTTCCTTAACTGTTGGATCTTTTTTTGCTTCTTCTTCATTAATAACTTGAGCAATCCTAGTAGATGCTGCAGCTGCAATAGCTCCAACTATATCATCCATAAATGTATGACACATACCACCACTATGTTTACCATCTTCATTAAGTCTATCTACTACTAAAGGCTTATTAACATCGATGTCACCAAAATTGGTTTTACCGATAGTTCCATAAAGACCAGCGATTTCTAATCCAAATAACTCATCAATACCAAACATTCCTAAGTCTTTTTTTAAGATATCATAAATTGGTCCTCTAAATCCTTTTTCATCAGTTAAACGATCAATTTCCGCACCTAATTGTAAGATATGGAAAGTATCTCTTAAAGATAAAATCTTTTCTACTGATTCAACTGCTTCACCCATAGTGATATTATCACTCCATTTAGCTTGTTGTCTAAATGCAACTTCAGCAATTTCAGCAACCGTTACAGTTCTTTCTTTTAACGTTTTAATATTCATTTCTAGCATTTCAGTACGTGAAAATAATGTTCTTCCACTCATACAATCACCTCTATTTTATTATTATATCATAATTACTGATTATTTAAACTGTTTCTGTTCAGCAATTAAGTTTCTTCCAGCGCCATTTAAAAACACTTTGACTGTTTGTTTTGTTTTACCTTCGAGTTGAACCTTAGTAATTTTAATTACACCATTACTACACTTAACACCAAATGATTCTTTAAATACTTTAACAATCATTCCGTTAGGGTCTTTACTATGTACCTCTTCAAAGTTTTCACAAGGAAACATTTCAACACTTAAAACTTTTAAGTTTTTACCGTCAATTGTTGTATAACAACTTGGCTCAGGACTAAAAGCTCTTACGTGTGCATCTATTTCTAACATAGTTAAATCCCAATTAATTTTTTCTTCTTCTCTTTTTAAATTATAAGCGTAAGTTATTAAATGATTTTCTTGAGGAATTCTTTTATTTGATCCTTCAATTATTGAAGGAAGAGTTTCCATCAATAAATCTCTACCTAAAATACTTAATTTTTCAAATAAAATTCCAGATGTAAAATTAGGCATTATTCTAATACTTCTTTGAGATATAACATCTCCACTATCCATTTTATAAGCCATATACATAATACTTATACCAGTAGTATTATAAAGTCTTTTAATAGCTCTTTGAATAGGAGCTCCACCACGTAATAACGGTAACAAACTACCATGAACATTGATTGCTCCAAGTCTTGGAAAATCAATTACTTCATTAGGTATCATTTGACCGTAAGCTGCGGTAATAATTATATCAGGTTTTACTTCTAATATTCTATTATAATCTTCTTTCATTTTAACTGGTTGAAAAACCTCTATCCCAAGTTCTAAAGCTTTTTCTTTTATTGGACTAAAAGTTAATATTTTTTTTCTTCCAACTAACTTATCTGGTTGAGTAACAACTAAATCTACACCATATTCTTTATGTACCGCTTCTAGTATTCTCACACTAAAATTAGGTGTTCCCATAAATACAATATTCATAAAATCATCTCCTATAGTAGGCTTGGATTTTTATCAATCGCAATCCCAATATCTTTTACATATTCTACATATATATCTTTTAATACTTTATCTAGTACATTAGAAGTTTGATATTTAACTATAATTTGAGCACGATAATAATTATTTATTCTCGCAATCTTTGGTAACACTGGACCAAGTATTATAGTATCTCCTTCTAATTCTTTTCTTAATTTCATAACTATTTTAGTTCCTAACTTAAGAATTTTTCTAACATCTTTATCAGTAACTATTATTTGAACTAAATTGTTATATGGAGTGTATCCAGCTATTTTTCTAATAGACATTTCTTCTTCGTAAAACGCATGGTAATCATGTAGTTTAGCGTGACTTATAGCGTAATGATCTGGATTATAAGTTTGAATAACTACTTCACCGTCAATTTCATGTCTTCCCGCTCTACCTGAAACTTGAGTTAAAAGCTGAAATGTTTTTTCAATTGCTTTATAGTCAGGTAAGCTTAAACTCATATCTGCGGCAAGTACTCCAACAAGTGATACTTTCGGAAAATCAAGTCCTTTAGATATCATCTGTGTACCTAATAATATATCACCATTATGTTCAAAATCATAAAGTAATCTTTCATGTGCACCCTTAGTTGAAGTTGTATCTCGATCCATTCTAACTACTTTAGCAGTTGGAAATCTCTTTTTAATAAACTCTTCAACTCTTTCAGTTCCAATACCCATATATCTAATATGTTTACTATTACATGATGGACATGTATCAGGGTTTTCTTCACTGTGTCCACAGTAATGACATTTTAAACTATTAGTTCTATCGTGGAATGTTAAAGAAATATCACAATTAGGACACATAATTACATCCCCACAATTACGACACATTACAAAAGTAGAATGTCCACGTCTATTTAACAACAACATAACTTGTTCTTTTTTATTTAATCTATCAGTAATAAGTTCATCTAATCTCTTAGAAAAGATTGATCTATTTCCACCCTTAAATTCATATCTCATGTCTTCAATATAAACTTTTGGTAAAGAAGTTTTATTAGCACGATTATTAATTTCTAATAATGTATATTCATTATTTAAAGCTTTATAATAACTCTCAACACTAGGTGTAGCACTACCTAGGACTAACGGTATATTATAATACTTAGCACGCATTATAGCAACATCTTTAGCGTGATAAGTTGGTATTACACTTTGTTTATATGAATCAGTATGTTCCTCATCAATGATAATTATTCCAAGGTTAGTAAAAGGTGCAAAAATAGCAGATCTAGCTCCAACTACTACTTTTACTTCTTTTCTTCTTATCTTACGCCATTCATCATATTTCTCACCAATACTTAATCCACTATGAAGCACAGCTACATTATCTTTAAATCTTCCTTTAAATCTAGAAACCATCATTGGAGTTAAACTAATCTCAGGAACAAGCATTATTGCTTCTAATCCTGACTTTAATACTTCTTCAATAATATTTAAATATATTTC
>JRFF01000016.1 GCA_000753575.1 Candidatus Izimoplasma sp. HR2 | reverse complement strand
TAAACAGTGGTTTCGATTTGTATTACATGCATAGGATAATAAGTTGCAACTAAATGCGTTACGACGAGCCGTACCACAAATGACATAAAAGAATACATAATATAGCATATTTGAGTACTATTCATTCAAATAGTGCCTGCTTTTATGCAATATGATATAATTGAATTGAAAAAATATATTTTTTTAAAGAAAACAGACTATTTCATAAG
This sequence comes from Candidatus Izimoplasma sp. HR2, assembly GCA_000753575.1. GTDB lineage: Bacteria > Bacillota_I > Bacilli_A > Izemoplasmatales > Izemoplasmataceae > JAFGXW01. The sequence continues at coordinate 6,420 of JRFF01000016.1, read as the reverse complement.
GAGGAAATCTATGGGTATTTTTAAAAAGAAAACACAAGTAGATGAAAAAACAGAAAGATTGAATAAATTATTACTGGAATCATTAGAGATTGATAAGGTCTCGGGAAAGATTAAGAAAGTACCTGATGATATTGAACCAGAGATAGCATTAGAAATTAAAAAAGTAATATTGCAAGCTCATGAATATGTAAAACTAACAAAGGAAGCAAAAGTGTTTAGTAAAAAATCAGTTTATAAATTTTTACATGATGAGTTTCCATGGGTTAATAAAGTTGCGGCAGACAAACTAATTGGACTGGGGATGTTTCAGTTATTCTTAGACGAGTAATCATTGTTTGTTATGGTTTAAATATTTGTTACAACTAGAAGTATTATAACGAGTTATATAATAAAAAAACTTCCATAAATTATGGAAGTTTTAATTTACTCTAAATCAAGTTCAGATGTAATACATAAATCTCCTGAACATTTAGTAACTATGAATGTGTCTCCAACTATTTCATAAGAAAATTCATAAATATGTGAAACTTTAATAACGCCAACGTATTTGCTGAAAAATATATTATCTTTTTTATAGACTGAAATAAATTCTTCATTTGTGTAACTTATTGTCTCCACAGTAAGTATATATTTATCAGATGTAAGTAGCTCGTAGGTTGAAGTATTATTAATTCCTTGAAAGACTAGTGTAAATACTCCAGTAACTATAATTATAATCGCTCCTATTTTTAAAAATCCAGAATCACTAATTAATATATTAATACCAATGAGTATTACTAAGAGCCAGAACATAGTATAACTTACTCCTAAAAACATGTAAACTTGTAAGTTTAGTATTAATCCATTAGAAAATTGGATTAATAAGATAATAATCAATATTAATAATATAATAGATGTTATATTTAATCCTAGTTTTATTTTCCTCATAATTCCACCTTTACTACTTGATTCTTGTATTTTTATTTCTTAATAAAATGGGTATTTATCGCTATTAGTAATGTATATTATAATTTTATCATATATATTAAGAAAGTCATATTAAATTTAGTGGAATATAAAGTAATTAAAGAGGGAGAGTTAGTATTGAAGATGATGTGATTTTAACTGAGGATGGTTGTATTATACTCAATGAGTTTTCTAAATAATTGTCGTTTATTTATACACTATTTATCCTTATCAATTTTATTAAAAGGTCCATCTATGATTTTTCGAACTTTGCTTGATAATTCTAATGATTTCATTGTTTTAAAATCATCAAAAGAAAGAGGTTTATGAATTATTAAAGTAACTCGTTTAATGAAAGGCCATTTGATTTTTCTATAATTTATTGGTTTAACTATAGTGATAGGAACAAGTGGCTTCCCACTTCGCAAAGCTACTTTGAATGCTCCAGGTTTAAAATCTAATAATGAGTTAACATGTGGGCTTCTAGTTCCTTCTGGAAATATTAACATTGAAAATCCATTTTTAACATTAGTAATTACTTGTTTAATGGCTTCAGCGCTTTGCCTTGGATTCTCTCTAAAAATCATAACACCTCCAAATTTAGGTGCGAACTTACCGATTATCGGTATATTGAATGCCCCATCTTTTCCTATAGCACCAACTGGGTTATCGTAAAGCCCGTAAACTATAATTGGTGTATCTATCCAAGATGAATGATTAGCATAAATCGAGAACCCTGAATCTTTTGGTAAATTCTCTTTACCTACTATTTTAAGTTTCATCCTTGAAAAGTGGATTGGGACACTTAGAATTTGCTTTAAAATTTTATGTGTAAACATTGATTTCTGAACTTTTCTCTTTGGTAATAATAAGTAAAATACTTCTAAGAACAATACTACTAAAAGAGCAGTAACAATTACTCCACCTAAAAGACTCAGTATAATGACAAATATATTATTTACGATACCATCTTCAAGGTAATCAAAAATATATATACTTAATACTGTAACTGTTATATTCACTAATATTATTATAATTGATAACATATTATCACCTATACAAGCTTTCATTTATTATCTATTATTATATCATACTAATTTGATATGAAGGGTATATTCTTTGTAGTAATACTATTGGATTGTGATAAACTAGTATAGATAGAATAAAAATATGAGGTGAGGATTTTATGATACCTATTTTACTAATTATTGTAATACTAACTGGTATAAACGCATTGTTTGCTGCTAGTGAGATGGCTTTGGTTTCAATTAAACCGAGTACGATGTATCAATTAAAACAAAAAGACACAAAGAATAGTAAACTACTAGAAAAAGTAACCAAAGATTCTACTAAGTATCTTAGTACTATTCAAGTAGCAATTACTTTTTCTGGATTTTTAAGTAGTGCTTTTGCAGGATCACAATTATCTGTGTATCTTGTCGATTTCCTTAGTGGTATAGGTATTGATATTTCTAATAATATCGCAATGATAATCATCACAGTTTTATTATCATTCTTTACTCTTGTTTTTGGTGAATTAGTACCTAAAAGAGTAGCATTAAGTAAATCTGTAAAAATAGCACTATTTAGTGCTCCAATAATATACGTAGTAATGAAAGTATTTGCACCAATTGTATGGTTGCTATCTATTTCTACAAGAGGTGTTGTTAGATTACTAGGGATAAAAGCTAAACAAAAGAATGAAAGTGTAACAGAAAAAGAAATAAGGGAATTAATTGTTTATGGACATATTGAAGGATTATACCAAGAACAAGAAAAAGAAATGTTAGAAAGAATATTTCTCTTTGATGATTTAAATGTGGATAGTATTATGACACCTATAGAAGAGGTAGTTTGGATTAATAGTAGTGACATGAATGATAAAATGATAAATCAAGTCATAAAATCAAAGTTTTCTAGAATACCAGTATATAAAGATTCAAAGGATAATATTCAAGGTGTCGTAATCATAAAAGATATATTGAATCAGATGTATCATACAAAAGATTTAAATATTAATATAAAAGATATTATTAGAGAACCCTATATTGTAATAAATACATTAAAGATAAATAGACTCTTATTAGATATGAAGCAAAGGAAAGAACATCTAGCCTTTATAATGGAAGAATCTAATAAAGTGTTAGGTATTGTTACTTTAGAAGATATCATCGAGGAAATTGTTGGAGAAATCTATGATGAACATGATAAATAGGATTAATATATTCTACTTTTAGTGCGATAAACTGAGCCGTATTACAAATGACTTAAAAGAAGATGGAATATTAGAATCAAAAAAGCAATGTATCCTAGAGATATATTGCTTTTATATTAATGAAAAATATCTAATCTTTTAAACTGGTATAAATATGGAAAAACTGATCTTTAGTCTCTTCAAATGCTTCAACTAATTTAGGATCAAAATGCTTACTTTTTTCACTAACTATGAAATCATAAGCTTCATCAAATGACCAAGCTTTTTTATATGTCCTTGCACTAGTAAGAGCATCAAAAACATCAGCTATCGCACAGATTCTAGCAATAATATTTATATTTTCACCTTTTAATCCATTCGGATATCCAGTACCATTCCATTTCTCATGATGCTCAAGAGCCATTATTGCTGCGTGATATAGTAAATTATCTTTATCTTCACTAAATAATATGATTTCTCCGATAGATGTGTGTTCCTTCATTTTTTCAAATTCAGCATCTCTTAATTTCCCAGGTTTTTTTAAGATACTATCTTCAATTCCGATTTTACCTACATCATGCATAGGTGCAACTAAAGCTATCATTTCACACTTTTCTTCATCTAAACCTATCTTCTTAGCTAAGATTCTAGAGTAGTTACTTACTCTAACAACATGAAGACCAGTATCTCTATCGTTGTATTCAGCAGCTTTACCTAGTCTGTGAACTAAATCGATCCTACTTTCTTTTAGTTCTATTACTTTTTCATTTAATTCTGATGTACGTTCCCTAACAACTTTTTGAAGTTGGTAGTTCCACCACGAAATTAGTCCTACAACAATAAGAATAACAGAAATTATAATCCCGACTATCATAAATATTCTTTGGAGGTTTACACCGTCACTTTGAAGTGTAATACCAATCCACTTATCATTTATCTCAAGTTTTTCTTCTTGAGTAATAGAAGATAAACCTTTATTGATAATACTTGTAAGTAAAGGCATATCTTTGTTTACCGCAAAAGCAAGTTTATTACCTTCAGTTGATACGATTGAATCAATCTCAATGTTTGTTATATTCAATTGTTTTATAGTATATGCAGTAGTAGCGAGATTACCAACTAAAACATCAATATTGTTTTCTGACAAGCTATATAAAGCATCTTCTAGTTCATCATAAGTAGTAGGAGTAATAGAAGTTTCATCTAATAAAAAACTATGATGCGAAGAGTTTTTTTGAACACCAACAGAAATATTAGGTAAATCCTCTAGTGAGTATGTTGTTGTTTCTTCTGTGTTAGAGAAAATAGCTCTTTCGTAAGCAACGTATGGCTCTGAAAAATCAAAAAACTCTTTTCGTTCATCTGTGACACCAATACATGCTAAAGCATCAATTTCATCTGTTTCTTTTGCTTTATCATAAACTTCTGTCCACGTTAACGCAGGAAAAGGTATCACAAAATCTATACCAGTGTAATGTTCAATTAGTGCAACATAATCCGCACAAATCCCCTTGTAAACATCATCAATATCCACAAATTCATATGGAGGAAAATCATTGTCAATTCCAAGTCTAATTTCTGTATTATTTTGAAGGAATTCAACTTCTTCTGGGGTAAGGTCTACAAGAAAGGCATTACTCTTTACAGTTGTAAAAATCAACGAATTAAAGATTAAGATAAGTAAAATAAAACTTAAAATCTTTTTCATAAATTCACACATCCTCTTAGATTCCCATATATTTTTAAAATACCCTACTAATATTTTAGCATCTATATTAAGATATTACAAATTAGGTAAATAAATAAGAGTGTAAAAAGCTATCTTAAAAGGTAGTAATAATATATGGTATAATGAAAATATGAATCAAGGGAAATAAATGAATATCTCTTGTAAGGGTTATTTTTTATAAAGGCCCTGTGTAGGACAATAAAATGAGGATGATGAATGTGAAAAGAAAATATACTAAGAAGTTGTTTAAACATAAAAAACCTTATGATGTTGATGGAACAAATCAACTCTTTTGTGATGCTATCAAGGAAAATGTAATTCATCATTATAATAATTGTGATGATTATAAACATATTATTGATCAAGCAAAGTTTGATCCTAATACAATTTCTGATATTTCTGATTTAATGAGATTACCATTTATTCCAACATTATATTTTAAACGTCATGAATTATTTTCAATTCCACTAAAAAAGATGGCAATAAAAGCTACATCATCTGGGACATCTTCAGGTCTTAAAAGCAGAGTTGGTATGAGCTATGGTGATTTATTGATTGGATTTAGAATGATTTTTAGATTGTTTAAGTATCACAAGTTATGGTCTTTTAGACGTGTAAATTACTTTATATTCGGCTATGAGCCTAGTAAACATACAGATGTAGTAATTATGAAATCTGCAAATGGATTTACATATGTTGCTCCTGCAAAAAAGAGATATTATGCACTTAAGTGGGATGATGAATCAAAAAAATATAAAGTAGATTTGGAAAGTATGAAACAAGCGTTTATAGATGCTTCAACTAAGAAAACTCCAATTAGAACATTAGGGTTTCCGGCATATACTTATTTCTTATTAAAAGAAATGAAAGAAGAAGGAATAAGACTACAAATGCCAAAAGGTTCTATTGTAACTATCGGTGGAGGTTGGAAACAGTTTTACGCTGAGAAAGTTGACAAAGTATCTTTTTATGAAATAGTAAAAGAGGTATTAGGAATACCTGGAAAAAACATTGTAGAATTCTTTGGAGCAGTAGAACATCCTGTTGTATTTCCTGACTGTGAATATCACCATTTACATATTCCAATATATTCAAGAGTTATTATTAGAGATCCTGATACATTTGATCCTGTACAGAGTGGAGAAATGGGTCTAATTAACTTATTATCGCCTTTAAATTCTGCGACACCTTTAGTATCTGTAATGACAGATGATTTAGGGGTTTTACATAACGGATGTAAATGTGGAGCACAAGCTCCATGGCTTGAGATAATTGGAAGAGTAGGTATTAAAGATATAATAACATGTGCACAAGGTGCAGATGAGATTTTAAGTAAGTAGGTGAAATAGATGATATTATATAAAGGAAATATTTATGAAAATACAAAACAAAAAGAATTACTAAAATCATTGCAAGATGATTGTCTTAATACACTTTCATGTACTAAACCCATTAAAACGAGTGAAGTAATAGATGCTTGTGATCAATTAACAAAAATTACCCTAGAGGGGAAATTTGATCATATTATTAAACCGTTATTAGAAGAATATGA
>JRFF01000015.1 GCA_000753575.1 Candidatus Izimoplasma sp. HR2 | reverse complement strand
TTCGGGAGCAAGCTCTTATGACTCTTTTTTATTAACTGTCCGTTTTAAGGGAACTAATTCATTTGTGTCTTTTTTTTAATTTAAATATTCTTTAAAATTTCTTTGATTTTCAATTTTAGGATTAAACCCAAGTTTCTTAAAGTAAAACTGAACTAAATATCCTGAGAAGATAACTGCGATTACAGTACCTAATCCTACTAAATTAACACCCATAGATTGTCCCAATAAGAATCCTATTAGCAAAACAGAAAATTCAACTGTAGGTTTTATATATTTAACATCTATTTGAGTTATTCTACTTAGACCAACAAAGATACCATCACGTGGTCCAGGACCAAGTTTCGTACTTATATAAATACTTCTTCCTAAAGTCATTATTAATAATCCTATTGTGAACATAATACCTTGATAAACATAAAACTCAGGTTCATATGTTATTAAATATTTGAATACATCTAATAGTACTCCAATTAATAATACATTAACAATAGTACCAATCCCTACTTTACTCTTTAAGAATATTACACTTAAAACTAAGATAATTAATCCAAGTACAAGCGTCACAGTTCCAAAAGTTAATCCAGATACTAGTGAAACACCTTGATGTAAAACTCCCCAACTTGACATTCCTAATCCAGATTTCATTGTAAGGATCATTCCAAATGATAATAAAAGAAATCCCATTAATAATACTGGTACTTTCTTTAAATCATTTCTTAATATTTCGTTCATATAATCACCTGCTTCTTTAAACTAAAACTAATTCTATCATATATTTGATTTATCGCAAGATAAACGAACCTATATATCAATAAAAAAATTGTCTTTCAATTTATTTTATAATAGATAAATGATATTATAATAATGAGGTGATGATGATGTTAAGAGCTGTAATGAATGAAGCAAAATCAAGAAATAACATCTTATATCTAATAGGGTTTTTTATTTTCTTTTTTGGTCTTTATGTATTTTTAGATTTTGAAGGGAACACAAATTACACTTTAATGATAGAAGAATTTGGAATTTTTGTAGTTTCAATCCATATAGTAATTAATATGCTAATCGCAATATTATCTTCAATAATGGTTACATTTAGTATTATTAATTTCAAATTAACTAAAGTTGAACCTAAAGGTAGTAATGCTATTCCATTTTTAACATTCTTATTCGGATTACTTACATTTGGGTGTACCGGTTGTGTTATAGCTTTCTTTAGTGCTGTAGGTATTGCTTTTAGTCCAATTGTATTACCTAGTGGTAATTTGATTTGGAAAATAGCTGCACTTCTATTTGTAGTATTAGGATTTATTTGGATATTATATTCAATTGAACATACAAAATGTAAAATTAAAAAAGTGGGAGATGTTGTATAAATGAAAAAGGATACTTGGACAATAAATGATATTGAAGATTTAACTGGCAAAGTAATTTTAGTTACTGGAGCTAATAGTGGAATTGGATATGAAGCGACAAAAGTATTTGCTTCTAAAGGTGCGAGCATAATTATGGGATGTAGAAATCTTGTAAAAGCTAAAAAAGCAAAAGAACTAATTTTAAGTGAGTTTCCTAATGCATTACTTAATATTATCCATTTAGATTTAACTAGTTTCAAATCTATCAAAGAGTTTAGTGATAAGGTATTAGAGAAATATGATAGATTAGATATATTGCTTAATAACGCAGGTATAATGACTGTCCCTTATGGTAAAACTGAAGATGGACTTGAACTTCAAATAGGCGTAAACCACTTTGGACATTACTATTTAACTATGAGTTTAGTTAATTTAATTAATAAAACTAAAGATTCTAGAATAGTAAACATTGCTAGTATTGCTCATTATTATGGGAATATTAATAAAAATACTTTTGAATATGGTGAAAATAAAAAATATAATAAATCAAGAGCTTATGCTCAATCTAAATTAGCTAATCTATTATTTAGTTATAAATTAATAGAAAAACTAAAAAAACAAAATTCTAATATTAAAGTATTAATTGCTCATCCTGGTGTTTCTTCTACTAATTTAGGACATCATATTAAAGGTGGATTTGTAAAAGTTCTTCAGAGTGTTCTATCTATTGTAAAACAAAACCAAGAAAAAGGAGCACTACCTGGTATTAGAGCTTGTACAGATGTCAATGTTAAAAATGGAGAGTATTATGGTCCGAACCGTTTATTTCAATTTAAAGGTAATCCTGTAGTTGTAAAATCAAATAAACGTTCTCATTCTAAAGAGCTACAAAATATGTTATGGACTGAGTCAGTTAGAATTACTAGACTTGATTTACATTTATAAAAAAGCTTGAAAAAGCTTTTTTTATTTAATTGCTTAAAATTACAAGAAACAATATAATAATATAGAGGTGTTAGATATGAATACATATAAACTTAGAATATTACAAACTTCAGATGTACACGGATATGTTTATCCATTAAGTTATTCAACTAAGGAGTTTGAAAACACAGGCGTAGCCCAAATTAGTACTCTTATAAATAGTTTAAGAACAGAGTCTACTATTTTAATAGACTCAGGAGATACTATTCAAGGTAGTCCTTTAACATACTTCCAAGCTAAAGAAAATCAAGGAACAGTTAATCCTATGGCTTTAGTTAATAATTATTTAAAATATGATTATGTTTGCATTGGTAATCATGAGTTTAATTATGGAATTGAATATTTAGAAAGTTATGTGAATAATCTTGATGCTGAAATATTAAATTCTAATATTATCAATACTAAATCAAATAAACCTATTTATGGAAACCCATATAAAATTATTAATATTGAAGATGGTCCTAAAATAGCTATTATAGCTGTAACTACACATTATATTCCTAACTGGGAACAACCTTCTCATATACATAACCTTACTTTTTTAGATGCCTTTGATACAGCAAAAAAAGAGATAGAAAAAGTTAAAAATCTAGAAAATCCAGATTTTATAATTTTAAATTATCATGGTGGATTTGAAAGAGATTTTGATACATTCAAATTATCAACTGATGATACAGGAGAGAATCAAGGTTCAAAAATGTTAAAAGAAATTGATGGACTTGATTTGCTACTTACAGGGCATCAACACCGTACTTTAGCTGGAAAATTATTTGGAACTTACTACACTCAACCAGCCTTAAACGGGCAAGGTCTTGGTCTTATTGATGTTGAGTTTACTAAAACATCTGGAAAATGGAGTTATAAAGTTAATAAGATTGAAATACTTGATACAGTTGGACTTGATGCTGATCAAGAATTGTTAGATTTAATTTCTGATTATGAAGAAAAAACACAAAAGTTTTTAGATACTGCAATTGGTAAAACAGAAAAGGATTTAATAATTACTGATCAATTAGAAGCAAGACTTAATAAACATCCTTTAGTATCTTTTATAAATCAAGTACAAATCGAGTACTCTGGAGCAGATATTAGTTCTTGTTCACTAGGTAACTCTGTATCAGGATTTAGAAAAGATATTACTGTAAGAGATGTTATCGGAACATATGTATTTCCTAATACACTTGTGGTTAAAGAAGTACCAGGGAATATTTTAAAAATAGCTTTAGAAAAGTCCGCAGAGTTTTTCGAACTAAATAGTGGAAAACCTATTTTTAGTCCTAAATTTAATACTCCTAAACTACAACTATATGCTTATGATATGTATGATAATATAAACTACACAATTGATTTAAGAAAACCAATTGGTAGTAGAGTTAGTAATATAATATTCAAAGGTAATCCTTTAGATGATAATAAAAACTACAGTATTGTCATGAATAACTACAGAGCTGCGGGTGGTGGAGACTACTTATTCTTTAAAGAATGTAAAACTTTAAAAGATATCCAATTAGACGTAATTGAATTATTAATCAACTACATTTATGAAAAGAAAGATATTAAAATTAAAGACTTTAAAAACATAAATATAATCTATTAGTATTTTTATGATTTATAGTGTAAAATATAATGTTAAATTAAAAAAGAAAGTGTGATTATATATGAGAAAACTTATCCTTGCTTTTACGTTAGTAATTTTGCTAATGCTTGGAGCATGTACAGGAAGTAATGATGATACACCTACAATTCAATCTGTTAAAACTGAGCTAACAATTGATTCAGAATTAACTAGTGAATCTGTATTACCTACTAATATAGATGGTATAGAAATAGCATGGCAAAGTAGTAGAGATAATACATTGACTACTGAGTTTGAAATTGTTCAAGGACTAATAGATTTAAACGTAACAATTACTGCGGTATTAACGTATGAAGATAGTGTTACTACAAAAATATTTAATGTAGTTATTTTAAGATCTTCTGGTGCAGATAATACAATTATTAATAATGCAATTGATTCATTATCTTTTGAAGATTACGAAATTATTAGAAATATTACTTTACCTGACACAGTTGATGGAGTAAGTGTTACTTGGACATCAAATGATGAAATACATTTAAGTGTTACTGGAGAAGTTACAAGACCGGATAAAGATGAAAGTGATGCTATTGTAATTCTTACTGCATCATTCTCGTATAATGAATTAGTTATTGAAGAGGAGTATACATTCACTATTACTGCTTCTATTACTTCAGTTGTATTTGAATCATATTATTCAGGTGTTGAAGAGTTAGTGGGTGAAGCGTTAAAAGCTTTCTTGCATAATCTAATTGACGATCATACAATGAGAACTTATTCACAAGTTAGTGAAGACTTAAAAATTACTGATTTAGATCCAAATAATTCAAATAATATAATTTTACTTTATTCAGGAGCTTCAATTGATAAAAACTACAGATGTAGTACTTCATGTCCTAGTGACTCTTGGAACAAAGAACATGTATGGCCACAATCAATCGGTAGTTTTAATACAAACGATGCCCCTGGAACGGATTTACACGCTTTGAGACCTACTTATGTTCCAATCAACTCAGCAAGAGCTAATAAAGATTTTGATAATGGTGGAGCAGAAATATTCTTTAATAGTATCGCTACAGGTTCTTACACTGATTTAGATAGTTTTGAACCACGTGATGAAGTTAAAGGTGATGTTGCTAGAATGATTTTTTACATGGCTGTTCGTTATGAAGGTGACGATGGGTATGCTGATTTAGAAATAGATGAAATTGTTGGAGATGGAGCTCCTACTATTGGAATATTATCAGTGTTACTACAATGGCATATTGATGATCCTGTTGATGATTTTGAATTAAATCGTAACAATGCTATTTATGCAATCCAAAATAATAGAAATCCATTTATTGACCATCCTGAATTCGTAGAATATATTTGGGGAACCAATTAAAATAAAAAGGAGCTAATTTATGAAGGCACTGAAAAAGTCTATGAGAAATCATAGGCTTTTTATATACAATGAAGAAAGTTAT
>JRFF01000014.1 GCA_000753575.1 Candidatus Izimoplasma sp. HR2 | reverse complement strand
GTAACGCATTTAGTTGCAACTTATTATCCTATGCATGTAATACAAATCGAAACCACTGTTTAATTTCTATCACATCCATTCAAAAAAAAGATTCCTAAGATAGGAATCTACATTATTTTTATATGATTTTCATAGAATTAATAAGTTTGATTAAACACTCTTGTGGATTTTCAAGCGATTCTTCTTTTGAGCATACAGTTGGAACGACAGCAAACATTTGATCAAAAAATTCAGGACATTCATCAATGTCTGATAAGGCAAACACACCTATTACTTTCTTATTATGTTTCCTAGCTAATCGTGCAATTCTTGTTGGAGCTTTACCGCTTAGTGACTGGTAATCAAAGCTACCTTCACCAGTAATAACTACATCTGCTTTTTGAATACGTTCTTCTAATTTTGTTGCATCAGCAACGACATCTAGTCCACTTAACAAATCAGCATTCAAGAATGCTAACAAACCATATCCAAGTCCGCCAGCTGCTCCTACACCTGGTATTTCACTATAATCTTTTCCAATTGTGTTTATAACAATTTGATTAAAATGTTCCATATTTTTTTCTAGTACATCTACCATATGGTTTGAAGCACCTTTTTGTCTAGAATATATTTCAGTACATCCTGTCTTTCCAAGCAAAGGATTTGTAACATCACATGCAATCCTTATATATACATCATTTATTCTAGTATCAATTCCACTCATATCAATTCTTTCTACAAGTCCGATTGAGTAACCTGTCATTGTATCAATTTGATTGTCTTTTGCATCATAGAACTTCACTCCCAAAGCCTGAAGCATACCTGCTCCACCATCATTTGTGCTAGATCCTCCGATTCCAATAACAAGTTTCTTCACATTTCTGTCAAGAGCACTTTTTATGCTTTCCCCTAATCCATAAGTAGTAGATTTAAATGGATTCAATTCACTGTGTTTCATTGTAGCAAGACCTGAAGATAAAGCTATTTCCAAAATAGCCGTATCCCCTTCGTCAGAAATACAAAAGTATGATTCTTTATATTCACCAAATGCATCTTGTACAGACACTTTTTCTAAGTTCCCTTTTGTTGCATAGCAAAGCGAATCGACAGTTCCTTCACCACCATCAGCGATGGCAATAATGTCGAATTCAATATTCTCGTAGTTCAAATTGTTTTTAATTGTTTCGGCAACTTCTTTCGAAGTCAAGGTTCCTTTGTACGAGTCTACAGCTATAAGAATTTTCATAGTTATTCCTCCTATTATAAATATTATAACAATAATATAAACGCTTCCATATATTATAGATAATAAAAACACACAGATAAAACTGTGCATTTTGTTTATCTATAACAAATACTCATCTTTATTGTTTATATAATAGTATAGCAAGATATAGGATAGTGAAGTCTCTCAATTTACGTGGGTCATACCCTGTGATCTCTTTCACTTTTTTTAAACGGTATTGCAAGGTGTTCTTATGGACATATAGTTCTTCACTAGTAGCATTAATCGATCCGTTATTTCTCGAAAATACCATCAACATTTCTGTCCATCGGATCAATGTATCTTTGTCAATATCTTGAAATACTTTTTTCAGATACGTTGCTTTTATTGAGTCATCAATATTAAGCAAGATAAGTTCTAAATCAAAATCACCTAGTTTTACTATTTCAAAGCGTTCTGTCTTATGTGCTATCTGAACGATTCGATTTGTGTTTAGGTACTGATAATATATTTCTGAAACATCGTTCATAGATTCACTCATACCAACTGATAAACCAATTGAGTATTTTGATGTAATATACTCTTTTATCTTGTTGAGTTTTTTTACATCCGTATCTCCCAAAAGTAATACATAATCACCATGGCTATTTACAATCAGTTCACTTTTATCTAAACGTTTACGTATACTATTAAAAATCAAGTTTCTCATATTTTCATATTTATGTTCTTTTTCTTGTAATTTGATAATAACTAGTCTGTCTAATTGTTCTAATGTGATATCTAGGGAGTTAGCAATGTTACGAATCGATTCAGAACTCTCTAAATTATTAATCATTAACTCAACTAGGTATCGTTCATTCTCACGACGAATCTCTATTTGGTCTCTGTAGTAAAATTCCTTGATAAGAATCTCTGTCAACTTACGAATTACATCTGAAAATTTTTTAACTTCCTGGTACTTACCAGTAATACCTATTACAGCCACAATATCGTCATCAAATAGAACTGGTAAATTGATACCTGCTTTTGTTCCACGATATTCATCGTCAGATTCAATAATCATTGTTTCTCGAGATTCTATAACTTTCTGTGAACCTTCATGAAATTCTCCGATACGTGATTTGTCACTGCTAGCAATAATAATACTTTTTAAGTTAATAAAGTTAATATCATGTTCAATTACGTCTTTTAAACTATCAATAATTGCAGTTGCTTGTTTTGCAGATATCTTCATATATATCACCTATGGTCCTTTACATTTATTTTATCATAAAATGCTTTTCCAAAAAAGAACAAGAAATGATTTCTTGTTCTTTATAATTTGTTACTTGTGATATTTCTTGATATAATCCCATACCCTTCTAACAACACGGGCATGATTTAATTTGTATCCTAAATCTTTGATTTTCGTTTCATCTTTACGCATTCTAGTTAAGATTGCTGAAAGTTGTGCTTCCAATGCAGTTCTACCCATGTCAGGTGTTCCTACTAAATCTTCCATCTCCTTAGCTCTAGCTAGTTCAGAAGAAATTTCCTCTTCCGTTACATACTCTGCCATTTCGTATCCTGAATAGTCTTCTTTGAAATCATTATCCAGTTTATTTACGGGACAGAATCCGTTTTCCACTGATAATTTATTTAGATACACCTTTAGTGTAATGATTTGCTTTGGAAGGACTACTTGTTCATTTTCAACAACAGTTTCTTGCTCCTCCAAGAAATTCGTTTTGACAATATTTGTGATTTGCAAATCAGATGTAACCTTAAATGACGAAGGAACATTAGATGCATTATATAGTCTTAAAGTAATTGCTTTCTTATCTAGAGAACGTTTCATTCCTGTAACTTTTAAGCTAGAGTCCTTATCTTCAACACCGATGAATGAATATGATTCAGGTAACGATCCTTTATGAATAGCAGATTGCACTACGATTGGATCTGTATTATAAGAGTCTGCAACTTGCACAACGTTACCTTCGTTATAATCTCCCTTATGGGGATATACGGCGTAATTAAATTTCATTTGTCTTAAACATTGTGCATCAGGTGTAAAGATTTTTGGACCTGCATCACCTAATCTAGAATTGATTTCATTAGCTACCCATTCAACAGCTCTAAACAAAGTTATTTCTACCGTGTTATTCAATTTTAATACAGAAAAATCAGGTAATCCTTTATCTAATACAGCAAGACCTTTTTCCCCATCTGTCAAGTCTACAAACTCACGATGTGGGAATGTAATGTTCGGCTTTGGTTCACGTGCACCAATGATTACTTCTTTTACTTTTGCAGGTATTTCTGATTCATCATAATCATCATATTTAATGGGTCTGGTAACGACATCAAACTGTGCTCCAGCTTGTGATGTTTCTGTTTCAATATTTGTTTCAAACAAGACAGAAACGAGATGGTTTTTCGCTGTATTCAATATATCAGTTTCAAACTCCACTACACTAGAATCAGCTTTACATGTGATATATGTAGTTACTGGCATCATTATTGTTTCTTTACTGCGTTCTGTACGTTCATTTATGATTTCTTTCGGTACTTCGAAATCATAACGCACTTTGAATTTCACCAATTGATCAGACTGTTCTACCACTGTAACATCAGCCTTCACATCTTTTGTTGTTAGGATAGTGTCTTTATCTGGATAAGAATAATTATACTCATCTCCACTATCACACTTATCTTGAAGTAATCCTAATTGTTTATATTCTGTATTATTTTCCTTATCAAATAAATCGATTGATCCATTTCGATTCACTTTTACTTTGATCAAATTGCTTTCTACTGTTAATTCAGTTTTATCTACAACCAATACATTAGAAAGAGATTCTTGTTTTTTCACAACTTTATATCCAAATGCAGGAACATTTTTAATGGTGATAACCTCATCATTGTTTTCTAATACCATGTCTCTCTTATATGGACTTGTGTTAAATACAATCAATCCCGTTGAATCTTCTGTATCGATTTTTGATACTAGGTTCATTAATGATGAATCAATTTCATCATTGAACAATGTATTTACTAAATCTGTACGATTTTCCATATCTTTATGAACATCATCAATAGAGCATCCACAAATACTATCATGTGGTTGATTCATTAATAATTTTTTATATGCTGCATCGATATGTCTATCGTTATATTCTCCACCTGTTAGCCAATTCATAGCTGATAGTGGTTCAACATTTTTTTCAACTAACTTCTCAGAATGATAGTTTTGCAGTTTCAAATACATTCTCGCAGATAAAACACCTGGGAATACCGAAATAAATCTTCCACTATATAATGCGCCTTCTAGTGTTTGTAATTCAGGTTTCTCATCAACAATAGCTTTCATGTATTTTTCCGGATTACTTTGGATTAATTGATATAAGTCTGTATCTTTCTTTCCTCCACCAATCATACTTAATACATCGTCTGGCTCGATTTCTTGATCATATCCGTTTAACATCAACATGTTATCTGTAGTTGCGAATGGTAATAACCTACTATATGTATCTTGAATTCTTGCATCAAAGATACTATCATATTCTGCCAATCTCATTCCGTTTCTATAACTATCCAACAAGTATACAGAAGGTAGTTTTGTACCGTCTGATGCTTGCCAATAAAATTCAGAGTTCACATTTTTTGGATCCATTTCAACACCACGCCATACATAAATACCTTCTAAATCAGCGTTTTTCAATATTTGAGATGTTTGAGATATCTGCCCAAAATTATCAAGTAGCCATCCTATCTTCATTCTCTTTCCATATTGCTTTGAAATTTGATTTCCTAACACTAAGTTCTTTACAAGTGATTCCTCACTAACAAGTTGCCAATCTGGTTGGTTGTATAAGGGTCCCATAAAAATTCTTCCTATACTAACATACTTCTGTAATTTCGCTTTTCTTTCTGAAACGCTCATACCTCTTTTACGTACTTCTACATAGTAATCCTCTAAAAGCATTGTTTGTCCATCTAAAACAAACTGATAATCAGGTTGTTTTTCAAGCATGGCAAATAATCCTTCAAAAAACTCTACAAGCCACTCGTTAGTATATTTACTATTTAAATACCATTCTCGATCCCAATGTGTGTGTGATATTATGTGTATCTTTTTCATAATTTGTTTCCTCCAAATTTGTAATCCTAGTAAATTCTGTTCGTTGTATCTTTATCAAATACGATATATTTATCTGTAAGGCCAAGTTTAATTTTTTGTCCTACTTGTAAATCTAGTTTATCCGTTACTACTTTAATTTCTTTTCCATCAACCTCAACATTAATTACAATATGAGATCCCTGAGGCTCAACGATAATTATTTCTGTTTCTATAAGCCCAGTTTTATCTACTGTGAAGTTTTCTGGTCTAGCTGCTAATACGATTTGTTTTCCATCATATTCTTTCAATTTCTTTTCTAGTTCTTTTTTCACTGAAAATTCGAAGGACTTTGCACTTAACATAACTTTGTCACCTTTAACTAATACAGTTACATCAAAGAAGTTTGCTGGAGGCGATCCAATGAATTGTGCTACAAACATTGATTCAGGTGTATGATAAATCTCATTTGGAGTACCGATTTGTTCTATTACACCTTGATTCATAACAACGATTCTATCTGCTAAACTCAATGCTTCAGATTGGTCATGTGTAACGAAAATAGAAGTTGATCCTAAGTCTTGATGGATACGTTTCAAATCCGTTCTCATTGAAACTCTTAATTTTGCATCCAAGTTTGATAGTGGTTCATCCATTAAAAATAACTTAGGTTTTACAGCTATTGCTCTCGCAACAGCAACACGTTGGCGCTGTCCACCTGACAACTGAGATGGGTATCGTTCTAAATGTTCTTTGATGTCGCAAATAACTGCTACTTCATCAACAATTTTTTTAATTTGTTCTTTTGGTAATTTACGTAATTTTAATGCGTATGCTACATTATCAAACACAGTCATATGTGGCCATACTGCGTAACTTTGAAAAATCATTGAAATCCCACGATCTCTTGGTTCTAAATTGATAATTGATTCACCATCAATAAAAATATCCCCACCTGTTACCGTTTCTAATCCAGCAATCATTCTCATCGTAGTCGATTTCCCGCAACCAGAAGGTCCTAAAAATACGATAAATTCACCTTTATCAATTTCTAAGTCGAAACGTTTTACAGCTTCTATTGTTTTATTATACACCTTACGTAAATTTTCTAATTTAATATATGACATAATTTTTCTCCTTTTTCAATTTTTATGGATGAATCTATCCCCATAATTGGTTGATATACTTTCTTAAAAAGAATGTAAATACTAATGCTGGTATAATCAGTAATAGCGATCCTGCTGCAGCGTACTGAACAGATCCCGCTCCACCGATAGAACTATATAATAATAACGATAATGTTTCATTTTTATTTGTTAATAATAATGCAACTCCTGTATCATTCCAAGCTGTAATAAATGCATACATACTTGAAGCTGCAAATGCAGGTAACACGAGAGGTAGTGTGATTTTATAGAATGTTTGTAATTTACTTGCTCCAAATACAAGCGAAGCTTCTTCAAGTTCTTTATTTACACCCATGAAGATACCTCTTGTAATCCAAGCAGTAAGTCCAATATTAGGAATTGAGTATACAATAGCAAGTCCAAACATTGAGTCGAATAATCCGAAATTAATCAATAAGACTGCTGCAGATACTGAGATTGCAATTGTTGGAAACATCCTTACAATCAATGCACCAATTCCAATTGCATCTTTTCCTTTTATGTTCGTTCTAGCAATGGCAAACCCTAATGATCCACCGATAGATAGAGATAATATAATTGTATATACCGCAGCTTTCACCGAGTTGACAAATGCATCTTCTGCTCCAGAGAACACATCAAAGAATTTACCATAATTTCTGAATAATGATTTGGATAATCTAACATCAACAATTTCACCATCCAGTCTAGCTGATTCAATTTTATCTTCTAATTCATCTGGTGTAATTGAAACATTTAAATATGCATCCAAATACTCAGATAAGTATTCTGGATCTCCATAATTCAAAGGAATATATTCTTCAGAATTATTTTCCCAGTAAAATGTATAACGATTGTTTGCTTCATCCCATTCCCATTGTGTTTCATGAGATAGTGATGGGAACATCGGTCTTGGGAAATCATTGATTTCAACACGACTCGTCAATGATGTCGTAGTCAAATACATTAGTGGGATAATAAACATAAATCCAACACCAAATATGAAAATATAAAATAATGCTTTTTTCACTTTGTAATTCATCTATGTTCTCCCCCTCTCGGCTTTCTTATTCGCACTAAGGAATATTGTAGCAATTGTCATTACTAACATCATAACAAAGATTGAATACGCCACAGATAATTTAAAGTACTCATCAGTATAGAAGAATTTGTTATAGTAAACAATTCTTTCTACTAAGAATGGTACCGTGTCAAAGTCAAATACCATAACAGCAATGAGCCACACCTGGACTCCTGAGATTATACGTAATAATAATGCTGTGATTATCGTAGGTTTTATAATAGGAACAATAATGTGTTTTACAGTTTGGAATCGTGTTGCACCAAAGACCAATGCTGCTTCACTATATTCTTTATTCAAGTTTTGTAATCCAGCTAAGATAATAATCATTACAGACGGTAATACAGTCCATGTATCGATCAACACAAGCAACATAATAGCTTTGAAGCCAGTTGCTCCTTTCCATAAGATCGCTCCATCTGTTATACCTATGGTATCCAAAAACCATTGAATACCAGTAACACTAAGGATAGAGTTGAACCATCCTGATTCAGTTAACCCAGTATCCCAAATGATACCTACTGCAGCAATCGGAATTGCCATTGGAATCATCATCAAGAATAAGAAAAAACTTGATCCTTTAAAGTTTCTGTTTATAAATAATGCAAGCGCCAATGCTAATAAGAACTGAAGAACTATTGATACAATAGCAAACAACAGTGTATTTCCTAAAGCTGGTAAAAACTTGTCATCTTCAAATAGAAAGAAAATCGTCTCAAAACTAAATCCGCCATCTACACTTGTGAATACTTCTTTAACAGCACTAAATACTGGTCCAGCCCAGAATATTAAGTAAAATATTAATGCTGGTAATACAAGCATATAAGGGGATTTCCAAAACGGTTTTCTAGTTTTTATTTTATCCATCATAAAACCTCCTAATTTATTATAAGTTAATTATATCAAAACAATGCAACTTCTAACATATTCTATTTAATAAATTATAAGCGTTTACAAAGGTTTTTATTGTTATGCATAACAATGATGACAAAAGAAAAACAACCCTCAATAATGAGGGTTGTTTAACTAAATAAAATAAATAGAAATAAATGAAAAATATTATTAGTTGTTATTTCTCTAAAGCTTCTAAGTTAGCTTGTTGAGTATTTAGTTCAGCTAGTAATTGAGCTTCTGTTGTAATAGTTCCGTCCATAATTTTTGTAAATACAGCGTCACTACATCCTTTAACTCCACCCCAGTCAGTATAGTTAGGAATCATTTGTAATCCTTCAACATTTGAGTTTTCAAGTGTTGCAACACCCATTTTAACAACTTCGTCAGAAGGACTTGTACCTAATGCAGCAGTTGCTTCTAATAATGGAGGTGTAGATCCTAATGCAGCATGAACGATTTGTTCTGGAGCAGTAATCCATTTAATGAATTCTTCTGCTAATTCAGCATTTGGAGCACCTTCAATGATACCAATACCATGTCCACCAGCAATTGTACCAGCATTTCCACTGTCCCCTTTAGGACCTGGGAATACTTTAAATTGTGCTGGAGCACCAGCATAAGTTAAACCTACAACTGATTGATGTTCGAATGCTAATTGAACGTTACCAGCCTCTAATAAATCTTGTGCTGAGTTTACTGTAGTACTTTCAGCATGGATAGCACCATTTAATTTCATTTCTAAAATTGCATTCCAAGCTCTTTGGTTAGCAGTACTATTTAAGTTAGGAAAAGTTCCTTCAATTATATCAGTATGTGATAATGCCATACCCCCAATTTGATAGATAATTTGACTCGCAGCTAAACCTTTGATAAATGTAGTTACATTATCTCCATCAGCCCATGCTACATAATCATCCCAAGTATAATCTCCAGCTAATACGTCTGCTTCAGTCACACCAGTTGGTAAGTGATCGAATGCGCTGTTAGCTGCAATCCCAATATATACATCGATATTAATAGGGAAGAAGTATCTAATTCCATTTTCGAATGTAGAAGTTTCAAATGCGTCTAAGAAAGTTCTATCATCCATTTCGCCTTCTAGGTCATCTAAATCCATCATATAGCTGTTATTTGATTTATAGTTCACCATATCTGAATAGTGAGCAATAACTAAATCTGATGTGATTTCACCTGAATCTTGTTCAGTTTTAATTTTGTCATAAAGATTACCTACTTCTGAGTAAGTGTTTAATTCAATTGTTACATTGTGTTCTTCTTCAAAAGCATCAAAAATTTCCGTTTGGTAAATTTCTTTTTCTGATACTTCACGTACGAATGATGACTGAATAACTAATACAGTTGGATCGTCGCTTCCACCGCAAGCTCCCAATACTGCTACTAGTGTTACAGCAAATAGTACAATAATTATTTTTTTCATAGTTTCCTCCTAATGTTTTATACACTAATTATAGCAAAGGCCCTCATTCAATAATATAGAATATATACCAAAATATAACGCTTTCAAGATTTACTTATTGTTACATAAAACAAACATGATTACAAAAAACTAAAAAAACACCTCGACATAATACAAAGGTAAATACCATTTGGTAGAAGTCTATATACAACTCGGACATGAGCGAATGTTTTTTTACTATACTATCCGAATCAGGAAAACAAAAAAGTAGAACTGTGTGTGTTTTACGGTTCTACTTTTACGGGTTCATTTTAATATTGATTAATTATTTATTGAAGATGTTTTC
>JRFF01000013.1:5590-5839 GCA_000753575.1 Candidatus Izimoplasma sp. HR2 | reverse complement strand
ATATATACCACACTTCTCCTACCCTCAGAGATGTTTAATGATATACCGTAGTGTTCAAGACTAGAGAAATATCTTGAAGTACCTATATATTCTAATATAACGTAGTCAATTAAGACTTGGGCTATTCAACTAAGTTTGTAGGAATACAAACTTACGACTTTAGTCATGGGTAGTTGACTGTCAACAGCTTCATCTAAAAATAATATCGATTTCATATTATAACTCCTTCTCAACCTCAAATCTCATGGA
>JRFF01000013.1:0-5570 GCA_000753575.1 Candidatus Izimoplasma sp. HR2 | reverse complement strand
TTTCTAAATTAAAAGCTATATCCTCAAAATATCCTGCTAGTTGATCAGCAATCTCATCTCTAGCAAATTCAGTACGTTCTAAAATTTCTCTTAATTTACTCATATTTATCCTTATCAATCTATATTTATTTTACCACCCGAAATTCATCATTTGCATATTTTGATTGGAAATGTTCTAAATCCCTAACCCCAAGTGCCTTTTCAGTTTCGTTTAAGCCTCTGTAGCTTCACCACCATATTTTTTTCTAACTATATTTTTAGCAGCTTCAACAGCGGATCGAACTTTAGCACTAGCATTTTTCCCTGCCCTGTTAAGAAAAAAGTTTAGACGACTCATAGCAGTCTTTAAACCTGGATCATCTTTGGTAATTTCTGATGCGATTTTTTGAGCATCACCACTTGAAAATGTTCCTTCTGCTGGGTGAAATTTAGTCTTAACTTTACCTGACCATTTTTTAACTTTCTCTTCTCTAAGATACCACCACACTAAATTATCTATATGTTCTGACATTTAACACCCTCCTAAAATACCCTTTCCTTTTATTTCACAGTTTCATTGTACTAAATCTTCAATGAACTGATATATTAATTTTGCATTATCATCATTAAATCCATATCTTTTAATACTTTTATCAGCCCATTTTTTAACGTCATCATTGAATTCCATAGACATTGCATACCAATCACAAACCATTTCGGCAATATCCACTTCAGTCATATCATTAGAATTTTTATGAAACTCTGGATGATGTCTATTTGATTTGTAATGATGATCTACTGCCATTTCAACACTAGTTTCAAGAGTCTTTGATGGATATTCAAATACTTTACCATCATTAACCATTTTATATTTCCAAGTCATCCATATATAAGGGACGTATTCATATTCACCATATTTTGAAATATCATGAAACTTTCCTCTATAAATTAATTCTGGATATTGATCAGCAAGCATACGACAATTTTTATAAACACGATCAATATGTTTCTTGGTTCGTTCTTTAAAAAAACTAACCATTTCATTTGTCGGTTTTATATCACCTTTTATTTCAATTAAGTATGTTTGTAATCTCATTTAATTACTCACCTCATCCATAAATGGTAGACTTTTAGATAAATTGTCAAAACGAATTAAATAATAATTGTTAACCTTAAACATACATTCCTGTTTTTTAGAATTTTTAAAGCCAATTGTCTTATAGGTTTTAATTATATCTTCTAATTTTGTTTCAAATTCTGATGTGATGTCTTTTGGTTCCAAATCTCTTGTATATATACCATAACCAATTATCTTGTTAATAATTTTTATTCGTATTTGTTCATATAAATCATCTACCTCTTTTGACCATAAATATTTATAATTACCTATAGGAAAAAATAATGTAATGTTACCATAACTTTCAGCAGTACTTGAATCTTTTATTACAAATATACTTTCTGACCTTGCCTTCCAACCATAATGTTTTTTAAATAATTCATCCATTAAATCATGTAAATGCTGTGGTGTGTCAACAGGGGTTCTATTTATACGACTTTTCATACGTATTAAAGTATTGTCATTTTTAATTTCTTTTGTACCTCTATAAATAGGAGTACTACCAAATTCTTTTAGAAATTTAGAACAATCCTTTTTGATAATATTAATCATTTCAGTCCAATCATCTATTACCAATTCTTCATTTAATTCATTATTTATATATTGTTGTAATCTCATTTTTATACATTCCTAGTCATCGTATACATTTCATTATCATTTGGATATTTTGATAATTTTTTAGTTAATAAATTTTCACGATGCATACGTTTTGTTAAGTTTTTCATATAATTGTCATATTCATTTGATAATGCCGCTTTTTGAAATACTGTGACAAATGACGGTTTAAGTTTCATAATATCATCCCAACCCAAATAATTATAGTTCGATTTCATATCTCGTTTCATCTGTTTTAACGCATGTATCTGTGCATCAATTTCATACCATGTCATGCCTACATCCTCATGTCCTTGTTTAGTAATTTTTTCGGCTTCAGCCGCACTAACATATTGTGATCTACTAAGCATTTTACTTATATTTTTATTATGAAATGTATCATTCAACCAATGTGACAATTCATGATATATTGTACCCTTAAGTGCAGAATCAGACATTTCATTAGAAAATCTCTCAAAGGATGATTTACCAACAACATTTTTAATTCTGTCAGGTTCATAATTGTTTTGTTTAAATATTTTAAGAACTTGTTCATTATATGAAAAATGAATAATACCTATCGATGGTTTATAATAATTACCCATACCATCAATCGAAAAAACAATAGTAACAGGATTTAACTCATGTGCCTTCTTAGCTTGTTTTGTTTTTAATATACTACTGTTAATTATTTTATCATCAGTTAGTGCCTTCTCAAATTCTTTATATTTCTTCTTTTTAAATAATGTTAATGATGATTTAACAAGTGTATTGAATACCAAGTCAACATCAACACCAATATTAAATGTCTTCTCTGTTAATAAATATTGTTGTAATCTCATTATATCATCTCCTTCATACTTTCAAGACTAACAAATAAACAATTACCACTCATCCACACTTCTCGTTTATCTGGTATTTTTTGTCCAGATTTAACTATATTAAATCCATTGGTTTTTGGATTATATATTTCATTAAGACGTTTAATAATATCACCATCAAAATCGTCTCCCATTATAACTAAATAATTTCCATCTAATTTACTAATAAAATGTGATTTTTCGTCAGATGAGGCATTATAAAAAGCCTTAGTTATTTTATCATTCGACCCTTTCATTATCCTATAACTATCATCACTTCTATTAACACTTATATTAAATATTTCTTCTGCATATACCATTGTAGCTATGATAAAATTATTGACATCAGCAACAGTTTCTAAAGGAATTGTTTCTCGGAAAGATAAGAACATATCAATACCACTACAAACCCCAATAGTAGTACCATTCTCAGGAAATATATGATATACACCACCACTAAATCCATAACTTTTAGCTGTTTTAATACTAGTACTACATATAAATGATTCACTACGTTTCGGAAATTTAGACCAAGACGGATGATTATCAAAAAATAATGTAGAATAATTTGTAGTATTTCTTGATTTTCTCTTACGTGTACCTTTACCATGACCTATAGCAAAATCATAAATCTCGGTTTGATCACCTCTAAAAATATAACTATCATCATTATCAAGAAATCGATCAAATGCATCACTGTATTTTCCATTAAGTAGTTTTTCCATTTCATCTCGGTCTATTGTCTTCATTCGACCTTCTGTTAATAAATATTGTTGTAGTCTCATTAGTATATAGACCCCCAAAGAAATAATTTTATTAATGATTCAAATTCATATGTGCTCAAATAATAATAATCTTTACAAAATATCATAATTTCATGTTCTGATTTAATGGCTTTGATTAAATTATCTTCTTTATAATTAATTCGTTCTAATATATTGTATTCTAGTGCCATATATATTAATTTACGTTCATCATCATTAAGATCATCATATTTGATTCTATTAGTTACATCATATAACCACATATCAAACTCATCATCAACATCTTTATCCGGTACACTCTTTCCAATTAATTCTTTTGTTTCTTTCTCATATTGGTTACTTAATGTCCGTTTTATAGCAGTCATACACACTTCATCATATGAATCTTTTACCCTTTCTGACCATAAAAACTTAAATGATCCTTTTGGGAATATTACATAAGATGAACCATATGAACCTCCCCAACTTTCCACACCAGAACAAAATATTGTCTTACTTCGTGCTCTATATCCAAATACATCTTCAAGAATATCATCAAATAGATCATGAACTACTTTAGGTGTGTCTCTTGGTTCACGATCCATACGAACAGCAAGACTACCTATATCACCTTTAACATTCATATTACGGTATAATAAATCATGTGTACCACTAGCTGGTTGTTTCATTAATTGTTTTAGAAATGGTTGACAATCTTTTTTAATGTTCTTCCAAGTAGCTTCAAATTCTTTCTGTTTGGATGGTGATATTTTCTTATATAAATCAGTCTCACGAATTGCACTTATTGGCATACCTTTCTCATTAATCAAATATTGTTGTAATCTCATATTTCCTCATGTATGGGTAATTTTTTATATCATTGTTATTTATAATATTTTTGTGTTAGTTTACATTTGAAATGTGATTTGATAGATTATAAATGATATCAGACGAAAGGATTGTAAATGATTGATTCAGAAACACGTAAACACATTAAAATATTCGAAAAATCATATAAGAAAAATATGCCAAAATGGATGAATTTTCCGCCAAAAATATCAAAGCAAGATGTACATAACCGAATATTAGAAATCAAAATACATATTAAATTCTTGAACAAACTGATATATTGTTCTTACTGGTATATGATGATGATGACCGTAAGTATTCAGATATTATCAATTATATTATCATTTTTTATAATGGGTGATGTTCCACCAATGTCATATACAAACAGTTGCACGTCCATTGTATTTTTTGGTTGTTTTTTGAAAGCATTCCTCATAATTAGGATACGGAAAATGAGAGGACTTAAGGCCATATATCATGAGGTGGTATATTAATGGAAGAACGTAAATATTTTATGGTGTCAAAAATTAATGTTGATGCTTTCAATGGGGAATGTGAATCATTTGTAAGTCGTGGATTCAAACCTTATGGCCCACCAATGATCATACCATTCGAGGATAACATTTTATTTACTCAGACATTTATAAAAGGATTCTCATCTAATAAATTATTGACAACACAAACTTCTAGTGATAATATACCAAGTGATTTCTTTGATAGTGAATTATTTGAAGAGGATTAAAAAATATGATATCAAATAAGTTAATCAAAAAGGGACAACGAGTTAAAATAAGAAATGATATTAGTGAAAAAACTGATACCACTAAGTGTGGATATGATTTTGAATTAAATAACTATATCGGTGACATTATGACTATTACATTTATTGATAGTACTAGTTATAATTTCCAAGTAAAAGGAGGGAACGGATGGTGGTTTTCACCTAATTGGGTTGATGTGGTAGAACAGATTCATTTTGATGATAAATTATTTACATTATGAAATTTAAAAATGGTGAGAAAGTAATATGTGTTAATGCCAGAGGTAATAATGAATTTGTTCTTGGTGAAATATATACTATCACAAGGATATGCCAACGTGGTGGCGGTAACAATGTAGCAATAAAAGAAACTTCATCTACACCTATAAGTGGTTGGTGCGGAAGCCGATTTGAATTACATTCTAGGCTCTCAATATTACCTGATGAATTATTTGAACTATGAATGAATTTAAAATTGGTGATAAAGTAATACTAATTGATAACGATGCAAGACATGATATTATCAGTAACTTCGATAAACACCCATTTTATACGATAACTAGCATGAATAAATATTATATACGAGTGAATGGTTCTAGATCAGGTTGGGTATATAGCTGTTTTGATCATTATCATTGTAAGGACAACTTATTACCTAATGAATTGTT
>JRFF01000012.1 GCA_000753575.1 Candidatus Izimoplasma sp. HR2 | reverse complement strand
TTACATAGTGGTGAAACAACACTAGAAGATATATTTATTCAAGTTACAGGAGTTAAACTTAAAAATGGCGAGTAGACTTTGGGTTTTAGTAAAAGGTGAATTACAAAGATTAAATAAATATAACATGACCTCAGTTAGTGTCTTAGTAGCTATTATATGGGGAGTAGTATTATTCTTTGTGAATGGTGAATGGTTAGGGTATCTACTACCACTTGTATTAATGATGGATGCAACATTAATGGCAATCATGTATGTAGGAGCAGTTATGTTTTTTGAAAAAAGTGAATCTACTATTAGTACAATGTTAGTTACACCAGTATCTAACAAAGAACTAGTATTATCAAAATTAATAGCAAATACAATTCATAATATGTTTGCTTCAGCACTAATAATTATTGTATTTGTATTTATTAGAGATCTTAGTATAAATTATTTTCTAATGTTTATTGCAATATTCATTGCAACTGCATTCCATACATTACTAGGAATAGTAATGGCATATTTTCAAAAAGATTTTACAGGTATGTTAGTTAATATTATGATATTTATGTTTTCTTTAGGAGTACCTTCTATCTTTTATTCAGTTGGTATAATTAG
The DNA here is from genome assembly GCA_000753575.1 of Candidatus Izimoplasma sp. HR2. Lineage (GTDB taxonomy): Bacteria > Bacillota_I > Bacilli_A > Izemoplasmatales > Izemoplasmataceae > JAFGXW01. The sequence goes on along the minus strand of JRFF01000012.1, from coordinate 11,797 downwards.
TGGAGATGTATGGGAATTCATATTACTATTCAATCCAATTCAATCAGCACAAATACTTATTGAAGGTGGGTTCAAAGGCTGGGGATTTGAATATGATTATAGATATTACTTTAGTCTTGGTTATTTAACAATAGGAGGAATATTATTATATTACTTCTATGCATTACCAAAATTTCAGGCTTACGCTGTTAAACAAAGTGGGGTGTAAAAAATGCTTGGCACAGTTATTAAAGCAGAATTAAACAATATGCTTAGAGACAAAATGTATTTAGTATTTGCATTATATCCAATAATACTTGGCGGAATAGGTTACTTTCTAATTAACTATATTGAAGAAAGAGTTGCACAAGACAATTTAGCACCAGAAATATTAGCTATGTTCCTAATCTTAATGACGGGTTATATCTTTGGAGCATTAATTGCATTTACATTACTTGATGATAAAGATGATTTAGTTTTAATGTCACTTAAGATTACACCTATTTCAGTTAAATCATATGTGATAGTAAAATTAGTTGTTGCGTTTATTTTTGGGTTTGTAGCTACACTAGTTATTACTTTAGCAACAAGCTTTTTACCAAATGCATCATTTTGGTCTATTATGTTGATTTCATTTACTGGAGCTCTTCAAGCTCCAGGATTGACATTAATAGTTAACTCATTTAGTAGAAATAAAGTAGAAGGATTTGTAGTTATGAAATTAAGTGGATTACTATTAGTACTTCCAGTTATTGCATTCTTCACGATGAACTGGCAAGAAGTATTCTTGGTATTCGCACCAGGATTCTGGCCAGCTAGATTAATACAAATAGAATTACTCCCAGAATTTGAAACTAACTTCAACTATATTACATACTTCATATTAGGTGTAATATACAATATGTTATTCTTAACATTATTAATGAAAATATATACAAAAAAAAGCAACTTATAGGGAGGTGAATTTATGAATACATTAGGAATAGTATTAATTGTAATTGGTATCTTTTATGCTTATATGATTATATTAAGACCCCCTTGGGTTATTAATAACATCAAGGTAAAAGTAATGATTAAATGGTGGGGTGTTAAAGGATTCTGGATCTTCTTTGTTTGCTGGACTGCTTTAATTTTAGGATTAGGTATCTTATTTGTAAGTATTTATTAACACATAATAAAAGCGGCTAATTTTAGCCGCTTTTTAATACAAAAATTATGTTATATAAATAATCCAATTATTATCTAAAGCAATTTTTCTTAATTTACCATCTGGATTTATTGCTTCTTTTATATTTGTAGTTTCTAGTATTGGTAAATCTGCGATACTATCAGAAAATGAATATGATCTATCATAATCTATTTCTTCTTTAGGAAAAATTTTATATAGTTCTTTCACTTTTAATTCTTTCTTAATAATATTCAATCTTGTTTTTACATCAAGATTTCCATTGTCTAAAAAGTTTAATTGTGTTCCAACACTATAATCAATATCAAGTTTTTTTGCTACTAACTCCATTAACATATTATAACTTCCTGAAATTAATATAACTTTATAATTATCATTTTTCAAATCATATATTCTTTTAACAACATATTCATTAAATTTTTCTTCTATAGAATCATAAATTTCATCAAAGAATTTTTCCATATCTTTTTTAGTAAACCCTTTAAACATTTTAAGTAAATAATTTGTTGCACTCTCTTTATAAACTTCAGTTGTTACTTTTTTAAACATCTTTCTTTTAGCAAAAAACTTAACAACTATGATCTTAAATAAAGCTCTCATTTGTCTTGTTTTAGAATAACCTAACTCTCCATATCTCTTCCAGATAAATGGCATAGATTCTCCATTAAACAAAGTACCATCAAAATCTATTACAGCAATTTTTGTCTTATCCATAATATTTCCCCTTTATATATTATTCTTCTCTTGGTGGTCTAGGTCCGTAATATTGATAGTACCTAGTTTCTATTTTCCCATTATATAGTTTTCTTTGTCTATCTGCTTTATGTCTATATACACCTTCAAAATCTTCAAATGATGTGATTAGATATTTACTCCAAGTTGGTAATTTACTAAATCTAAATCCCATATCTTTATATAGTTTTTTAATTTCTACATCTTCACCTATTCTTTCACCATAAGGTGGATTAGATATAATTACTCCATAATCATGTGAGTAATTAACAAATTTAAAATCTTGTTTAGTAAAAGTTATATCATCAAGTACTCCTGCTTCTTCAGCATTTTCTTTAGCTGCTTCAATAGCCTTTTGACTTATATCTGAAGCGTATATATCTAACTTAATTTCTTGATTAATCGCTTTTAAAGCTTCTTTTATTTCATCTTTCCAAATAGATTCACCAATTATTGGCCAATGTTTAGATGCAAAATCTCGATATAATCCAGGAGCAATATTTCTACCAATTAATGCAGCTTCTATTGGAATAGTACCAGATCCACAGAAGACATCATATAATATTCTATCTTTACTCCAGTAACTAAGTAACACCATCCCAGCTGCTAAAGTTTCTTTAATAGGAGCCATTACTGATTCAACTCTGTATCCTCTTTTATGTAAAGCAGTCCCAGATGTATCAATAGTTAGTGTTGCTACATCTTTTAATAAAGATACTAATACAGTATAGTCTGCACCAGTTTCTTGTAGCCAATCAACTTTATATTTCTTTTTCATATTTTCAACAATTGATTTCTTAACAATTCTTTGACAGTCAGATATACTAAATAACTTAGATTTAACACTTTTCCCATTAACAGTAAATTTGCCATCTACAGGAATATATTTAGTCCAGTCTAAAGCATTAGTTTTATCAAATAATTCATCAAAAGTAAACGCCTTAAATTCTCCTACTTTAAGTAAAACTCTATCAGCTGTTCTAAGCCATAAATTAGCTTTAGCAATTCCTGCTACATCACTTAAAAAAGTGACTTTTCCATTCTCAGTTTTAGTTACAGTAAATCCTAATGCTATTAATTCTCTTTTTACAACTGCCTCAAGCCCAAAGGTTGCGGTTGCAATTAACTCAATGTTTTCCATAATACACCTAACTTTCATAATAACAAATCTATTATAACACGAATTAGTAATGTTTAAAGAAAAGCACAAACGAATTATTCGTTTGTGCTAATATTTTAACTTGGTTTTTTTGTGTCACCTTCAAAAACTAATTTACCTGATTTATAATCATCTAAAATAGTTTGAATAGTTTTACGCATTTCAGCATCTCCTGGTTTACAGTTAGTTAATGGTGCATTTTCATCAACTACAGTGTTTGCCATTGCAAGGCATCCAGGGTTCCCACAAGCTCCACAATTAAAATGAGGTAACTCATTGTATATTGCTTCAACAAGTGGATGTGATTTAACTTCTAAATATTTATTAGCTATTCCAATTGATACACCTAGTATCAATCCAATAGCTCCTATTTGTAAGACAGCAACTAACATTAGATTAGACCTACGAAGCCTTTAAATAATAAGGCCATGATTGAAGCTGCGATTAATCCTGAAGGGATTCCTTTGAATCCTTCAGGGATTGGAGCTTTAAGCATTTGTTCTCTAATATAACTAAATATAATAATTACTGCAGTATATCCTAAAGATGTAAATGCACTAAATACTACAGTTTCTGATAGTGTAAAGTTATTTTGAATATTTAATAATGCTACTCCTAGTACTGCACAGTTTGTAGTAATAAGAGGTAAATAAACACCAAGTGATCCATATAGTAATGGACTAAACTTCTTAATAGCCATTTCTAAGATTTGAACCATTGCAGCAACTACTAATATGAATACAATAGTTCTCATAAATGTAATTCCACCAGGTTCTAATATTTTATAATATATTAACCATGTTACTATACCAGATAACGTAATTACAAAGAATACAGCAAGACCCATTCCAAGAGCTTTAGATCTTTTATTAGATACTCCTAGGAATGAACAGATTCCGAGGAATTGACTTAAAATAATGTTTTGAACTAAGAATGACGTAAACGCAAGTGTTAATAGATCAGACATTTGCTAATTCCTCCTTTGCTTTTAAAGCTGCTACTTTTTCAGCTTTTTTCTTTAATGCTGCTGCTATTTTAATATCCATAATAGCTTTTTTCTTTTTAGCTTTATCAGCTTTTATTGTATTTATAATTCCAATTATTAATCCTAAAGTAAGGAATGCTCCAGCTGGTTGAACTAAGAATGAAGCTGCAACATTTGCTTCAAATAACGTAAATCCTAGTAATTGAACTGAACCAGTTCCAAATAACTCTCTAACAAATGATAATGTTGAAAGACCTAATGTAAATCCAAGTCCCATTCCTATAGCGTCAAAGAGTGAATCGAAGATAGTATTATCAGAAGCATAAGCTTCAGCTCTACCTAAGATAATACAGTTAACTACAATAAGTGGCAAGAATATTCCTAGTGATGCATATAAACTAGGGATATAAGCTTGTAGTAACCATTCTAACATTGTAACTATTAAAGCTATTACTACTATATATACAGGTATTCTTATTTCACTAGGTACTATGTTTCTAATAAGTGAAATAATGGTATTTGTTAATATTAATACAAATAATACAGACAGTCCCATTCCAAGACCATTTTCTAAAGATGTTGTAACTCCTAAAGTTGGACACATACCTAGTATTAAAACAAAAGTTGGATTTTCCTTAATAAGTCCTTTAATAACATTTTGTTTAGGAGTTAATCTTTTCTTTTTCTTAGCCATCTATGTGCACCTCCTCTGCATTATAATGAGTTTTGATATCCTCAAACATCGTTACAATTGCAATCCAAGTTGTAGATGCACCTGTGATAACATCAACTTCAACGTTATCAAGTGATTGTCCAAGTAATTTAATAATTTCTTCATCTTTTGTATATTTTTCACCAATATTAGGTGTTTCAGTATGACTATAATATGTTACTGCGACTACAGTATCTGTGTATGGATCAACTGCAATTAAGGCATCAATCATTCCATTTCTACCTTGTGCAGTTATATTATAGATTAATACATAAATTTCTCCGTCATTACCTAGAACTTCATATATTTCATAAATTGATTTATAATTCTTTTCTAAATATGAATTTTCTAATTGATCCACATTTCTAGAATAACCATCTTCAGGATCAAATAAAATAGCAATATTCTTTTCAATACTATCAATTCTATTTTGAGCAATAATAGGTTCAGTTAAACTATATCCAAGATACGCTATAGCTGTTACAAGCATTGCTGTAACTGATAAGAATACTGCAAAGTATAAAGTCTTCTTCATACTACTCACCTACCTTTTTAGGTGGTGTTTTTTTTACAGGCTTCTTAGCCTTAAGTGTTTGATTTAATAAAGGCGTTAACATATTCATAAATAATACAGCGAATATTACACCTTCTTCATATTTAACTCCTTGACGTATAAACATCGTAAGTGCTCCAGCTACTATTCCGAAGATAATTTTTCCTTTAGTAGGAATAGGTGTAGTAATAGGATCTGTGACTACAAATACTAATACAAATAAGAATGAACCTGATAATAATTGATATAGCGGATATATTGGATCATATCCATTTATTAATCCAATTATAAATGCTGTAAATAAGAATGTTCCTAACATAGTTACTGGAGTAATCCAGTTAACAGCTTTTTTGTATATTAAGAATCCAAATATTCCAAGTAATACTATTCCTGAACCAACAATACCTGGAACGATTCCAAGTAGTACATCAACAAAATCATACATATCGTTATTCAGTAACATACCAAGTGATGTAGTCATATTTGAAGGATCAAATATTCCTCCAATACCTAAAGTATCATTAAAGAAACTATTATCAAAAATTAACTCAAGTAAATAGTTATCAAACGATGTCATAAACGCAACACCATCAACCAACTGAGTCCAACCTAAAGTTACAAACAATACTCCTACAAGTGATGTGTGAAACACCATATGTGCAAATCCTCCAAAGAGTAATTTACCTAAGAAAGTCGCAAGTATTGCTCCAAGCCCTACGAGCCATAAAGGTGTACCAATTGGTATTAGTAATACATATATTAAAGCAGTAAGCTTTGGATAAGATTTCTTAATCAAAGCTTTTGCTTCTGTTCTATCAATATCTTTATCGTGAGAATAAAATAAAATCTCTGATTCAACTGTTAAAATAATTGCAACTACAATCATTAATAACAATTTAACTGCATACATAAAAGAATACATATAGTAATTATGAATAATCATTACAACACTTAATACTAGTAATGAATTATATATTAATTTCATATGAGGTTCTTTTACAAATTTCGACCTAGCTGAAGGCCATAACATAATTTTAGCTGCCATTAATTCGGCCTCCTATTCATCATTTAATTTAACTTTATCTGTAAATTTAATATACTTCCATGTTTGATAAGTAAAAGTAATTGGGAAGAATATTGCGACTACTATTAACACTACTTCTAATGCTTGATCTGAAACTGCCGCATCATAAATTGTAATCCCATTTTCAAGAGCTATATTCGAAGGAATCATATATGGATACATTCCACTAAATCCAGTAATCAAGAAAGATCCCATTGTTAATAAACTAAAAATAAAGATTTCTTTTCCTTTTCCTTTAACTCCCATATATAAAGTTAATAAAGCAAAAACTATTGTAAGTAATGGGAAAATAAAGTAAAGGTAAGACTTACTAAATAGTTCACCTATAAATATTGAAGCATCAGTATTATTAAACCCCATAAATACTAATAATAATAAAATAGGTACCGTATAGATAACTCCATACTTCTTAATAAAGATAAGTGCTTTATCTCCTACATCTCCAATAGTATTAATTTTTATCCATCCTGCCCCTGAAACTAATGCGAGTGATAAGAATAATAACCCACCAGCTATTCCTGTGACATTAAACATACTAAAATAATTAGAAGTCATTTCTCCATCCTTAAGTGGAAAACCATAAAAGACATTCGAAATATAAACTCCTAATATAAAGATAAGTAATATACTAGAAATAGTCCATGTAACAACCATTGATTTAATCCATCTTTTTGATTCTAATTTATAGATAACTTCAATAGATACTCCTCTTCCTATAATGGCATATAGAAGTAAGAAGAATACTACATATAAATAAGTAAATGTAGTGCCAAACACTAAAGGAAAAGTACCGAGTGTTATTGTTAAAGCAGCTAAAAGCCATACTTCAACTCCATCAAAATGAAGTCCTGAAACTACTTGTATTTGTTTTCTCTCTTCTTCATTTTTACATATACCCATATTTAAAGCACTAGCTCCTGTTATAAACATTTCTTGAACTAAATAAATAACCCATGAAAATGAAATAATAGTATAAGTAATATTAATTAATGTATCACTACTCATTATCTTCACCCCCACTTGGTTCTACAATTCCTTTTTTAATTCTTGTTATTGTTAAAACATAATCCATAGTAAATAGTATCGCATACAAGATTGTTATAGAGATTATACTAAACCAAACTTGTTCTACAGGTACAATACTTATACCTTCAGATACTTCCATAATGTTATATATAATCCAAGGTTGACGTCCAAACTCAGTTACCATCCATCCAGCTATAATAGCTAAATATGGTAAAGGTACAAGCCATATATATATTTTATGTAACGTCTTAGATTTAAGATACTTTTTAAAGAATATTAATGTGTAAGCTGAGATTGCGATAAAGATAGTTCCTAAAGTTACCATTGATCCAAAGGATAACCTAACCACAGTTTTTAATCCTCCTGTATCAATCCCCGTAATCATTGCTATCTTATCAGGTTGAACTGTATTTAAATAATCTAAATATGAATTACCAGTAATCGGTAATAAAATAGCTGGTATAAGAATTGCCCAAGCACCATATTTTGCACTTATTTCAAATAGATGTTTATCTTCTTCTTTACCCTTAAGCATTTGCCAAGAACTTATAGCAAGTACTACAAACCCACTTAATAATATTGCTGATAAGTGATTGTGAATATACATATACCAAGTATATGGATTAAAGAATAACTTACCAAAATCCTCCAAAATAATCTTACTACCATCCCAGTATGCTCCTGTGGGATGTTGCATAAATCCATTCGCAGAAATTATCCACATAGCTGACAACAATGTTCCTAAAGTAATCATTGATACAGTAAATAACCTAAGATTTTTAGATATCCTATGTCTTCTAAAAAGCCAAATACCAGTAAAAGTCGACTCTAAAAAGAACGCTGCTATTACTTCTAAAATTAATGGTGATCCAAATACTTCACCCATAGCTACAGTGTAAGGTGCCCAGTTAGTTCCAAACTGAACAGTCATAGCTATTCCTGTTACTATTCCAAAAGCATAGTTAATTAAAAAGATATCACTATAATAATTAGATAACTTTCTAAATCTATCATCATCTTTAAAATAATATCTAAGTTCAAAAATAACAATAATTATGATTAGTCCCACTGTTAAAGGTACAAATATAAAGTGAAACGCTATTGTAAATGCAAATTGCATTCTAGATAAAATTTCTAACATTTCTTTTCCTCCTAATAATTCTTAATTATAACCACCCAAAGCATCACTGCTTTTTAATTAATAAATACAAAAAAAATAATACCCCAATAATAGTTGAAACAACTCCCCCAATTAAATGAGATACATAAATACTAGTCCAAGCAAACACTCTCAAAGTAATTGATAATAAAGTATAAACTGCTAAAAATAGAATAGTTGAATAAACTACTTTTTCTAATAGCTTCATTTTTTTAACTCCTTAATAAACTTATTATTTAAATACAAAGTAAATAATACTGCATAAATAACTTTATTCTCCCAATCAGCTACAACAAGTAAATGAATGAATAAACTTAAATATATAACATATGCAGCTTTTTGAATCATAATCCAATCCTTATTATTAATCTCTCTTCTAATAACTTGGAAAGATATAATAGTTAAAGGAACCATTAATATATATGCTATAACACCAAAAATATTAATTTCACCTGCTAATCCAAATGCATGATTTGCAGCATGTGGTGTAATAAAGATAAATGATAAAATAGAAAACATTCCCCTATTTCTTTTTAAGTTTCTAGTTAATACCCATTTATCAGGTAATACCCCTGAAATCATAACAACAAATAAAAAGCTATATCCAATTAATCCATCAAATATTAAATCAGAATAATCATTTTCATAAAATATTAAAGCAGCTGTCGATAATAACAAGGCAACTACATAATAAATATAAGCTCTTTTAAACATGTTTTTAAACTTATAAGCAAGGATAACAATAATCCCAGAAATAGCTATAATATTAAGAGAATTTGGTAAAATACCAATAGCAACTAATAAAACTAATACCATAATAATACTTATCATATAACCACCTCTTTTACCCTAATTTAATTTACGCTTAATTATAACATATATAAATAATAAAGCACAAAAAACGAAAATATATTTTGTATATAAATTACACCTCAAAAGGAAAAAATCAAAATAATAAAAAACAGCTCAAAATATGAACTGTTTTTTTACTATTTTCCTTCTACTCTATTTTTACCTTTTCCCTTAGCTTCATATAAAAAATCATCTGATCTTTTTATAATTCCAAGTAAAGTATCATTTACTTTATTTTTTACAATCCCAATACTTACAGTAATATTATTTTTACCTCTATATTTCACATCTTCTACTGCTTTTCTTATTCTTTCAGCAATCGTCTTTCCATTTTCTAAAGTATCATGAGATATAATCACAGAAAACTCTTCTCCACCATATCTAGCAACAATATCATGTTCTCTTAAACATGACTTAATGGCCTTAGCTACACCCTTAAGTATCTCGTCGCCATATAGATGTCCATAAGTATCATTCACAATTTTAAAATCATCAAGATCAATCATCATTACATAGAAATGTATTTTTGATAATTCAAAATGATCAAATTCACTTTTTAAAGCATCTAAAAAATATCTTCTATTATAAACTTCGGTTAGTTGATCAGTTGTTGATAAGAGTTCCAATTTACTATTTTGTTTCTTTAATTCTTTAAGTAAGAATTCCTTATCATCTTTTTCAATTCGATAACTATAAAATATTACATTAGATACTAGTGATATTACAATTGATATTGATACAAAAGACATTATCATATCAATTATTCTTGATGTATCATTAATATGATAAGTAATTAATTCAGGGTATATATACCCCATTATAATAACTACAACATAAAGTGTTAGTACTGAGCCTATTACCTTTGCTAATTTCTTTCCTTCATAGAAGAAATTAAAGTATATTACTACCATTAAGAAATATAAAATTCCTATTCCTTCGTGTCCACCATTAATATAATAACTAATAGGTAAATATACAAAAGCTACTGAATATAACACAATTTTTACTATTTTATCAAAGTTATTAGGATAAAGAAATGGTAAGAGTAAACAAGACAACATTAATAAAAGATTCGGTGTATTAACCCAAAAAGGCTTTCCAAGTAAAAACGTAGTAATAATTGCAATTACTGATAATCCAAATCCAGCCATATAAAAAATGAGAGTTAATCTTTCTTTCAACTCAATTTCTTTATATCTAAATAGTGGAACGACATCAAAATATTTCCTTACTATTTTAAATGACATAGTATCAACTCCCCGTAATAATTAGTTTTCATAGTACTATATACTTATTTTACCTTTTTTAGCTATTTAAATCAAATAGAAGCTAAGTCTAGTTGGACTTAGCTTCCATATATAATTTACTTTTTCTGCATTTAATATTTCATTTAAACGATCAAATCTATCATCACTAATAAACTGATAAATTCATGTGGCAATTCTATATTTTAATTAATAGATTCTTGATAGTTATTAAAATAGTCTACTGATCTCTTAAGATTAATACTATCTTTGACTTCAATAACTACATGAATATCATTGTTATTTGCAAAATCAATATATTTTTCTATTTCTAATTGTCCTAATGCTAACTCTTGATGATCTTTCATATTATTAACATTATGCATATGCATATGTTTTACTTGTAAGTTGTACTTTTCTTTAAAACTTGAGAATAGTAAATTATTGTATATTCTATCATGTCCAATATCCCAACAGAAATTAAAACTATTTTCACCTAATACCTTATATAAATTTTCCATAAACGGGTGAATAGGTACATTTTCAAGCACTAACATAATATTATGAGATTTAAGAATATCTCTTATTTTACTTAGTATATCCACTGTTCTTGATTCATAAGATTTGTCATATTTATAGACATATCTCTTCTCACTATGAATAGTCATAAAAGCACCTGGTTCAAGATGTAAAACTAATCTATCTATAATACCATCTAAATTAGAAGCTAATTGTTCCATATCTTTGTATAGATACTCTTGGTAATTCTCATTTGGTGTTGCTACATCAACTGTATCATAATAATGTAATGTAAAATCAATATCACTCTCATCTTTAAATTTACGTAATTGAATTCTACATTCAGGTTTTGGAAAACAATAACTCATATTAATATTCAATTCTAAGAAATCTAAATTTAATTCTTTTGCTAATTCATAATTTTCTTTGATTGAATCAAATTCCATTAATGCAGGCATACCTACTTTTAAGTTACTCATTTTTATCACTCCCAAATATGATTATATCAAAATTATACTTATAAAAAAAGGTGATTACACTTTTTTAGTGAATACTCCCCCACTTAATTTAAATTTGAAGTGGGAGCTTCATGGGTTATGCGAACTAA
>JRFF01000011.1 GCA_000753575.1 Candidatus Izimoplasma sp. HR2 | reverse complement strand
GGTAATTTTTCGAACGTTAGTTCGCATAACCCATGAAGCTCCCACTTCAAATTTAAATTAAGCGGGGGAGTATTCACATTACATTCAATTCAAAATTATCTCCATTAGCATATTTTTCATATAATTCTTTCGCATATTTAAGTTCATACATTAAATCTTCATCACCACTAAAAGATATAATAAACAGCAATATCTTTTTAGTACTATCAGTAATCATTGTTCTTTCTGTATCACTTGTTGTTGATCCAAAAGGTCCTATTGAATCTTCATATAATGGCACATTTTCAATATTTAATTTACCTCTACCTATTCCGTAATATTCTTCACCTTTATTTCCTAATCTTATAAGTATATCTCCCTCAATTTTATCATAATCAAGTACTGCAACACTTTTTCTAGAACTAAGTGATAATATATTACCTAAATCAACTACATTGTTGATTCGATATAAACTATTACCTTTAGCTAATCTTCTATACAAAGACTCAGTAGCTAATCGATATCTTGATGGATCTTTACCATATACTTTATAAGCGTCTCTAGCATCTTTAATTGTTTCAAGTTTTATGACGTCAGTTATATCAATGTTTTCTGATATTTCTACTTCACAATCATTCACTAGATTTACAATATCTCTATTCTCATATATTAAAACATCACAAGACATAACACCAATATGAAAATTCGGTGTTTTTTCTTTTATAATTTTATCAATTGTAATTTTCAATATAATCACCTCGTCTATTATATTATATCACAAAAAGAAAAGGAGTGTAAAATCCACTCCTTATGTATTAGATAATCTTAATGTATCTCTCGCTATCATTACTTCTTCATCTGTAGGTAATAAGAACAATTTAATTTTAGAGTCATCAGCTGAAATTAAAGCTTCAACACTTCTAACGTAATTTCTCTCGATATCGAGTTTAACTCCTAAAGGAGCCAATCTATTAGCAATTAACTGTCTAGTAAATATAGCATTTTCACCAACACCTGCAGTGAAACAAATAGCGTCAATTCCACCCATAGTAACATAGTAAGAAGCTACATAATCACAAATCATTTTAACTTGTTTCTTAATAGCTTTAATACTTTGTCTATCTCCACCGTGAGTTGCTGTCCATAAATCTCTAGAATCACTTGAATTTCTACTCATTCCAAGATATCCAGATTTTTTATTTAAATCGCTTATTACTTCTTTAACTGTTTTATTTTCTTTTTCAACGATATATTCTACTATCGCAGGATCAATATCTCCACTTCTAGTACCCATTAATATTCCGGCTAGAGGAGTGAAACCCATTGAAGTATCAACACTTATTCCACCCTTAACAGCACATAAACTAGCACCATTTCCAAGATGTAATACTACAATATTTACATCTTCTGGTTTCTTACCAAGTAATTCAGCAGCTTTTAAACTTACAAATTTATGACTAGTTCCATGGAATCCATATTTTCTAACTCCATACTTTTCATACCAATCATATGGAACACCATATAAATAAACTTCTTCTTCCATTGTTTGATGAAATGCAGTATCAAATACAGCAACACCTTTTATATGTGGAAGTGCTTTTTGGAAAGCAAATATACCAGTAAGATTTGCAGGGTTATGTAAAGGAGCTAAGTCACTAACATCTTCAATAGCTTTAATAACATCATCCGTTATTAATACACTATCAGTAAATGCTTCTCCACCATGAACAACTCTGTGTCCTACTCCATCAATCTCATCAAGCGACGTAACAACCTTTAATTCAATAAGTTGCTTAAGTAATAAATCAACAGCTACACTATGATCTTTTATTACTAAATTTTCTACTAGTTTATCACCATTTAATTTAATTTTCATAACGGATTTATCTTGTCCAATTCTTTCAACAATTCCACTGATTAATACATTCTCACTTGGCATATCAAGTAATTGAAATTTTAAAGAACTACTACCCGCATTAACTGCAATTATTTTCATATTAGTACTCTCCTCGTATTACGATTATTATCAATTTAAATTGTATCATAATCTACTATATAAGTCATTAAAAAAAATAGACTTAAAAAAGTCTATTTTACTATCACTCTATTTCTACCTTTTTCCTTAGCTTGATACATATAAGAATCCGCTCTTTTAACTAACTCTATCAAAGATTCTCCAGGTTTATAAAGAGTACCACCAATAGAAACAGTTACACGTAATTCCTTATCATTTTCAAGTTTATGTTCTGATTTAGAAACTAGTAAACGAAGCTTATTAGCTATTTTTTCAAGACCACCTAAATGATCAATTTTAATTACTGCTATAAATTCTTCTCCACCCCATCTGCCAACCTTATCATCACCACGAATATTTGAAGATATAGTTCTTGACATAAGTTTCAATATTTCATCACCAATGTCATGTCCATATGTATCATTAACGCCTTTAAACTTATCAATATCAAAGAACAATAATCCAAATGTTGTTTCAAATTCATCAGCTTCTTTTTTACAACTTTCTAAGTGAAAATCTAAATATCTTCTATTAGATATCTTTGTTAAAGGATCAGTTACTAATAACTCTTTTAATTTTCTATTTTCAGAGTAAGTATCTTTTTTATATCTTTCATCTGTGAATACTTCAATAGCTGCAACAATATTTTCTTCTGAATCATAAATAGGAATAGATTTTACTTTTACAGGAATTCTATGTCCTTCTTTATGATGTAAAAATACATCTGCTTCCTGAAGTTCCCCAGTTGCTAAAGTATGATGTAGTGGACAACCATCAAAACAAAGATTTTTACCATCTTCAGTAACATGTCTAAGAATATTGTTATAACAATATGATTCCGTAACTTCTTCTGCACTATATCCAGTGATTTCTTCACTACCTTTATTCCAAAAAACAATTTTACGTTGTTGATCAACAACGTAAACCCCTTCATATAAATATGAAAGTAATTCTAAATACTTTTTGTCATACATATGTTCACCACCCTAATGAATTTTTAAATATTTCTAATGCTTTCTCTTTATCTATTTCAATAACTGTACCTACGCTCCCAAGCGCAAGTGCATTTTCAATAAGCTTATCAATTTCTTCTAATGTAACATCTTTTAATTCTTCACTAAGTTTTACTTTAGCTCCCCACTCACTAAATAATTCGTCTAATTTATCAGGTACAAGACTATAATCAGTTCCATCAAAAATCATATCACCGATTATTTCTAACCTTGGAATCATTGTAATACTATTATATTTTAAAGCAACTCTAATCCATGAAGTAAATATTAACGCAAGAGCATATCCGTGAGTTATACCATACTCTTTTGTAATAGGATAACTAAGTCTATGCGTTGCCCAGTCTCCAACTTTATCTACTCCAAGTATCCAGTTAAGTCCAATTGTTGAAGCCCAACTTAAATTAGCTCTTGTCTCATAGCCATCTTCGCCAGCTAAGTATCTACTCGTATTTTCAATAACTGATTTAATAACACCCATACTCATATAATCACTAGTTTCAGTTCTCAAAGTATTACTAAAGAACTGTTCAAAAACATGCATCATAATATCCATACTACCTGCAATAACGTGATACCTATCTACACTTAACGTATAACTTGGATCAATTATTGCAAATTTAGGAACACTAAATGGGTAAGCAACACTTCTCTTTTCACCAGTTTCATCATTACTAATAACACTGTTACCATTTGTCTCAGTTCCAGTAGCAGCTAGTGTAATAATTACTCCAAGTGGTAAAGCACTAGTTGCTTTATCTTTTAATAAATAAACATCCCAAGGATCTCCATCATATTTAGTTCCAAAAGCAATAGCCTTAGCACAATCAATTGCACTACCTCCACCAGCAGCAAGAACAAAATCAATATCATTAGTTCTACAAGTTTCTATCCCACTTCTAACACTACTCATATCAGGATTAGGTCTAACTCCACCCTCTTCATAAACTTCAATATCAAGTTTATTACAAATGAAAATAACTTGCTCATATATTCCAAGATTCTTTATTGAACTCATTCCATATACAAGTAACAGTTTTCTAACTTTAAATTCTTCTAATTCTCTTTCTAAGTTAGAAATCTGATCTTTACCAAAGATAATTTTTGTTAACGATCTGTATTCAAAGTTTTTCATCTTGTCACCTCTTTATTTACTCTCATATTATATCATATCTTATATAATAATATATATCTAAATTACAATTAAGGATGCTATTTATAATTTTTATTAAAAAAACACCCTCAAGAGTGTTTTCTATTATTTAAAAATTACAATTTCAAATACTGCATTTGTTGCTTGGATTAACTGTTCATACGGTTCTCCAATTACTAAATCTCCACAGTCAATATCAGTATCAATAGAACACGTACAATTTCCACCCATATATAAATCAACTTCAATACTATCTTCTAAATAACTAATAGTAGCTGTCCCGAAAGTGCCATCAACAGCAGTTCTAAGTTTTACTTCAAATATTTCTGTATCAAAATTGTATGTAAGTGTATTCCAATATTTTGTTTCATCCAAAGTACAAATTGAATCATCACAATTCCATTCATCATTATCGAGAAGTTTTTCTTTAACATTCCCTCGATATTTTACTTCTATCTCTATTTCTTCTTCCTCACAAGCACCTAATAAAAGTACTAATATTATAATAAGTAATAACAGTATATTTTTCACTCAATATCAACCTCCACTACATTATTAACATAACATCATTATTAGTAATATCATAATCCTAAATCTTAAATACAATTTTAGCTCACTAAACTACATAAATAAAAAACGCCCTTTAAGAGCGTCTCAATTCTTAATTTGGTACCAGTAGTCGGGGTCGAACCGACACGACCGTAAAGCCACAAGATTTTGAATCTTGCGTGTCTACCAATTCCACTAATACGGCTTATTAAAGCTATCTATATGGGCAAATCAACGTGCAAATCCGTAAGATTATTTCCTTGTAAACAGTGTATTCTAACGGACTATATTTGTCAATCCCCAAATTAAAAGACGGTGAAATCTACCGTCATTTTTTTATAGTTATTAAACTAACTCTAGTTCCTTATCATACTCATATAGTTTTACGTTCATGCAAAACTTTAATATGTTTTATGTAAATCATTATAACTTATCTACTGTATACCCATTGACATCATAACAATTCCAACTAAAATATCTAAGATTCCTAATATAATTCCTAATATTCCTAATTTTCCTTTTTTAAGACTTTTTATTCCTAATATTATTGCTATAATTCCTAATATCCCTGGAAATACAAATAAACCAATAATTCCTAATACTACAGATATAATACCTGAATTGTTTTTTTCATTTTCGTTAATCTTATTATATTCCATTTATTATCCCCCTATAAATGTTTATATGATACTTCTTTTTCAAGTTCAACAACTAAAATGTGATTCATATAACTCACTTTCCTTTTTGCTTATTATGTATATCTTTACCAATAAGTATTATTCCTACTATAGTTGGTATAAAGAAACCTATATAGTAGCTAAACTCTTCACCTTTAAACGAATCAATATTTTCTTGGCTGGATAAAAGTCCATATTTAATAATTAAAATTTGCATAATAATTAAGAGAACACCTATAACTGTTTTCTTTCCCATTGTATCATCTCCCTAAATTTATTTTACAACAATAAATAAAATTAGTAAACGCTTATTATTTAATGTAGTGGTATTGCAAGCTAAAGGTCAAGATATTCCCCTTTTAATCTGAATTATTTTAATCTTAATACCTCGTGAACACTTAAAATCACATCTTTAAAAATCATCTCTATTGTTCATGTAATGTAACGACCTGCTCAGAACCCAAATGTCTTTAAGTTTTCTTGTTGTAGCTTTCAAAAACTACAGTATAACTCGTTTAAAATAAGCTCAAAGCCTTCTACTTAGCCATTACACGCGGTTTCGCTTTGTACTTTGATTATTGTTATATATTGAAGTTTTCTCTCCTTAGACGCCCATTGTTATATCTTGCTATAATTGCACATTACCCTACATTAAAGTACATGTCCCACCCCGGGGAGCCTACTGGGTACTATGCTCTACAACTAGTGGCTGTAAAATCTGTATACCAAAATTGAGAACCCAAAGTGTATTATACGTTCTTTATTTGTCCTAGAGTCTTACCTATAGCAAAGTGCAGTATTTACACATTAATATACCAGTTAGGCCTTATAAACTCCGTTATTATTTACAATGATAATTGTATCAGTTAATGCCTTACCTAAAGGAAAGTGCAAAATATGCAC
This sequence comes from Candidatus Izimoplasma sp. HR2, assembly GCA_000753575.1. Taxonomy (GTDB): domain Bacteria; phylum Bacillota_I; class Bacilli_A; order Izemoplasmatales; family Izemoplasmataceae; genus JAFGXW01. The sequence continues at coordinate 77,306 of JRFF01000011.1, read as the reverse complement.
CTTAACAAACAGTATCCAACCTACTAACCGTTAGTACCGTTAGTACCGTTAGTATTAGCTAGACCTTATCTACTCAGTTAGATATTACAATAATAGTTCCTTTCTTACAATAGTATATAGGTAATAGAGGGTTACTGTTAAGCCCTTACCTAAAGGAAGGTGCAGTATTTGCACCTTAACAAACAGTATCCAACCGTATAACCGTTATACCGTTAGAACCGTTAGTACCGTTATAGTCATAAGTAGTACTATTATAATATGAACTGTGTACGTGAATTTGTGTAGCTAATTTCTGTTATCAGCACAATTAAAAAAGAAGCCAGTAAATGACTTCCCTAAGTTATGGAGTTCTAAAATCAGTATATATTTTTGATAGATTTATTTTCAATTACTTAAGTTCCCTCTTTACTATCCTCGTTTGCAAAGAAAGACCAAGCTAATAGTATCCCTAAGATGTATAAAACAATTGGGTCTGCAAAAGAGTATAGTATACCTGTTAACCCACTTCTATAGAGATTAGTGCTATAATTTAATGAATTTTTCAATATTAAGTTAATAATAATTAACAAAATGAAGAACCCTCTAATTGAGTTCATACTTATATATCCTTTTTTCTTCATACAACTTACCTCCTTAATTCCAAATAAAGCTTAACTTACTTTTAAAATATCTCTTAAAGAAGTTTGCCTTTGTTATTTTCTTTAGGTTTCCATTCTTCTATTTTTCTATACCCACATTTACCACATACATATTCCATCTTTGTAGCTTCCCCATTTTCATCTAAAGAGGAAATCACTGGTTCAATTGTAACAAATTGAGTATTACATCTAGGACATTTTGTTATATCTTCCAACATATTCACCTTCTTTGTTTTTGTGATTTAATTGTACCATATAAAAAGAAGCCAGTAAATGACTTCCTTGAACACATTATCTTTGAATAGCCTTTAGTCTTCTAAAGAACATAGACTTGCTTATTCCCGTTTGTTCAATTATTTCCTTTGTAGTAAGTTCACCTTCCTTGTACAACTCCAATGCCTTCTTAACTCCAACATCTTTCTTCTTCGGTCTACCTAACTTAACTCCTCTTGCTTTAGCAACTGCTAACCCTTCTCTAACTCTTATGTTATTCATATCACGTTCAAACTCATACAAGACCGCTAATAAACCAAACATCATTTTACCGCTTGGAGAACTTGTATCAATACTCTCTTTGAGTGACACTAACTCTATGTTGCGTTCTTTGAATAGTATAGATAAATCTATTAAGTCCTTTGTACTTCTTCCTAGCCGTGAAAGACTGCTGACAACTATTGTATCACCTTCTTTACATTCTAGTATCATTGCTTCCAACTGAGGACGAATTATACTCTTACCACTTATCTTATCTTTGTATATTATTTTACACCCATAGTCATTAAGTGATTTCAATTGTCTATCTAAATTTTGATCAATTGTTGATACTCTAGCATAGCCTATAATGTTACCCATTTACAACACCTCTCCAGTCATGTTAAATCGCTCTGTGTCGCTGTTTAAAGACTCTAAGGGATTGAATCTAGCAAATGTCTTAGATACGCTCTCAGAGCTTATTTGAAGGTACCTATTTACCATTGATAAATCACTGTGACCTAGTATTCTTTGTAACGTAAACGGGTCTCCGCCATTACTAATCCAAAGAGTTGCAAATGTATGTCTGAATTTATGAAGTCCTCTAGAATATACCCCTCTGGAGAAGTTGTATTTCTTTATTTCTTTCCCTAATGAATCCACAGCTAATTCAGTTCCATATATAGTTGGAAATAATAGTTCATTAGCATTTCCTTGTCTAAATGATATATATATTTTTAGTGTTCTTATAAGAACTTTTGATAGTGGTACATTCTGTTGTTTGCCATTCTTAGTATGACGATACAATACCTCTCCAGATTGCAAGTTTAAATCACCTATATTCATAATCGTTAAAGTTCTCGCTCTACAACCAGTGCCTATAAAGAATGAGCATATGGTCCAATTGCGAAGTTCCGCGAATGTACAAGTTTTCAAATCTGGTTTCTTAAGTAATTTCTTTAGTTCAGTTTCTGAGTACACTTCTTTTATAGTTCTTCCACTTTTAGGTATAGTAACCTTAAATGGATTCGTCCAACCTTTCTCCATATAGTAATACAAAACAACTCTAACACTTCGGATATTAGTTGCTCTTGTTACGTCATTACCCTTGTAGTTATCCTTAAGATATATAAGATACTCTTCTACCGTCTCAACTGTAATACTAGAAGTATCAATATTGTCATTCCCTAAATACCTAACAAATATCTTCCAATACTGCTTGTAGCTAGTTATAGTCCAAGGGCTAAGGGTTTTATATTCACACCTAGATAAAAAACTATCAAATGCTTCTTCAATGTTACGGTTACTACTACTGTTCATTGTAAAAACTTTGTTACGTTGCATAAAAAAAACCTCCTTTTATTAGGAAGTTAATCTTACGGCCTATATGCACAAAATCTAGCGGTACAAATCAAGTGCAAATGCCGACAAATCGCTTTATTGGTACCAGTAGTCGGGGTCGAACCGACACGGCCGTAAAGCCACAAGATTTTGAATCTTGCGTGTCTACCAATTCCACCATACTGGCACAACATTATTTATTATACATTAAACTTAGTTTTTTATAACATAGTTTTTTACTCTTTTTAAATATCTAAAATAGATCCTGTCTTTATTCTATCTAAGCTAGTATCCATTTGTTTTTTCAATTCATCAAAAGCCATATCACCAGTACAGTGACAACTAAAGAATTTAGATGATGAATTCTTAATTAAATCCTTACCTAAACTTTCTAGATAAGTAGTTTGATCAGAATCTTCAGGTTCATAATGAGAAAGATGGAATCCACCTATAATATGTGTAAACTTAGCTTTTTGTCTTTTCTCAATTTCTTCAATAATATTTTTAATACCTTTATGTGAACATCCAGAAAACAAAACGCTTTTTTCGTCTTCATTTATTACTAAATATATTTCATGATCAAATCTATCAAGTTCGTAAAGACCATTAACATTTCTTAGTAATGATGCATCTCCAATAACTTGTTTAACATATTCAACGTTAGAATACAGTTTAATTTCTGGAGTTATACTTTGATCTAAATCAATAAAATAAATTCTTTCTAAATCTTTAGGTTTTTTTATTCCAATAGGAATATATAAACCTTTTAATATTTTATAATGTTTAGAAAATGCTTCTTTAGATAAGTAAACTTTTGCTTTTTTATTAATTTTTAAAAACTTTTTAAGACCACTACCATGATCATAATGTCCATGCGATATTACTAAAATGTCTATATCACCTAAATCCACTCCTAATTTAGATGCATTACTAATATACTTATTATTTGGTCCTAGATCAAATAATATCTTTTTACCTTTAGTTTCAATATATAAACTAAGACCATGTGCACTTTTTAAATTGTCACTTACTTTACCATTTTCCATTAATGTAATAACTTTCATGAATTCACCCCGATATATTCATATTTTTATTCATTATTATTTTACAAAAAACTATTTTTCTAGTCTTTCTATAAACATTTTGTATCCCCCAGGTCCATAAGCGTAAGATTTTGATATCTTACTAATAGTTGCTGCACTAATACCAGTTCTATTTTCAATCTCTTGATAAGTAAACTTATTATGAAGCATTTTAGCAACAATTAATCTTTGCCCAAAAGCTTCAAGCTCATTTATAGTACATAAATCATCAAAAAACTTATAACACTCTTCAACACTCTCAAGTTTTAAGATCCCTTTGAATAAATTATTAATGTCTTCATTTTGAATTTTATAGTGATAACTCATATTTCCACCTCTTTTATTTTGTCCATAAATATTATATCAAAATTTTATAATTATGAAAAGAAAAACCAGTCTAAACTAAGACTGGTTTATTTTGCTTGATTAACTGCAACTTGAATAACATCCCATACACCAGCGAATGGTGGTGCATAAGCTAAATCTAAAAATCCCAATTCTTTAGTAGTCATACCTTTTTGAATAGCTAGAGCAAATACGTTAACACGTAAAGCTGTATCTTTATATCCAACTAACTCTGCTCCTAGTATTACAAATGTTGACGGATCATATATTACTTTAACAGTTATAGGCTGTGGATTAGGATAATATCCAGCATGATTTTTCCCAGTTATAGTAACTGTTTTATGCTTTATATTCTTAGCTATTGCTAGTTTTTCATTTACACCAGTCATAGCTGCTTCCATATCAATTATCTTAATAACAATTGTTCCAAGTACACCATTAAACTTAAATCTATTACCACTTATATTCTCAGCGATTACTCTACCTTGTTTATTAGCGTTACTTCCCATTGGTAAATAACTATTTTCTTTTAAAGCTAAATTATAAATCATTGCGCAATCTCCACCACTATAGACACTAAGTACTGACGTTTCCATAAATTGATTTACTTCTACTGCCCCATTTTTTGCTAAATTTATATTGCTTCCTTTTAAGAATTCAGTATTTGGTTTAACGCCTATACTTACTAATACTAAGTCAGTATCATATTCACCTTTATCAGTTAAAACTTTACTAACAGTATTGTATCCATCAAATCCAATTACTTTTTCACCTAATAATAACTTAACATCTTTACTTCTTAAATGATCTTCAATAGGAATAGTTAATTCCGCATCAAATATACTTAAGATTTGTTCATCTAGTTGAATTAATGTAACTTCAAGACCTCTTGTTAAAAATGCTTCAACCATTTCAAGACCAATAAATCCAGCACCAATAACAGTAACTTTTCTAATATGGCCTTTATCAATCTCTTCTTTAATCTTTATACTATCTTCATAAACACTTAATTTAAATATATTACTTAAACTAACATTCTTCCAAGGAGGTACAACAGCACTAGCTCCAGTTCCAATTATTAACTTATCATATGTATCTTTGATGATTTCATTTGTTTCTAAATTTAGGATTTCAATCTCTTTAACCCTGTCATGTACTTTTACTACTTCATGTTTAGTGTGAACAGTAATCCCTAAATCTTTAAACTGTGATTTAGTTCTAGCTACTAATCTAGCAGAATCCTTTATTTCATCACTTATATAGTAAGGCATTCCACAAGCACCATAACTTAGTACTTCACCTTTTTCATATACTACTATATCAATATTTTTATTAAGTCTTTTAAGTTTGCTAACTGCGCTCATTGATAAAGCGACCCCACCGATTGCTACTACTTTCATCAAATCAACTCCTTATTAATATATTACCATATATCATTATAAATTATTAAAACTAGCATTTCAATTTTTTTTGTAAATAATTCCAATAAAAATCAGACTTCATTTGTTACTATAGTGAAAGCAAATAAAAGGAGGATTTAAAAATGATAAAAAAATTAGGATTATTAGTATTAGGATTTGCAGTAGTATTAACACTTGGTGCATGTACAGATCAAGTGGCAGAATCAAGCGCATCAGAAATTTACGTAGCGGTTGATATAAACCCATCTATCGAATTTATCGTAGACGATGAAGACGTAGTAACATCATTTAATTTAGTTAATGAGGATGCACTTATCTTATGTGCTGATGTTGAATTTATCGGAATGAATATTGAAGATGCAGTTGAATTATTTATATCTCTTGCAACTGAAGCTGGATTTATTGATATCGAATCAGAAGATAACGCAGTATTATTCACAGTTCTAGGTGGAGATGAAGACTCACTTGCTGAACAACTTCAAGAAAGAGTTAGAGTTAGAGCACTTAGATTCTTTGCTAGAAACTTTATTAACGCAGAAATCTTTACTGAAGACTTCACTCAAGAAGATTTAGTACTTCAAGCTGAAGAACTAGGAATTACTCCAGGAAAACTTAAATTAATCTTACTAGCTCAAAGTTATGATGAAACACTTACAATCGAAGTTGGAATGGAAACTCCAGTTAAAGACTTAGTAGCTCAAGTAAGAGCTGCACAAAAAGAAATTATGGATAATCTTACTGAAGAACAAAGAGCTGCATTGGTAGAAAAAAAGCAAGCATTAATGACTCAATATTCAGAAAGATTAGAAACACACTTACAAGAAAATACTCCATTAACTGATGAAGAAATTGAAGCTATAGTTAATAGAGTACAAAATACAATACGAACTACTACTAGAGAAGAATGGCAAGAAGCTGCAGAAACTTGGAGAAACATTATTGAAGAAAGACGTCAAAATACAAATAACGAAGACGATGACTCAACTGAATAAACTTTAATTAATTTGTGGGTAGACACATCTGTCTACCCACACCCCTTATTAATACTTTACTATCTTAATTTGGCATGTTAAAATTACTAATAAAGCGAGGTGATTTATGTGTCAAATTCAGATATTAAAATATTAGTGAAACAACTACAAAATGGTGATATGAGTGTATTTGATGATTTATATTACCAAACAAAAGATATTGTCTTTTATTCCATCCTTGGAATTTTAAAAGATTACTCAATATCAGAAGATATCATGCAGGACACATATTTAAAAGCCTTAAGTAAAATACATAGTTATAAGCCCACTCACTCCTTTAAATCCTGGATAGTCACAATTGCTAAAAACCTTGCTATAAATGAATTTAATAGAAGAAAAAGAGAAACAACCATAGATATACAAACAGATGAAATGTTCTTAGGACAAACTGAAAGTAGATCCGAAAATCAAATATTAATTGAACAAATATTTAAAGTACTAAATGACACTGAACGAGAAATCGTTTTGCTCCACGTTGTAGGTGATCTCAAACATAGAGAAATAGCTAAGATGTTGAATAAGCCACTAGGCACAATAACTTGGGCTTATAAAAACTCATTAGAAAAGCTTAAAAAAGAATTAAATGAAAGTAGGTGAATTATATGAAAAAATCTAAATTTGAAGAACGTATTACTACTTCTTTCAAAACAGAAACTCCAGATATTCTTGATAAAATTAAATCAAGTGATCAATTCTATATACCTAATAAAGTTAAAAAATATGATTTTAGTAGATTCTTTAATAAAAGATTATCATATAGTTTAGCCTCAGTCTTCGTACTAGCACTTGTTCTATTTAGTATATTATCGAGTGGAACGGAAGTTCCAGCTGTAGTTGCATCTACTGTAACACTAGATATTAACCCTTCAGTTCAAATTACACTTGATGATGATGATAACGTAATTAATATTACTGCTATTAATTCAGATGGTGAATTACTTATTGACCGTGATATCAAATTTAAAGGCTTATCACTTGATAGAGCTATTGAATTAATTATGGCAGAAGCTGTTAAAAGAGGATTCATAATTGATGGGGATGAAGACAATATAATCCTCATTGATGTTTCGTCAGATAGGGAAGATGTTAAAGCCCGCGTTGAAGCAGCTTTAGAATTGAAAATATCTGAAGAGATGGAAAGAGCTTCAAAACTCTATAAAATTGTAAGACAAAATAGAGATGATTTAACTGTAGACCAAGTTAATAGAATTAATAATATTGCAGAGGAAAACAATATTTCTGTTGCAAAACTATTGTTGATTAATAGGATTATTCAATCTGATGATTCATACACAATTGAAACATTAAAAGATTATTCTATAAGAAGATTATATTCAATTCTAATAGAAGTAAATCCACTAGATGATTCTCTTCCTGGTAATAATGATGCGCCTGGTTTAGACGATATTCCTGAGTTTGATGATATTCCTGGTACAGACAACTTACCTGGTAATAATGATAACCCTGGTAATAATTAGTAATCAAAAAGCCTCCAAAATTGGAGGCTTTTTTCAAATACTATTTTTGTCTAAAAGTAAGTCCAGGAGTTTGCGCTTTAGCAGCAAGTCTCATTTCTTTAAGTGTATCAGATGCTTCTTTCTTTTTTGCATTTGTATATAGATATTCATCAATACCTTGAGCAGCACGATGACCATCAGCAACACCGCTAATTAAGTCTGGTCCGCGTAAGATGTCTCCACCTACGAATAACCAAGGAAGATCTTTAACTTGTCCGAATTCATCAGCGGCAATTTTACCTCTAACAAACTGAAGTTTACCTTGAAGTGACTTAGGAATATAATCATAGTCAGGTGACTGACCAATTGCGATATAAACTTGTTGTCCTTCAATAATTTGTTCACATTCTTTATCATATTCAGGATTGAAACTTCCTGCTTCATCAAAGATACATAAACATTTCCATAATCTAAGACCTGTAACTTTGTTATTTTTAATCATAACTTCTTGAGGTCCATTTCCACAGAATAATTCGATTCCTTCCTCGCTACCTTCGATTAATTCATCATCAGATGACGGAAGTTGATCTTCATTTTCTAGTGAAGTTAATTTAACATCAGATTTACCATATTTAAGCATTTGTAATCTAGTAGCACTTCTTGCAACGTCAAACGCAACATCTCCACCACCGATTACTACAACACTTTTAGCTACATCAATATCTTCAAGCTTTAACACTCGTCTTTCGAAGTCTCTAACTTGAGGTAAGAATGTCATAGCTCCGATAACATCTTTATGGTCTCCACCAGGAATTCCTAATGTACGTGGTTTGAAGAACCCTGTACCTAAGAACACTGCGTCGTAATCTTTTTCAAGTTTTTCCATCGATATATCTCTACCAACACGTGTGTTAAGAATCATCTTAACACCAATTTTTTCAATGAAATCAATATCTTTATCAATTGCACTGTCTGGTAATCTATACGAAGGAATCCCATATCTCATTACTCCACCTGACATTGGTTTTTCTTCATAAACGTCAACTTTATAACCCATAACTTTTAAGTAGTAAGCAGCACCTAGTCCAGCAGGACCAGCTCCAACTACAGCTACTCTAGCATCGATTACTTCACTAACAGGTTCACTTAATATTTTTTCATACATATCTGTAGGTGCACTATCAATTATATAACGTTTAAGCCATCTAATTGCAATTGCTTCACCTTTAACAGCGATAGAACATGCAGTTTCACAGTTATGTGTACAAACTCTACCACAGACACCAGGTAATGGATTAGTCTCATAAATTTGTCTTAATCCACCTTCAATATCATCTTCCCATATTGCTTTAATATAAGCAGGGATATGCATTTGAACAGGACAACTACCAGTACAAACTCCACATTCAACACAACGTGCTGCTTCTTGTTTAGCGTACTCTTTAGAATATCCTCTAACGATTTCAATAAATGAAGATTTACGTTCTTCTGGATCTTCATGTTCCATATCAATTCTTTCTAAATCAAGTAAATTAGATGCTTCAGTTTTAGTCCATCCTTCTTCTACAGCTTGTCCTTGCCATAAGGCTTCAGGCATAATTTCAAAAGCGTTAGGATCTTCATGACTATAAACATATTCTTTACTCATTTTAAGAGAATCAGAAGTACAAATATCAACGCATAATGCACAGAAGCAACATCTACCATAATCAATAGTAGGACGTTGTTGTAATTTACCTTCTTCATCTTTAATATCTAATCTTTCAACCATATTAATAGCTTCAGTAGGACAAATATCTTCACAAGTCCCACAACCAATACATACTTCCCAATCATTAGTATGGAAACCACGTAAGTTATCAGCACCTACTCTTGGGCTACTACATTCTACATTTTTCTTTGATTTTAAAATTGAATTTTTATTTAAGTAATCAGCATTTTTCTTAGTGAATATTTCAGTGAATGGGATAGTAAGTGGTTTTTTAAATAGATGTTTAAAGTGACGCCATGATGTAAAAATACTATATTGTTTTTTCATTATTCAATCACTCCTATCTATCTATTTCAGGTGAACAAACACCCATAGTATCTACCCATAAAGCTGCGTCGTCTAAACGAGTTCCAGGTAAATATTTTTCAATTCCAAGTAATCCTTGAGGATAACTTGCACCCCTTACACCAACTCTGTAAGGATTAGTTCCACCATCACTAACCATAAAGTAACCAAATTCACCACGACTTGATTCAACACAAGCATAAACATGTCCTTTAGGAACTGTCCAACGCATTGCTTGACCTCTACTAATTGGTACGCGAACGTCACCTTCAGGCATTTTTGCTAAACACTGACGAATAATACCAATAGATTGAACTACTTCTTGTAGTTTACAGTCAACACGTGCATACGCATCACTATAAGGAGCTACAGGAACATCAAATTCAACTTGATCATATCTTGCATAAGGTTTAACTTTTCTTAAATCATAAGGTTTATTAACCGCACTTCTCATACCAATACCAGTAACACCAAGTTCCCATACAACTTCTGCAGGAAGTGGAATAGTATCATTAATACGAGCTTGAATAGTAGGATTATTAATACCTAAATCTCTATATTCTTCATATCTTGATTCTAAATCATCTAAGAAACTATGAATATCTTTTTCAATACCAACTGGTAAATCTTTTCTAACTCCACCAGGAACGATATATTGATGATACACACGGTGTCCAGTAATCTTTTCAAAGATATTAAGGATTGTATTTCTATCTGTATGAGCATGATACATCATAGTGTAAAGTCCAGTAGGACTTCCTAGACCACCATAAGCCATTAAATGGATACTTAATCTAGCTAACTCTAATATAATCATTCTAATCCAGTGTGCTCTTTCAGGTACTTCTAATTTTGCTAACATTTCAACAGCCATTGCAAATGCCATTTCATTTGTATCAGGTTCTACAACGCAAACTCTAGGAATTAAACTAATATTGTTAACCCATGAATGACGTTCCATACCTTTTTCAAATCCACGATGTAACATACCTGGAAGTAAAAATGATTTCTTAATAATATCTCCATCTACATAAATGTGTACAGAAGCATTACCATGCATCCCAGGATGTTGAGGTCCTAAAAATAATTTCATCTCTTTCATTATTTTTTCCCTCCTGTTCTTAACTTATCAATATCATCGTATCTCTTAGTACGTGCATCTTGTTTACTAACTTCACCATTTTTATTAACGAAGTCATTTTTATATTCCATTTTACTAAATTTTCTATCAGAATAAGCACGAGGATCAAAGTCTTTTCTTAGAGGTGGAATATCATCCCATTCTTCTAAAATAAGTTGTTTCTCATGATCTGGATTTCCAGGGAATTTAATTCCAAAGAATTCATGTGCTTCTCTTTCGTAATATTTACATCCAGGGAAAATAGGTAAGATACTATTCATACTAGCTGTTTCTCTATCTAATCGACATCTAATTTGAATATGAACTGCTTTATCCCAGTTAAATACGATATAAACTAATTCAAACTCATTATCATTTGGCCAGTCTACAGCACTTAAATATGATAACTGAATCCATCCACTAGTTTTTAATAAACTTAATAAACTATGAACATCTTCTTTTTTAACTTCAAAACTAACTTGATACTTATCAAGAACTTCAGTACTTAGTACTTTGAACTTGCTTTCAACTAAGTTAGTTACAAATTCAGTATTACTCATGGAATTCGTCATGGACTCTAACCTCCCCAAGAGCGGCTTTTTGGTTAGCTAAATACCATTCATATCTTTCATGATAATCTTTCCAACCATTTGCTTTTTTATTTTTTATTAAATCCATTAAATCTACAAACCCATTCATTACTGCTTCTGTATTAGGCATACACCCAGCTACAAAAACATCTACAGGAATATATTTATTTAATTGATTAATTACGGCATGTGAATCATGATAGATCCCACCGTTTATAGTACAACTACCAAACCCAACAATATATTTAGGTTCACTCATTTGTTCATAAGTATAAATCAAACGACGTAGCGTTTTTAAAGATAAATAACCAGTTACAAGTAATACATCTGCTTGACGAGGTGTAGCCATAGGACCCATACCAAGTCTTTCCATATCATAAGCAGAAGTCATTGCAGGAGGTAATTCGATAGCACAACATCCAGTACAATACATTAACATCCATAGAGAATTTCTTCTAAAGAAATCTCCGATTTCCCACCATTTTCTGTCTACTTCTTCTTTAGACATTGGCGAAAATTTAGTTGACAACATTTAAATCACCCACCCTAAATAAATTGCGATAAACGCTTGAGTTATAGCCATAATTAATGGCCATTTATAGAAGAATAATACTACTTGATCAATTTTGAATCGACCATAAACACTAGATATAATATTTAATGCAGTATAAACAACAAAGTATTTAACTATAAATAACACTATATTTTCAGCTCCACCTAAGAATAAGTGTACAAATAAACTTACTTCGATGAATACTGTAATTTCATGCATAATGAATAACATACCAAGTTGTTTTCCACCATATTCAACCATTGGCCCTGATGCGATTTCAGCAGGAGCTATATAAGTTTCAAATGGTTTCTTACCAAGCATACCCATTAAAGCCATTACAGCAACAATTCCACCAATAGGTAAAGCTATAAAGAACCAACTATTTCCAGCAACCTGCTGGAATAATCCTATTTCTGATAAGCTACTTGTTCCAGTTATTTTAATTATTGTTAAAACAACAATCATAAATGGAACTTCATAAGCAAGCATTGTTGTAAGAGCACGCATAACCCCGATACTAGCAAGTGGGTTACCACTACCACTAGCACTCATAGCCATACCTAACATTCCTACAGCAATTAAATATACAAAGATAAAGAAGTTATCATAACCATCAAATGCCATAAATGAACTTGTAAGAGGCATAAACATTGCCGTCCCAATAATTCCACCTAAAGCCATAATTACACCAAAGTCGAAGATCCAACCATGTGTTACACTTCTTTTACTTAATAATTTGAATATATCTAAAAACTCTTGATACCATTTTGGTCCATATCTTTTTTGAACTCTAGCAACAACTTTACGGTTTACACCAGCAATTGAAGTTTGAAGAACAAATCCGAATAACGCAACACCGATACCAGTTAAGATCATTAATAATATATCAATCATTATAATTCACCCCACAATAAGAATCCTATAAGAACAATTATCCAAAAGACTGTGATTTCAGGTTTATTAGTAAAGAAGAAATACTTAATCATTCTACCAAAATCAACTACCTTATTTTCTAATTTTTTATAGAAGTCTTTAGTTATATTAATATGTTTTTCATATAATCTTTCAAGCGGAGCATAAAAATCTAAACTATAATGCATTAACTCTTCAGTATATATAAAGTTACCAGCAGTATATGTATCCATAAGTCCAACTTTTTTAGATTTCTTAAGAAGGATAAAGATTATAAATGCAATTAACACACCAACACCAAATACAGATGCAATTAATGTAGGTTGTAACACACCGTTAACTCCAGTAATTGTATAATCACCAAGTAATAAACCAGTTCCTCCAAGTTCAGCAATAACATCATTTATAAAATCTAAGAAGATGTTAGGCATTACTCCTGTGAACACGATTAATCCACTTAAGATTAACATTGGTAATAACATAAAGAATGGAGCTTCTTTCGCTTTATCTCTATGCTGTGGTAATTCTTGACCTAAGAATAATGCAGCAAGTGGTCTAAATACGTATAAGAAACTACCTATACTACCAAAGAATACTGCAACAGCAATCAAGATTAATCCATTATCAATAACAGCTTGGAATATAAGCCATTTACTAATAAATCCACCCATAGGAGGAATACCAGCCATACTGATAATTGCAATTAAGTAAACCATATAAGTAACTGGCATCTTATGAATCATCCCACCAAGTTCACTCATTTTTGTAGTTCCAGTAACACGTGATACAGCTCCTATTGCAAGGAATGCTGCAGCACTAGCAAGTGCATGTGCTACGATGTGGTATAACCCACCAGATAAACCTAGTGTTCCACCTAAACTAAGTGCAACTAAGATATATCCACCATTACTCATAGAACTATAAGCAAGTAATTTTTTAGCATCATCTTGACGAATAGCCATCAACGTACCAAAGACGATTGTCATAGCTCCTAAAGTTGCTACGATATACTGAGAAGCAAATAAGAACGTTGCCTCAGTTAATCCTCCTAAAGTACCAGCTATATCACCAATAGGTGCAAGTTTAACAAGAGCAAGAACTGCAACGAATGCGCCTAACTTTTCAAGTCCACCACTAAATACTGCGGTAATAGCATCAGGTGCTTTACCTAAAGCTCGAGGTAACCAAACATTAAGTGGGAATGCCCCAAGTTTTGCAAATGCAGCAAATGCTAACAATGCAAGAACATAAGTACCTTCAGTAGTTCCACTAACTGTCGCAAGTCCTAAATGAAGATTATAACTTCCAGTTTGTGCAAACATAATGAAGATAGCGTATAGTAATGCAAAACTTCCTGCAGTACTAAATGCATAATATGATATTGCAGCTTTATTATTTTTACCTAGAGGAATTAAGAATAACCCACTCCAAACAATAAATTCAAAGAAGAAGAATAATACCATGAAGTTATCAGTTAAGAATACTCCAAGTACACCTGCTAAACTGAATAAGTAAAGCATACTATATAAAGCAGGGTATTTATATTTTTCTACAAAGAACGGATTAAAGAATGAAACCATTGCAAAGATAAATGTAACTAGAATTGCAAAGAACAATCCTAAATATGTAACCATAAACGTTACAAAGTCTGGCATATATTCAACAGCATTATAATTAAATGTTGTACCAGCATTAATATCTTGCATCATGTAACCAATCATAATAAAGATAAACATACTTGCTACTATTGTAACAACAGCACCTAAAACTTTATTAAGTCTTCCAACAAAGTAAGCAAGGATCCCAGAAGCTAGTGCAACTAGTATAAGTAACTCAACAGTCATTATAGGTTCCCTCCTTCAATGTACGAATATGCTACTAAATTATCAGCTGAATCTTGAACAGGTTCAGTGTAAACACCAAATACCATTATTAATACAGCAATAATTACAACAACATATTTTAATACAAATTCAAATTTAACTTCTGGTAAATCATTTTCTTTATACCATAAGTTAAGTAATAGTCTAATAAAGTAAATTCCTTCAACAACGCTAGTAATAAGAATAATAGCTGGCCATATATAATCACCAGAAACAAACATATTTTCTAAAATATTCATTTTAGTAACGAAACCAAGGAACATTGGTAATCCAATAACACTTAAAGTAACAGCAGTGAACGCAAGTCCGATTACTTTGTTATTAACAAATAATCCTTTAAACGTTTCAACATCATCATTACCTAACTGTTTAGTTGCTGTATTAGTTATTAAGAATAATACTAACTTAGCAGCAGCATTTCCAATAATTAAATATACAGCCCAACCAGTGAATCCACTCATAAACACAACTACTACTAGTGCTGCTTGAGCAACACTTGAATATAATAAGATTTCTCTTACCTTAGTTGATGCATAAGCCATTGCCTCACCAGCAACAACGCTGAATATTAATATAATTGTTACAATGATTAAGAATGTATCTTCAATAACAAATACATTAGTTAATAATCTACCAAATACAAATCCAATTGCAGCAGCATAAACTGAAGCAATCATCGGACCAGTTAATCTATTAGAATTAGCTAAAATTCCTTTAGTCCACGAGTTAAATGGTAATAACTTAGCTTCAACCCCAAATCCAATAAACATTAGTAAGAATGGGAATGCAGTAACTCCTGCACCATATCCACTATTTGCAATTGAACTTGCCATATCTGCCATATTTAAAGTTCCAAACATTGCATAAAGTAAAATTAAACCAAGTAAATATAAACTACTACCAACAGTTCCTTGAATTAAATAATTGAACGATGCAAGTGGTTTTTTATTTGTAGTAGTAATTAAGTAAGCAGCGATTCCTGCTACTTCTAAAAATACAAATAAGTTGAATAAATCACCAGTTAGTAATAATCCGTTTAATCCAGCAAGTGCTACTAACATAATAGAACCAACTTTTTTAAATTCGTTACAATTTAGTATTGCTACTAAGAAGAACAACGTATTTACTATATAAAGGGCAATTAAACTATAATCATCTAAAATTAATACAATACCAAATGGTGCATTAAATCCACCAACAGTAATTGTTCCTAAATCCATATAACCAAGAGCAAACACACTAGCAAATGATACAAAGACAAGGATGTAATGTGCATACTTTTTAAATAATATTGAAATAAAGGCAGCTAACAAGGGAACTGCAATTAATAATATCGCACTCATCTTATTCTTCCCCCATTTCATCTATTTCAAAAGTTCCATACTTTTGATAAATGTTTTTAGCTAATGCAAGTCCTAAAGCAGTTGTCCCAACACCGATAACAATCGCAGTAAGTACTAAAGCACTAGGAAGTGGATCAACAAATACTAATCCATTATTGTTAAAGTCACTTGTTAAGATAGGAGCAATTCCACCTTCAACATAACCAACACTAACAATAAATAAGTTAAGTCCTATTTCAAGAATGTTTATTGAAACAATAATTTTTATAATATTTCTTTGAGTTAATAGACCATAAAGTCCTAACATCAACATTGCTATCGCAGCGTACTGTAACATATTAAACACCCTCCTCTGTAAGGAAATTGTCAATAATACCAGAAATTTCACTACCAACTTTTAATCCAATAAGTACATATACTATTGGGATAATACCAGCACTAAATAAATCACCGATAACACCATTATCAAGTAAGTTTTCTAAGAAGTAACCACCAAGTAATAAACCAGTTAAACCGATTAATACATAAGCTGTTCCTGCGAAACTTTCTAACATTTTGAATCCTTTTATTTTTGCTCTAAATTCATCATCAGCTAAATATAGTAACAACATTGATGATGCAATCATAGCTCCACCAGGGAACCCACCACCAGGAGTTAAATGCCCATGAATAGCAATATAAACTCCAGTCATTAAAATAATACCGAACAATGCTCTACTACCAACTCTTAACATAAAGTTAGGATGGAAGTTAAGTTCTAAACGTTTTTGTTTTTTACCACCAAGTAATAATGCAACACCAAGTGAACTTACGAATAATACAGTAACTTCTCCTAATGTATCAAAACTACGGTAATCAGCAACAATCGCAGTAACGATATTAGCTGGACCACTTTCTAAATTAGTAGCTTGTCCAAATATAATATCTCCTGGATCTTCTGTAACACTTCTATCTATAAAAGCTTGTGAAACACGTGAACTAACATCTGCTTCTCCATATGCTGGAAAAGCTTCATTATTATCTAAAGATACAACAATCATGTATCCAAGAACTAACACAGTAATAAACGCTAAAAAGTTTTTCATTATTTATTACCTACCTTTCTAGCAGCTAGTAAAGTAAATATAAATAAACTTGTTACAAGTCCACTCCCAATTACTGCTTCAGTTACTGCAACATCAGGTGCTTTCATTAAAACAAATCCAACAACAGCTAACATACTTAAAGCTGATAAGAACATAACTGATTTAACTAAAGATTTTGAATTAATTGCAAGGAAAGCAAGAATAAGCATCAATACTGAAACTATTATTTCAACAATATTAACTAGGTCCATCTTCTTTACCTCCAAACAAATCGATTAAATCATCTTGTACTAGGTTGTCTGGCAAATCACAACTCTTATATGAAGCTTTAGCTAAAGCACTAGAACCAATAGGATTAGCAAAAGCTATAAATACAATAATTAATAATAATTTAGGGAACCATTCCGGGTTATTAAATCCAATACCAATTAATAATGTGAATGCTCCTAAAGTTGTTGCTTTTGTACCTGCTTGAATTCTGTTAAATGTATCTGGCATTCTTAAAATACCAAGTCCTCCTAGAAGGTAGAACAATCCACCGATTGTCATAAATATATAACTAGCAATCTCCATGTTGACCCTCCAAGTATCTAGCAAATACGATTGTTTCTATGAATGCTAAGATTCCATAAACAATTGCGATATCTAGATATAAACTATTTTCAAATTGATTAGCAAGTAAAGCAATAACTCCAATAACTATAATGTTAAAAGTATCTAACGATACAACTCTGTCGGCAGGCGTAGGCCCTATAAGCAATCTAGAAACTGCGAATAAAACGCCAAGTCCTATTAGAGAAAAGACTATTATATCCATCATTTAAAAACCACTCCCAACACTTTTTCAAATTTGGCACTAATATTTTGTCTGTTTTCTTCTGGTGTTTTACCTTTAATATAAACGGTATGGATATAAATATCATTACCATCAATATCAACTGATAAAGTACCAGGTGTTAGTGTAATTGAGTTTGCAAGTGTTAACTTCGCAAAATCACCTTTTAAGTCCGTATTGATCTTTACAAAACCAGGATTTAAATGTTTCTTAATCCTAGGACTTAAAACGATTCTTGCTACTGCCAAGTTCGATAAAACCAATTGCCATACGAACAGTGGTAAATAAGCAAAAATAAACACTAGAAGTTTCACTGGGAAACGATAATCAATTGTGTAATTAACATGTTTCGCTAAGATAACAGTTAAGATAGCACTAACGATTGCCCCGAGTAACAATTCTTGTACATGAATTCCTGCAAGTGCTATATAACTCACAAAAAGTACTAAAAAAGTTGCTACATACTTCATAAATAATTCCTCCTTCTATTCTTTTAATCTTTTTTTATATATTTTTAACTTAACAACAAACGAACTATCTTCATCATAAGGCCAAATCAGCCATCTAGATAAATATGATTTCAATTTCTCATCAAGGTTCAAAAGTCCATAATCCCCAATTCCCATACCATACTTCTTCTTGTATCCTTCATACATCTCTTCCATTACTTCGTGACTTCTTATTCCATTTTTAACTCTTAAATAGAAATTACTTTTCTTATCAAGTTGGAAAACATCACTAAGTACAATTAAATAACCGTCGTCTTTTAATGTTGTAATTATATTGTCATTAAAAGTATCTATAATTTGAACCATTTTATCTAACATAGTATTTTCAATATATTTAAGCATATGTTCAGGATATCCATTCTCACGTAAAACTGAGCATTCTCTTAAAATCTGATTATAAACTAACTGCGTATAAATTGGAGAAACATAAACTAAATCTCCACAACCTTCATAATCTCTTAAAAATCGATAATCTTCAAGTCCTTGTAATTTACTAGAAATAACTTGATCAATTTTTTCAAAAGTACGACAGTTAATAATTCTTTCTTTAAAGTCTTGGAAAAAAGCATTTTTCTCAAAACCTGTATATTCAATTCTAATCTTAGTAATCTTTTTCTTATCTTTTTCACTTAAATTTAATTTACTTTCCGCTTCAATAACAGTGTTCATATCAACATCTGTTAAAACGACCTCATCAAATCTACGCACAAAAAAGGTTGCGGAAAAATCTTTCATTTTCCCCGCACCAATTACTATAGCTATTTTATTGTCGTTTAATCTTTCCACAAGTGATTTTAATATTAAATCCACTTGGAGGCGAAAAGCATCAACATCTTTATTTTCCTGATTTAAACTGGTGTTTAAATCACGATTAAAGATCTCCATAAACTTCATAAACATCACCTTTTCTACTTATATTATATATAAGTAAAAAACATCCGACAAGACCTATTTTGTATACGAAATAGTTTATAAATCAAACAATATTTACAAATGGTTATACATAGCGGTTTAAACACTTTTTATAAATAAGATAATTATAAAGATTATATTTAAACAAGTGCATATGCACAAATATATACCCTTATAGGGTATAAAAAAACGGGTAAAATCTACCCGTTTTTAGACTCTTCAATAACTTTAGACTTAAACTGGTTAGTATAAAGCTTAAAGTACTTATTTTCTAAAGCAATTAAATCACTATGTGTTCCAGATTCAATTACCTTACCATCTTCTAATACTAAGATTCTATCACTTGATGTAATAGTAGATAATCTATGAGCAATTACAAAACTTGTTCTATCTTTTAAAACAATCTCAATTGCACGTTGAATGCTCTTCTCAGTTTTAGTATCAACACTTGATGTTGCTTCATCTAATATTAATATTTTTGGATCTGCTATCAAGGCTCTTGCAAAACTTACTAACTGTTTTTCTCCTACAGATAATTTCGCTCCGCCTTCACCAACTTCTGTATCATATCCATCCTTTGATTTTATAATGAAATCATGTGCTTCAACTAGTTTAGCAGCTTCAATAACTTCTTCTAATGTTGCCTCAGGTTTTCCATAACGGATGTTATCAAAAATTGAACCACTGAATAAATGTGGTGATTGAAGAACATATCCTAAGTTATCATGTAACCATCCAATTGATCTATCTTTATAATCTTTTCCATCAATTAGAATTGTTCCTGTTGTCGGTTCATAGAAACGGCATATTAAATTAACTATAGTTGATTTACCAGCACCAGTTTGTCCTACAAGGGCAATACTTTCACCAGCTTTAACATCTAAAGTAAAGTTAGTTAATACTTCTTCACCTTTATTGTATTTAAATGTTACATTATCAAATTTGACAGCTCCAACTAAATCTTCCCAATTTTCTTTTTTAAAGTTAATTGCGTCACCATATTTTTCAATTACTTCAGGTGTGTCGAATATTTCTGCCTTTTGTTCAATTAAACTGATTAACCTTTCGGCACTAGCTTGTGCTTGTTGAAAACGAGCCAAAATATTAGCTAACTGCATAACTGGTTCAAAAAACTGTCCAATATATGCTAAGAATAAATATAAAATAGAAAAACTAATAACTCCATTAACTACTTCAAGTCCACCATAGTAAATTGCTAATCCTGTTGCAACTGATGCGATAAATAATATTGTTGGGAAATATAATCCCGCAAACATCGCAGCTCTAATTGAATGTCTTTTCATATTACTAGTCAAACGATCAAAGTCATTAAAGTTTTGTTGTTCTAGTACTAAAGTTTTTGTTGTTTTAGCACCCATAATACCTTCATTAAATAATCCAGTAATTTTTGAATTTTCTTTTCTTATTTTACGATAAGCAAATAAAATCTTTCTTCTAAAATAAATACTAACTATTATAAGTAATGGAAGGACAGACAATGTAATTAAAGCTAATTTTACGTTAACTATAAACATTACAATTGTAATTCCTATCATCATAAATAGACCCCAAGTTAAATCAATTAATCCCCATGATAATATCTCACTAAGATTTCTTGAATCACTTGTCATTCTCGCCATTATCCACCCAACAGGTGTTTTATCATAATAAGAGAACGGTAATTCATGTAATCTTTTGAACGCTTTTTCTCTTAAAACATATGATAACTTACGTTGAATAGTTCCAGCGTTAATAATAAATACATATACCATTGATGCTGTTAATAAAATGAAAAATGCGTAAAATCCTAAAAACATTGGTAACTTATCTAAATTTCCTGCTCCAATAATTTGTTCAAGTGCATATACATTCATTAACGGATATAAAATATCTGTGATTGAAAGTGAAATAACTGCGAGTAATCCAATTATAATATGTTTCTTAAATTCTTTCATATAAGAAAATATTTTTTTCCATACTACTAAATCAAATTTGGAGTTAGTATACTCTTCTTCTTCGTAATAATTCATATTACTCAACTCCTTTATCTAGGCTTTTAAAATCATACTCAACATTTGATTGAATATCCCAAAGTTGTGCATAAATTCCACCTTTTTTAACAAGAGAATCATGGTTACCCATTTCTGCGATTTCTCCCTTATCTAATACAATAATCTTGTCTGCTTCCATAGCTGTAGTAATACGATGTGTAATAATAAACACTGTCGTATTTTTCCATTGTTTATCTAAAGCAGTTCTAATTTGTATATCTGTTTCTGTATCTACTGCGCTTAAGCTATCATCAAAGATTAAAACAGGTTTATCATCAAGTAACATTCTAGCGATTGCAACACGTTGTTTTTGTCCACCTGACAACGTTACTCCTCTTTCACCAACCATTGTTTCATATCCTTCTTCAAACTTACCAATATCATCATGTAAACTTGCGATAGACGCAGCTTTATAAATTTGTTCTTTATTTGCAGACCTATTCATGATTCTAATATTTTCATAAACAGTTCTACTATATAAGAATGGTTCTTGCATAATTATTCCTACATTTTTTCTTAAGTGTTTTTTGTTCATATCTTTAATATCAACACCATCAAACTTAATAGTACCTGTTTGATTATCTAATAATCTAATCATAAGGTTTATTAAAGTAGATTTACCACTACCTGTTTTACCAACAATAGCAATACTTTCTCCTTTATGAACATTAAATGATATTCCTTTTAACAATGGTTTATCGTCATCATCAAATTGGAATCCTACATTATCGAATTCAACTGTTCCAGTAATTCTTGGTTTTAAAGTACTATCATCTTTATGTTCACTTTCTTTTAATACAATTTCATCAATACGGTCTAGTGCAACTGTTGTTTTACCAAAGTCTCCAACAATTCTACCAAGCTGTCTCATTGGCCAAACTATCATACCAATATAGTATAAGAATGCGACAAATTCATCAGCAGTAATATACCCATTAACTGCCATTACAACACCAAAACCAGCAGTAAGTCCATATTGAACTAAAATCATAAAGTCAGTACTACCCCAAAATATTGCCATCAATACTAATAATTTAGTATCTTTTTTCATGTAATCTTTTGAGTGTTTATTAAATTTGTTAATTTCAAATTCTTCTTTTGCAAAAGCTTTAACAACTCTTATTCCTGTCATACTTTCTTGTAATGTCGTTGTCATTTTACCTTCTGCTTCTTCAACTTCTTTGAAGATTCTCTTAACGTAAACAAAGTACAATAAAGCTACAAAGAATATTACTGGTGTCATAGCTAATGAAATAAACGTTAATGTTAAATCCATTCTTTGCATTTGGTATATTGTAAATCCAATTAAGAATACTAATCTTAAAATCTCAATTAACTGTTCACCAACAAATACTCTATAAGTCTCAACATCTGTTGTACAACGTTGAATTAAATCTCCTGTTTCAGCATTTGAATGATATGTATACGATAAATCCTGTAAAGTACCATACAATTTATTTCTCATATTATAAGCAATACGCTCAGTAAAGATCGCATTGATCATTCTTCTAATAAACATTAATGTAACTCTAAATAGCGCAAAAACAACATATGCAAATGCTAACAATAACAATTGTTTTGCAGCTGTATCAGCGGCTATTAGCTCTACTAGAAATTCAGGTAATCCTGAATCTTCACCATTTGTGACAATATCTATAGCATGTCTAACGAATAGTGGTGTAAGTGTTCTGAAGTATTGTAAAAAAATCAAAATAGTAGCTGCAATAAAATAGTATCTTTTATTGCCTTTCATCCATTTGAAAAACTGATGGAATCTCTTCATAATATCACCTCTGTTTCATTAAAGTTCGTGTAGTTCATAATATTGTTTTTCTAAAAGTATTAACTCTCCCTTAAGCAAATCTATCTTCTCATTTACTCTCTTTATTTCTAAATGATTAGTATACACTTCAACTTTAAAAGTATCTTGTTCTAACTCTTTAATTCTTTTTTCAATTTTATGAATTTCTTTTTCTAAACTTTTAATTTCTTTCTCATAATCTATTTTTATATTGTTTTGTTTCTTTAGTTTTGATTTTTTAACAATTTTTTCTTTTTTTAACTCTTTAAACTCTTCATATGAACCTTCAAATTCTGTAACATCTGAATCAGATAAATGAATAATTTTAGTACCAATTTTATTAATGAAATATCTATCATGAGACACAAAAATAATTGGTCCACTAAATTCATTAAAAACATCTTCAATTATATCCTTAGTTTCAATATCCAAATGGTTAGTTGGTTCATCTAAAATTAACAAATCTGGATTAGATAACATTAGCAATAATAAAACCAATCTTACTTTCTCTCCGCCGCTTAGTACACTGATTGGTTTCAATGCATCCTCATTCATAAATAAGAATCTTGCGGCCACACTTCTAACTTCTTTATTAGTAAATCTTGGGTAGTAATCATGTATCTCTTCAAAGATCGTTTTATTGTAACTTAAACCTTCTTGATTTTGATCAAAATAACCCACTTTATACTCTCTTAAAAAGTCTATTTTTCCAGCTAGTGGTTTTAACTTTTTCTCTATAATTTTTAACAAAGTAGTTTTACCAGTTCCATTAGGACCAATAATAGCTAATTTGTCGTAGCCTCTCATTGTAAAATTAATACTTGATAGTAATGGTTTTTCATATCCAATACTTAAATTTTTAGCCTCTAGTATTATCTCACGAGTTGCCCTTTTATTTTCAAAAGCCATCTTCACTTTACTTCTTGAGATAGTCGGTTTGTCTAATTTAACCATCCTATCAATCTTTTTAACTCTATCTTGTGCGATACTCGCTTTTTTAGCGTTATATCTAAATCTATCAACAAAACTTTGAAGATGTTCTATCTCTTTTTGTTGACGATTATAATGTTTTAATAATATTTCATATCTCTTAACTTTTTCTAATTGATATTCTTCGTAACTACCATGATAAACATGACTTGTTCCATGATCTATTTCAATAATTTTACGACATACCTTACTAATAAAATATTTATCATGAGTAACAATTAAAACTGCTCCTGCATATTTATTTAAATAGTCCTCTAGCCATTCAATTATATCAATGTCTAAATGGTTTGTAGGCTCATCTAAAATTAATAAATCAGGATTAATTAATAATAATTTAGCAAAGGCAATTCTTGTTTTTTCTCCTCCACTAAAAGTGATTATTTCTCTTTTATATTCATCCTTTGTAAATCCAAATTTACTAAGAATTAAATCTATTTTATAATGGTATTCATATCCACCTTGAATCTCGTAATTATGTTCCATAGTAGAATATCTTTTTAATAACTCTTTATCATCTGGCATTAAAGCTAATTTTTCTGTTAGTAAAGCTATTTTCTCACCTAAGTTTATTAAGTCTTTAAACACTTCTCTCATTTCAAAAATTAGAGTATTATTTTTACTTGATATCACATCTTGACTTAAGTAGCCAAAGACAGCTTTTGAATTTTTATAAACGTCACCCTTATCAATATCCAAATCACCAATTATCATTTTAATAAGTGTTGATTTACCAGTTCCATTTTTCCCAATAATGGCTATCTTATCTTTACTGTTTATTTCAAAAGAAATGTTATTAAACAACACATCTCCATTAAACTCTTTTTGTAGTTTTGAAACACTTAAAATATTCATAATACTCACCTTCTTCCATTAAAAAAACATCTCTCACCACTCGGATGAAAGACGTTTATCTTTTTCAAAATAAGCGTTTATAACTTGTATGTAAAACAAGCTAATATCTATTCATACGTGATGGTAAGTCCACACAAAAAAATCTATTTTTCGAAACATTATATGTCATTGTCATTACTAAAAGTTTATTCATTACCATCACCTCTTTCTTTTTTTTTATTTAAAAAATTGCTTTAACTCTATTAGAATAGCATAAGTAAGCGCTATTGTAAATACAAAATCTTCATTTTTTATAAATAAGTAAAAACTTAGATTTCATTATCAATTATTACTTCATTAGGAGGTAGTAAAAGTTGTCTTGGTTTTGCCATAATACGCTTAGCTAATTTGATAGATTTCGCGAAGTAATAGCCATCAACAACACGTTCATCCACTACTACTTTTATGTCCATACTCTTTTTAATTGTTATATTATTTTCTTCATCAATA
Organism: Candidatus Izimoplasma sp. HR2; assembly: GCA_000753575.1. GTDB lineage: Bacteria > Bacillota_I > Bacilli_A > Izemoplasmatales > Izemoplasmataceae > JAFGXW01. Next base: position 51,539 of record JRFF01000011.1, on the reverse strand, counting down.
TACTGTTCTTTTGTTTTTGTTCCAAAAGCAAGGAATATTGTATTTGTTCCTATATTATAAATATGATGATAAACACCTTTTATTCCAAGTGATCCAAGATCTGTTATAAATATACTTGAATGAAATGGACTAAGATCAGTTAAAAATCTAGGTAGTTTACCATGAGCATCTAAAAATCTTATAAAATTAAGACTCCAATTAATTAAAAATCCTGGCATAATTGAAAAAAACTTTGCTGCTTTATCTGTACTATTCTTATCTTCTGTATTTTTATTGTCATTAATTTGTTTATTAACTTTTTGTATAACATTATAAATAGTATCAGTTGGTTCAAATATTATTTTAATAGTTGTTTCTTCTGTATCCTCAGACATATCTTTTTTTATTGCAATAGAAAAAGATATCTCTTTTCTAGCATATGTCTTCTTACCAACAACAAATCTATTAATCTTAGGTCTTTGACTAATTACTCTTACCATTGAAGCAATAACTATATGCAAAAAGCCTACAGCGTGGCCTTCTTTTCTTAACTGTCTTATTAATTTATCAGTCTCTTCTAAGTATACTCTGTCTTCAAAAAATACTTGGGCATCAGATCTTTCTTTCATTAAGTAAGGAATAATTCTAAAAAAGGGATCTGCTTTTCTTAATTTGTATCCATCTTTTCTGTCTCCAAATCGTCTTCTCATAATACCATCTCCACTAACTATTATATAATACTTTTTACTATTTATAAATAGAAAAAGAAAAAGGCTATTTCTAGCCTTTTAAGTCTTTAAATTGTGTTTTATATAAATCATAATAGAATATCTATTTGATTTTATCATTATATTACACTTATGGTATATATTTATAGTTTACAGAATAAATGCTTTTTTCAATAAATATAACACTACCCCCGTTTGATAATATATATACCTTTTCATCACTAAAAACAATAACGTATTTTTCTTCAATATATAAATCTTCTACTACAACAAAACGATAATTTTCACTTATCTGTCTAATAGGACATTCAGCATATGTTAAAACTTCAAACTCATATTTTCCAGAATTATTTCTTATAATGCATTTATCACCTGATTCTGCAACCAACTGAAGTTCTTCATCATAATACAAAAATTTGTCTAGTTTTTCCACCACTAAAAATTGTGAATCAACAATTAAATTTGAACTATATTCAAAATCAGTTAAACTATCTCCTATTAACACTTTGTAATTATCCTTGATCAAATAATAATTATTACACTCAGCAATCAAAAAAATCTGATTATCTAGTATATCTAGTATAATGGAATTCTTGTATAATTCATTCATATCAAAATCAAATACCCTATAATTTTCACCTAAAAATATCAAGTAATTATCAGTGAACATCAAAAAGTTATAATTACTTAAAACTAAATCTACTTCTTTAAGATAATTAAAAGGAATTATTTCTCCATTTAATATATATATAAGATAATTATCAGGAATACCATAATATTTATAATAATCATAAAGATTTTCTAAAGACTTTACTAACTGAAAATCATAAGTAAACACCTTTAATTCATTGTCAAGTTCAACAATTACTTCATCACTAGAAATCCAAATTACATTATTAAATCCTATATCGAATACTTGATTAAAATATTTGTCAAATATATACTCTTTATTATTTTTTATCATTATGTAGAAAGAGTTTATTAATTCATGAAACTCAAAATCAAAAGAAGTAACATACCCACTACTAATATCTAAGATATACTGCGTTTTACTTGAAGAAAAATAGATTAAGCCTACTTGGTGGAAAATTATTACTTCTTCATATTCAATACTTAGAATCTCATTTCCTTCTCTATCAATAACTCCATAAGTTAAGCCTAAATCTTTGTCAAAAAGACTAACTCTTAAATACTCAATACTGCTATCAAATCCATATTGATAGTCTAAATCAGAATATTTATTAGTACCATCATCGATTGAAGAATACTTAGTTTCTATAACCAAATCATAATCATCATTAACTAAACCGTAATATATTGACTCACTTGTACTACACTCGTTTTTATAAAAAGTTCCTTCATAACTACTCTCAGGATTAATGTAGCTTATACATTGTTTATCTTGATTATCACAAGAAACTAATGAAATCAATAATATAATTAAAATTAATATTTTTTTTATCATTCAAACCCCTCCAAATGACTTACCCAATATGTAAATTTAAAGTTGTAATAAGAAGCATACAAATCATAAGAGAATCCCTTATGTCCAAGAATTTTTTAAAAAATAATCCTAATATTGAATAACTAATCTTTTAGCTGTACATTTAATGATAAATCGATTTCAGCACTCTCAGTAATAAGATATATTTGGTAACTTTGATTGTAATTTTTAATCTGAATTATATATTCATCTACCATATACTCATCAAGAATCGTGTAATTATTAGCAACAACTAATATTAAGGCATTTCCTGAGAATACACTAATATCAATTTTTACAAAATATTCAGAACTAATATCTTCATCTATATTTTGCAATAATAGAACTCCAGAAGTCTTTTTTGAATTAAAATGATAATTATTGCATAGGGTGATATCCTTTATATTGTTACTAACATTCTCAACTGCACATTTAAAATTAGAGATATATGAGAAAAAACCATATTCATCTTCAAAAATACCATCATCAAATATTATAGTATTAGGATACGAGTCTATTCCATTTGTATCATCAATATGTTGTTGCCCAAAAAAAATAAATATTGCCCATGTTATTGTAATTATAGATAAAATAATTAAGTTAAAAGTAAGCAAATTATTCTTCTTTTTCATAATATTAATACCCAAACTTATGGATTATCCAAAACATAGTTTTAGTAGAAACCCCAAATATTATTGATGAAAATATTCCAACAATTAAGTAAAATATATCTAGCTCAACTAAAAATTTCAAGGTGATAGTTACTGTAATTACCACCCAACAAATAAAGAAAGAATACCCTAAAAACTTTGTGAATAAATTTTGGAAATTACGTTCTTTCTGACCTTCAAGATAACAAAAACTATATACTCCTAACAATTTCATAATATTATACCTAATACCTTTAATAAAACTTAAACATAATATAAATAATATTGCTATAAGATAGTAAATATATATATTCATCATTACTTCTCCTTTATATTTTTATTCTAAACTTGAATCCAACTATAAAGGCTCCACCAAACTGAAAACCTTCCTTCGAGCTAGTAAATTCAAATCCAAAACCACCTAAGATAATTTCACCGCCTACAGAAAGATCATGATTAAACATCTCAAAATCAAAATCTTGATGATAACTTAAAAAACTCCCCCCAATTTCAACTCCACACAAATTAAAGGTGCATTCTGCAGTAAGTTCTCCTTTAAAAAGTTCAAATCCCCAATCAGTTATTTCACCATCATAACTTAATGAAATAAAACCTATTTCAGCATTGATAACTGTAATACCAATTGTAGATATAGTCGGCCCAGTTAAATCTAAATAGCCCGCTCTTGATACTGTTGAATGTCTAGTTCCATACTTTATTCCTAATTGACCACTTATTGGTTCGAATAGTTCAATTTTCCTTGATGGCCAGAAAGAAATATAGTCATTTATTTTCTTCTTTTTGTAGCCATTATAATCTACATAATTTACAGGATTATTTGAAACATATGAAAAAACATTATGCTGAGTTAATTCTCCAACTTCACCTAATAATCCATCGACATTAATAAATCGTCCAATCTTAGGATTATAATATCTTGAGTTTAAATAATATAATCCAGTATCATTATCAAACCGATACCCTCTATAACGATATGGGTTTATATCTGCCATAGATCCAGTTTTGTAAACTGTATTTCCCCAAGCATCATATTTGTATTTTGCCACAGTAGTACCACTAATGTCAACAAGTTCAATAATATCACCTTGTAAGTTTGTTATATAGAAATACTCATTTCCATTATAATTCATACTTAATAGAGTTCCATCAAGATCATAAGTATAATATATAGTTGTACTTGATCCTCTATTTTCTACTAATACTTTATCTCCATCTAATGTATAAATAGTATTATCCTTTTGAGTTCTTATACCTTGATCATTATATTTGTAAGTTATTAATTCATGTTGGTTTGCATAACCAGTTAATTGTCTACCATCCCATACATATTCAACGCTTGCTCCTGACAAACAATCATACTCATATGTAGGATTCCCACTATTATCATAATGTAAATCTATTTCATTAACTTGTGTGGAACCTTCGTATACTTCAAGTTTTGTTAACTGATCTCCCCACATATTATCATAATATAATTCTTTTCTTGATAGTTGAGTAGTTGTTACTGTAAAATTTGTTGTATACTCATATTCTTTTATTAGTATAATATTCCCTTGATTATCATATTCATAAATATATGTCATTGAGATAGATCCATAATTAACTTTGATATCTTCACGAATTAATTGATTAAATCCATCATAATGATAATTATATTGATCAATTATATTCCAGTAAATATCATCATATACTCTAATCTCAACTATATTATGATTTTCATCATATGTATATGTATAGAATGTTTCTGTACCATTATTATTATAAGTAATATTTGAAACTCTATTTGTCGCATTACCCATTGTTGGATCAACAGAACTACTATTGTATCCAAAATCTTTTGTAAATGAAATAGCTCCAATTGTTAATTCAATTGTATCTAATCTTCTTAGTGAATCATTTTCATAATTGTAATCAATTGTTACTTCAGTTGAACCAACATCATATTGCGTATAATCATACTCTCCAGTAGTTAGGTTATAGTAATAAAGTACTTCTCTACTTGACGATCCAATACTATAATCATAACTATTTAGATTTCCACTACTATCATAAGTATAGCTTATTTCATTTCCATCTTTATCAATAACTGATTCAATTCTACCTGCTAAATCATATGAATAGAAATAAATATTTGAATTGTTTATATCTTTAAATATAGATAATCTCCCACTAGAATCATATTCATATTCATATCTAATAATTCCATTAAAACTAATAGTTTTTACTTGATTCTCTTCCGTATATGTGAATGATACATAATCCCCATTTCCATATTCCTGTTCTTTTAGTTTATCAGTATAATACGTCGTAGTACCTTCCACTTCTTCCCAGTAATCATATATCATTACTTCAATTCCTGAAATCTCTACAGATTCAACTTGATCTAAACTATTATAAATAAATTCATAAATATATCCATCTCGTTGAATTTCACTTAACCTTCCATTATTATCATAAACATAAGAACCCGATATTGGATCAATTGGTACATTGCTATATGCAGTTGTACTTATTAAGTTTCCGTATTCATCATAGATAAACTCCTGTATATTACCCATAGCATCCATAATTTCAGAAATAAGACCTACTGAGTAATCAGTTGTTGAACTAGATGTATTTCCAAACTCATCGGTGATAGAATCAATATACTGTCCTTCGGAAGTGTGAGTTGTTGAAGCTTTAAACCATTTATCTTGTGTAGATGCATCTTTATCATATCCTATATATGTTTCAATAAGTTGATTTGTGGATGAATCGTAAGAAAATGTAATTCTAACATTATTTCTAGATACTTCTTCTACTTGATAAGTTGTATTTCTATCAATTGAAGTAGTTATATCATCTTTAGTAATAGAAACAACATTATATTCAGTATCATAATCATATAAAGTTGTTCCATCAACTGAATCAACCTCAACTAGATTTCCATTTGAAGCATCATAAGAATATCCTGTACTAAGTTTATCATGATAGAACTGAATATTATCAAAGTAAGCTGTCCCCTCACCTTGATAAACTGCATAAATTCTTAAATATAGAACCGATGCTGGAACATCTAAAGTAATCATTTGAAATTGCCAATCCTCAATATCAGGATTGAAAGTTAAATACTTGTAATATGTTTCATTATCATTTATATCAAACCAACTAATTTTTAGACCAAAAAATCTATCATCTGAATCACCTAATGGTTGCCCCGATGTATCATTAAATTTAAAGTAAGTTTTATTAGGTACTGCATCAGCTTTTGCCCAGGCACCAATGATATAAGTAGATTGACTTGTATATAGGTTCCCTAAGTCTTGTTTAACATATTTTTCTGTACTACCATCACCAATAATTCTCACGGCTTTTTCACCCAGTATATCTTGCATTAAACCAGTCTCATTTATATTAACAACACTTGCACCACTATATGTCCAGCCAGTGCTTCCGCTTTCAAATGAGCTATTTGTAATAACGTTGTATCTAGTATTAGTAAAATCAGCACATGATTCAGTTGCATCGTCATTACAAGCAGTATATAGATAACCTTCAACAACCTGAACATTGTCAAAGTGAGCTAATGAAATACTTTGATTAACTAATTTTATAGTAATAGTTCTAGGAGTACTTATATAGAAAGTCAATTCAACTTTCTCCCATCCATCTGAGTTATATATCTTATTTACTGTACCAGATGATGTTTCACCTGTTACATCAATATATGCTCCAGGACTTCCTCCAGGATTATCTATCCATACAGAAGCTGTGTAACTTCCTGCTTCTAAATATATACTTTGATATGCATAAGAATAAGATGTAGTTGATGCAGACTCAATTGAAAGTGATTGATTGCCAATATTTGAATAAGATGAGTTGTTAATTTGGCCATTCGTCCCTTCAATCATTGTCCATCCCCATGTTCCTAATTCAAACCCATGATTAACAATAGGATTATGTTGTTGTTTAATAACATCTGAACTTTCGATTAAATTATGATTGTTGTAATAATTTGGATCTACATCAATAATACTAAAATCTGCGTCTGAATACCAAATACCTGCAGCATTTGGAAAAAGACCACTATATTTATAGAAAGTTGCATTTCCAAAGTCATCCATTACATTTACAGTGTGTCCATAATTATCAAATATATAATATATACTATCTCCTTCAAAATCTGTATATGTTGTTTTCCCAAGTTCATAAGTAATATTAAGTTCACCAATATTCAATCCACTGTCAGTAGTAATAACATTGTCTACACGATATTGAGAGTCATATCCATATTCTATTTTATAAGAATTTGTTGTATTTTGTCCATCTACCATTTTATTATTACTATCAAATGTATATTCTAGTCTTTCATAACTAGACCAAGAGGTATTTGTATCAGTACCATATCGATATGCTCTTAACATATAATTTATATTATTATCAGCATCATAATAGTAATGATTTTTTTCTACTTCTCTAAGTGAAGAGTCAGGTTGTTTTAACTGTACTTCAGTTTTAATTAACCTGGTTGAATCATACGTGAATTCAATTCTATTTTCCGCTTCATCTTTTACATAGTCTATTTTTTGAGATGTAGTATCTATATAATATACTCTAATATAATGTTGTGTCTTCAAATTATATATATTTGTTAATCTTCCTGAAGAGTTAAAATTATATTTAAGATTTGAAATTGTTACAATATTCATACTTTGATTTGCACCAAGATATGTATTTCTCTCAAGAATCATTCTTGATCCATCTTCAGAAATCGAAGTACATTGTTGTACTCCTGAATAAACTGTTACACATTCTTCATTCATAAAGTATATTTTATTACCATCTGGATTTTGCATGTAATACTTTCCGCTTACTGAATCAGTTAAGATTTGAATATTATAATTTGTTCTCCATCCATCACCATAACCAATATCAACTGATCTTGAATGATTATTATGGAAAAAGTTGAGAGTTAAAGACATATAATCATTATCCAATGAATACTCATTACGTACCCATGTTAAATTCCCTGTATAATCACTAATATATCCTGTACCTATCATTCCCATATCTTGAGAAGTGTAAGTCCAGTAATCTTTTAATCCTGAAGGTTCTTCATACCCTATTGTAACTAATGGTCTACTTGAAACTGTTGAGTATCCCATTTGTTTTACAGAATTATAAGCTCCATACCATTCATCATCAGTAATAGTAAATCCTGTAGTTCTTGTGCTACCAGTTGCTTGCCATTCTTTTACTGATTTAGTTATATCAAATATATATTTACTATCTGACGTGATTACATGATAATCTACTACCCTTGTATCAAATGCAGGAGCATTTGCCCATGTTGCTGACCCACTTGAAAAAGTTTCAGTATTTTTATACAAGTTAATTTGTCTACCAACAGTAGCTGAGCTTTTAGTTAATGTCAAATAAGAATATGTAATTACTTGATCCATTATACTAGATGGAATATAAAAATATAATAATGCTCTATATTCACTAGCTGAACTTGAACTAGAAACAGGCATATACGTAGAAGATGCATAATTAGTTGTTGGAGAACTTTCGGATATATATGTGTCATATATATTCATAGTTGTTGTATCACTCTTAAGAGTAGGATCAATCACTACTGGGTATGCAGCATTTTGTAACCACTCATCGTTTGGTGTAATAATAATTTCATATGTTTTATTTCCAGTTTCTATTAGCTGAAACTCAATATCATATGACAAATCTTCATTAACATCAAACATATATAACTCTTCAAAAGTGAAGATAACTTCATTATCTTCATTTATAAATAATATATTACCTTCATCATCTTGAATAATTTCTAAATCTTTCAATTTATACTCAAATGTTAAACTAAATCCTTGAATATACTCATTAAGTATTATATTTTCTTTTACTCTATCTCCAGTTACAATATATTCAATATCTACATTTATTTGAATATCCTTGTAAATAATTGCTTGATTTACATTTGTTAATTCTTTAATATTGTTTGGACTATATGTAGAATCATCGACATCAATATCTGATGATTCTATATTAAGAATACTCCAATCAATACTATACCCATCAAGTGTTAGTTTAATTTGTTTATTATCATCTAGTTTTTTTGGGAATTTTAATTTAAATTTGTTCGCTTTCGTTTCAAAAACAGTTCCATTTTCAGATAAACTATTATCTATATCTTTCCACTCACCATTTTCATAGTAATGAATAGGTTGGTCATATATTGCTACTTCATAAGTTCCATCAATTTTTCGGAAGTGTTTCTCTGTCTCAGTTCTTTTAGTGATATCTTCAAAATCAATTGGAACTAAACTAGGATTCAAGTCTACACTTTCATAAATATTTTCTTCTTGAATACTAGAATCAATTTCTTCTGATAAATCCGTTATTTGGACTTCCTCTATAACAGCTGCTTCAATTTGTTTCCATGGAACATATCCCCATATCATTCCTAATATTGCAATAATTGTTAAAAACTTTCTAAATGAGTTTAACAAAAATACAAAACTCATTGTTTCTTTCGTTGTTATTGGCTTTCTTATCCTCTTAAACATATTCTTTTCTCCTTCTATTTTTTATACTTATTCTCTTGGTAATTTCATTAAGTTATCATTTACAGTTCCGTTTTTTATGCTTCTAACATACTTCTCATCTTTAGAGCTCAAAACAGGTTGAAGATATGTATTTGGATATCCATCAACATTTATTTCATTACTAGTACTCTTTTTTAAATAATCATAAACTATCGCCTTTTTATAAAATTGTTCTACATCAGCTCCTTCTAAATATAGAGAATCTATTTCCTCAAATTCTTGAGAATCTTCTACTAGCATTTTAATCTTAGTAACTTTCACTTTTCCTCCTCCTTTCTTCTAAATTAATATAAAGAAGAATACTTCTTAGTACTCTTCTTAACTTATTTCTTTATCACACAATAGCTGCTTGGATTATCTGGTCCATCACCTTTATTCGCATTATTCTTCCAATGTAAAGGCTGTAGGTTTGATAATACATTAGTTCCACCTTTTGAAGATGGTTTTATATGATCTATATCCCATCCAAAATTACTATTATGATCTCCATATGCTGACTTAGCTATTGTCCCTCCGCATTTATCTTTTCTTTTTACTTTAGGATTCACTCCTGATATTACTTTTCCTTTTTCCCAAACTTTATCAATTACTGAATCTGAAAAATTCATTTTTTTACCTCTTTCCTTAATCCGTCTTTAATAATTCTTTCATTTCTTTGAGTAATCTATAACTCTTTATATGTGACTCCTTACTATGTATATACTCTCCATCTTTAATTATCTTTATCTCATCAGAATACCAATCAATTAGTTTTTCTATCAAAATTCGTAATTTACTTTTTTCTTCAGGATAATTAATTTTACTAATCTGTTCAGCATAACTTGTTATATAATTATCAGTTGAGTACTCACATATTGTTCTACTTAAGGCTTTTAGTTCAACTTGAACTATTTGCTCGATTCCTATAATATCTCTCCTTTCAGAAAATTACTGCGAAAACGTAGATTATTATCTACTATTTTCGTCTACTTGAATAATAATATTAAAATGTTGTATAATTAGTATTAAGGTTGTGGGTCAGGTGAATCAACAGGTGTAACACCATTTCCATCAGCACTTACCTTCGTTGCTAACCCATTTACTAAACAAAACATCGATAATACCATTACTACTAGTAATGCAATTTTCTTTTTCATTTTTTCCCTCCATGATTCTATGGTATTATTATTTTACATAAAATATAAGGGCCTGTGGGGCCCGTTTTGAGGGGTAGTATGAATATTATTGTACAAAATTATGCTTATCATCTTGATAATCTAAGACGAAAATATAAAATAACTGTTGATGATTTATGTGGGGATATATGTGATTCTAGACTTTATAGAAGATATTTATCTGGGGAAAGAACTCTGACACATTTAAAAATAATAGAATTTTGTGAAAAGCTTGGAATTAGTCCAAGTGACTTTTACTATAGTGCTAGCGAAAAAGATAGATATGAGTTAAGGAAAATTAAAGAGCTATATAAAACAATTGTTTCTAGAGATTTTACTAATTTTCAAAAAATACATAAATCTATTAACAAAGACATGCTTATCAGTATTCAAAATGAACGATTTTTGGATTTCTGTATATTAAAAGCTGAATACATTAATAAAGCAACTAATTCAAAAAATACTTTAGATAAAGCATCCTTAGTTGCTGATTATCCTAATTGTATTAAAAAAAGTGCGTTCGATTTTGTTGATTTAATATCTTTGCAATTAATTGCTCAAATTGAAGTGGAGTTTAAAAAGGAAATTGCATTAAATAAACTAATTCAAATCTTAAATAATAAAGATATGATTTATATTAGCTCTGAGTCAAGTAATATATTACCTTCAATATATGCGAATGTTAGCTTATTCCTATCAAGACTTAATAAATATGAGGATAGTAACTCTGTATCAGATAGCGGAATTAAATACTCTATATTGCACTCAGACTTTGGCTCTCTATCTCATTTAAGATATGTCAAAGCATTATCATTATTGAAGCTAGGATACGTTCAAGAAGCTGAAATAGAAGCAATTAAATGTCTGTCTAATGCCATATCAAAGGAGAATCCTTACGAACTAGAGATGTTTCATAGGGAATTAATTTCAGATTTTAAAAAAGACCCACTTGAATTAATACCTAAATACAAAAAACAAATCTTATACAAAAAATGATAATCACAAGTATGTGATTATCATTTTTTGTATAATTATCCTAACCTTCTAAGTCTTTTACTAAATCTTTAAATTGAGTTGTATATAAATCATAATAGAATCCTTTATATTCCAACAACTCATGATGAGTTCCACTTTCTATTAACATTCCATCATTAATAACAATTATCTTATGTGCATTTCTAATTGTTTGAAGTCTATGTGCAATTACAAAACTGGTTCTTCCCTTCATCAGTGTTCTCATACTTTCTTGAATTTTAAACTCAGTTCTAGTATCAACGTTTGACGTTGCTTCATCAAGAATTAAAATATCTGGATCAGACAATATAGTTCTAGCAATCGAGATTAACTGTCTTTCACCTTGGCTAAAGTTTTGTCCACCTTCATATACTTCACTATCCATACCATGAGGTAACTTCATAATGAAGTCATACGCATTAGCCATTTTAGCAGCATTTATTACTTTATCTTTAGAAGCAGTTAAATCTCCATAAATGATATTTTCATAAACAGTACCACTAAATAAATTTGTATCTTGTAAAACTACTCCTATTTTATTTCTTAAATCATCTTTTTTATATGTATTAATATTTATATTATCAATTTCAATACTTCCACTATTAATATCATAAAAACGGTTTAAAAGATTAATAATAGTTGTTTTACCACTACCTGTTGGTCCAACTATCGCAACAGTCTCACCAGCAGGTGCTTCAAATGAGATGTTCTTTAAGACTATCTTATCTTTGACATATCCAAATGTAACATCATTAAATTGAACACAACCATTAAATTTTTCTACTTCAACATCTCCATCTCCAACATACTCATCTTCTTCATCAATTAAACTAAATACTCTTTCAGCACCAGCAAGTCCTTGTTGTAAAGAATTAAATAACTGTGCTAAGTTCGCTATCGGTCTAATAAACTGTCTTGCATACATCGTAATAGCTGAGATATCTCCAACAGTAATAGCTACTTTTCCAGATATTGCAAGTAATCCACCCATTGCTGCTATTAATAAATAGATAAAATTATTCATAAAGTTAATTACTGGCATAATAACTCCAGCCCAAACTTGAGCTTTAAAACCTGCTTTTCTTAACTCTTCATTTTTTCTTCCATATTCGTTAATAATCTCTGATTCTTGAGAATATAATTTTATAATTTTTAATCCTGAAATACTTTCCTCAGTTATACTATTTAATGCTCCTAAATGTTTTTGTTGAGCAACAAATCCTTTTCTAGTAACTTTTGATACTTTCATTGTGAAAAATACCATTATAGGAACAAACAATATTACTACTATTGCTAGTGCCCAGTTTACGTAAAACATCATGAATAACGAAACAATAAGAGTAACAACAGAACCAAACATTTCAATTGTAAATGTTGATAAACTATTACTAATTAAATCAACATCATTAGTAATTCTTGAAACAATATCTCCTGCTTGATTTGTATCATAATAATTAACAGAAAGCTTTTGTAATTTATCAAAAGCATCTTTCCTTATCTTCTTAACAGTTCTTTGAGAAATAATTGCCATTGTATATCTAGCTATAAATCTAACTATACTAGTAAACAATGCAATAAATACTAAAATCATTGCAATATTAACAGCACCACTAAAATCAGATAGTAAAATATAATCATCAATGGCTTTTGCAAATAGCCATGGAATTAATGCACCAAGTGCACTTGTCAAAATTACACCAATAATAACAACAATTAATCCTGCTTGGTATTTTCCTAAATATCTCCAAATTCTTAAAGCTGTCCCTCTTGTATCACTTGCTTTACCACCAAGATACATAGTTCTACCAGGACCTCTAGATCTACCTTGTGTTTTATTCATTTCTTTTGAATAATCTTTTGTTGCTTCATTTCTTTTCTTGATTTTAATTTTGTCTAACACATTATTCTTATGATCATATTCTTTAAATGGATCAACAGGTTTCTTCATGTTTTTCATCATTTCTTGTTTCTTCATTTTCATTTTTTCTTGTTTATTCATCAAAGTCACCCCCATTACCAACTTGAGAGAGTGCAATTTCAGCATACACCTTGCTCGTTTTAAGTAACTCTTCATGACTATTAAATCCATCAAGTCTTCCAAGAGTATCTAAGACAATAATTTTGTCCATATCTTTAATTGTAGATATTTTTTGACTAATAACTAAAGTAGTCATATTTTTTGATAATTTATTAATAGCCTTTAATATAGATTCTTCACTCTTAGCATCAACTGCACTAGTAGAATCATCTAAAATTAAAATCTTAGGTTTTCTAATAAACGCTCTACTTAAAGATAACCTTTGTTTTTCTCCACCACTTAAATTAGAACCTTTTTGTTGAATTTGATGATTAAAGAAATCATCATAATCTTCAATAAATCCTAATGCAGATGCATTCTTAGCAGCTTCTTTATAATCAGCCATATCAGCATCTTTTTTACCTTGTGCAATATTTGTACCAATAGATCCACTAAATACAGTCGCTGTTTGAGTAACAACGCTTATTTGCGATCTTAAAGTTTCTAAATCAAAATTCCTAACATCTTCACCATCTAAGGAAACAGATCCATCAGAAACATCATATAATCTAGGAATTAAATTAATTAATGAAGTTTTACCACTACCAGTTGAACCGATTATTCCAATAGTTTCTCCACTTTTAATTTTAAAATTAATTTTTTCCAATACATTTAATCCTTCTTCACCATAATTAAAACTAACATTTCTAAACTCAATATTTCCTGTTATAGTAATATCTTTTAAAGCATTATCTTTATTCGTTAAATCAACTTCCTCATTAAATATTTCCATAATTCTTTTTGCACTAACACTTGCTCGTGATATAAAAATCATCATCATTGCAAACATCATTAATCCAAATAGTATTTGCATACTAAAATTACTAAATGCAATTATCTCCCCAACTTTTGGTATCAAATCTCCACTATCGTTAGTCATTAATGGGAAAGTACCTAAGTCTAAATAGTAAGCACTTAAATAGATTAACCCTGCTAAACTTGCATTAAAGATAAACATAATAATAGGATCAGCAAAAGTCATTACTTTCTCAGCTGCAGTATTAGTTTTTCTAAAAAGTTCATTTGCTGCTTCAAATTTATCATTCTCATGTTTTATTGAAACAAATGATTTAATAACTCTAGGCGCATTCGCAGTTTCTAATACTGTTTTATTTAATTCATCAACAGTTTTTTGTACTTTAGTAAACTTTGGAAATGCAATAATCATAATGATAATAATCGCAATTACCAAAATCGGCATTGATACATAAAAAATATTAGACAAATCTTTATTCAAAGATATTGCCATAAACAATCCAAACCCAATCATTAATGGTGCTCTTACTATAATTCTAAGAAGCATTTGATAAAATTGTTGGATTCTTACTATATCATTAGTAGATGATGTAATTAACCTACTAGTTTTAAATTTATCTATATTTGTAAAAGATAAAGATTGAATCTTTTTAAATAAATCTAATCTTAAATCTGCACTTGCAAATTGTGATACTTTTTGTGAATTATAATTATTTAATAATCCTGCTCCAAGACCAAATAATGCAACTGCAACCATTAAAATAGTTGTCCTTAATAAATCATCATAATCTTTATTTGGTATAGCTTCATCAATTATATCTTTCATTAATAATGGAATTTTAAATCCTGCCCAAACCTGCACTAACATCGCTGTTAATGATACAATTATATTCTGATAATACTTCCCTGTATATTTTAGTAATCTATTTAGGTTCCCCATATTGTTCCTCCTTTAGAAGTCCGTTTTTTAGGATATCTAAATACCATTCAAATTCAGTAAATGCTTCTTCTTTAGTTAAATTATTTACTAACGTTTTCTTAATAGTAGATATTTTCAAATCCTGTATCATTTGATACATTTTAACGTGGTCTTCTCTTTTCGTGTATTTTATATTTGATAAATCTAATCTATCCAATATTTCTTCTATATATTTAATTCTCTTAACATTGAATTGCTCAAGGTATTCTACATTGCCAGCTATACTTTGAAAAACATTTGTCATGTATTTATGTCTAGATTCTTTTTTAAATCCTCTATAATCAAAATCAAATGATATTTTTACAAATTCAAAAAGATCATCTGTCATTTCGCTATAAACATATCCTGCATTAAATATTTCAGCAAAAACCTCTTCTACTATGAAGTAGTAAAGGTCATCTAAATCTTCAAAATACTGATAGAAACTTCCTCTAGGTATACCAGCCACAGTCACTATATTAGAAACTCTTGCTTTTCTTAAAGGATTATCTAAAAACTCAGCCTTAGCTGCTTTTATAATCTTCAGTCTTTTTTCTTCTACTAAATTAAAAAATGTATCCTTCGGCATTTTCTTTCCTCCTAATGACGATTTGTCATAGTTTAATTTTATATGACGATTTGTCATAAGTCAAGCACAAAACAAACAAAAAGCCCCTTGGGGGAGGGGCTTTATGTAATTTATACAATATTAGAAGGGAGTCATGAATTTTAATACACTTTTAGTATACAAAAAAGATATGTTAATCTAATGAAGATGTTATGAAAATCTTGTGAAAGTTTTTGTATTTTAGTTTATTTTTTAATGAAAACACTTACTTGTTAAATCACTATATATTATGAGTGTATAATTAGAATTATTATAAAAAGTTTGTTAAGATGAAATTGAGGTGATGCTTATGCAAAATAGTAAAGTTGTAATAGTAGGAACAGGGTTTGTAGGAATGAGTTATGCTTATGCTTTGGTTAATCAAGGTACGGTTGAAGAATTAGTTCTTATCGATATTAACCATGATAAAGCTGAAGGTGAAGCAATGGACTTAAATCATGGTCTTGCATTCGCTCCTAGGAAAATGAATATTAGAGCAGGAGACTACTCTGAATGTAAAGATGCTGGATTAGTTGTAATAACAGCTGGTGTTAATCAAAAAGAAGGTGAAACTAGGACTCACCTATTAAATAGAAATGCTGGAATTGTTAAAAGTGTTGTTAAAGAGATTATGGCATCAGGTTTTGATGGTATATTACTTGTAGCATCTAATCCAGTTGATATTTTAGCATATGTTGCTTGGAAAGAGTCAGGATTAGATAAATCAAGAGTAATAGGTAGTGGTACATCACTTGATACAGCTAGACTTAGATATGAAGTTTCTAGAATAATAAATATAGATACTAGGAATGTTCATGCTTATATCTTAGGTGAACATGGTGATAGTGAATTTGTTTGTTGGTCTAGTGCTAACGTTGGTGCTAAATCAATTAGTGACGTAATTAATACAATGGATGAAATAAGTTTTAACGATTTAGATAAAATATACGTTAAAGTAAAAGATGCAGCTTATGAAATTATTAAAAGAAAAAAAGCAACATACTGGGGAATTGGAATGGCACTTGTAAGAATAACTTCTGCTATCTTTAATAATGAAAACAGTATTATACCTATTTCTGTATTAAATAGTGGTGAGTATGACTGTGAAACTGATATATATATTGGACTACCTGCTGTCTTAAATAGAGATGGAGTTCATCACATTGTTAGATTAAATTTAAATGCTGATGAAACAATAAAACTTAAAAACTCTGCAACAATTTTAAGAAACAACTTAGCAAGTATTGATTATTAAACAAATAAAAAAGACATTTTGAAAATGTCTTTTTTTATTTATTCAAACGGATATTTAAGTCCGATTTCATTTCTAGCCATATCCATTATCTTCATAATATCTCTTGATTCAGAATATGTCATAATTGGATCTTCAAGTAATCCTTTATTAATTGTATCCACAAAACTTTCAATTTCATGAACGAATCCTAACCCTTTAAATGGCAAATTAAAGTGTTCACCATTAATATATATACTCTCTGAACTGTGGAATCTATTCATGATAATTTTTCCGTTATCAAATTCAAATATAGCATCTTTCATTAATGTTTCTTTAATACTAGATTTTAATTTAGCTCTTGATCCATCATTAAACTCTAAATCTATAATACACTCAGTATCAACACCTGTATTATGAAAACTAGCGCTTGCATTAAACTTACTTATGTCTTGTTTATTAATATATCTAAAACAAGCAATAGGATAAACTCCAATATCTAGAATACTACCACCAGCTAAATCCATATTTAATAATCTTTTATCAACTGAGTAATCATTAATTAAGCTCCATCCAAGTTCAAGATATGCCTTTTTAAACTTACCTAAAACATTAGATTCAACTACTTCTTTTACCTTTTGAAATGAAGGTAAATATCTAGTCCACATTGCTTCCATTAGTAATACTTTGTTCTTTTTAGCATTTTTAATCATTTCTTCTAATTCAACACTGTTTACTGAGATTGGTTTTTCACATAAAACGTGTTTACTATTATTCATGAATAAAATAGATTGATCTTTATGAAAGTTATGAGGAGTTGCGATATATACCGCATCAATTGAGTTACTTAAAGCCATTTCTTCATAACTACCAAATGCTAGGTCTAAATTGTATTCTTCCCTAAAATCATTTGCTTTATTAATATTTCTAGAAGCAATAGCTACAAGGACTGCACCTTCCACAAGTTTTATATCTTTCGCAAATGTATGTGCAATTACTCCTGCTCCTACTATTCCAAATCTAATCATTAAAACGGTACGTTATCAAACTCAGGGAAAAACTTTCTAGCTTGATTTAATTTTTTAATGTTAACCATATCTTCTTCATTTAATTCAAAATCAAAGATATCAAAATTTTCAACTATTCTATTTTTATTAATTGATTTAGGGATTACAATTACTCCTCTAGTAACTAACCATTTAATAGCTATTTGAGGTACTGATTTATTATATTTTTTTGCTATTTCAATCATAGTTTCATTAGTTAATAAATCATTAATATGTTGACTCATCAAAGGTGCATAAGCTTCTAATTTAACTCCAACACTTTCACAATATTCTTGTAAAAATACATTTTGAAGAGCAATATGTGTTTCTACTTGGTTTACTGTAGGTGGTACTGTGCAATGTTCTAATATTTTCATAATATGGTGAACATTAAAGTTACTTACACCAAGTGCTTTTATCTTACCTTCATTATATAATTCTTCCATTGCTCTATATGAATCAAGAGCTAACTCATAACCTTTAAACCAATGAATTAAATATAAATCTACATATTCTAAATCTAATTTCTTAAGTGATAAATTAAAAGCTTCTTTTGCACTTTCATAACCTTGATCACTATTCCATAATTTAGTTGTAATAAATAATTCTTCTCTAGGTATTTTAGAATCTTTAATAGCTTTACCAATTGCTTCTTCATTACCATAAATCATCGCAGTATCAATGTGACGATATCCTGCTTCAAAAGCATCTAGTACAGCATTATATACATCTTCACTTTTACTTCTAAATGTTCCAAGTCCTACTATCGGCATTTCTATTCCATTATTTAATTTTACATTTTTCATATCTTTCACCTCTCATAATTATTATATCTATTTTACTTCTATAAGCATATTATTTTGCATTAAATCGTTAAATATTAAATCTGTAATATTCAAAATATTCCTATTCTTCATGGTTTTATATTCACAAATACTATATTTCTATTTCACTTTATTTACATATAACACTACTTTCTCTAATCCCGCGAATAAAACTATGATATAATCAGTCATAGTTAAGGGGTGGTTAAGTGTTTAAATCAAAAATAAAAACTGAGAAAGCAATCGTAATTGAAAAGAAAGTTATATTGAGTACAAATAAACCAAGTGATGGTGTGAATATCACAAGAATGAAATTTGGAATATATGATAGTATCGGTGGTAATAACAAGAAAAAGACTACTCAATATCAGGTATTTTTTATGACAAAGAAGGGAAGGAAATCCTTTCTGATTCAAGCACAATTATATCATCAAATAAAAATTGATTCTTTAGGTTTACTGGAAAGACAGGGCAGTAAATTTGTTTCTTTCAATTCTGAAAAAAAGGTTACAAAAAAGGATGTTGAACTTCTCAACTGGTAATAACAATACTATATATTTGCTAAACGACACTTTGGAAGTGTCGTTTTTTTTAATCTTGATACTGTAACCTATAAAGATCGTAATAATGTTGTTTATTTCTAAGTAAATCTTGGTGATTGCCTTGTTCTATAATCTCACCTTTACTAAAGACAATAATATTATCAACGTGTTGAATAGTAGATAATCTATGTGCAACAATTAACATTGTTCCAATACTCATCATTTTTTCTAAAGAGTCTTGAATTAATTGTTCTGTCTCAGTATCGATATTACTAGTTGCTTCATCTAAAATCATTACCTTAGGGTCATGAACTAAAGTTCTAGCAAACGATAATAATTGACGTTGTCCTGTACTAAAGTTAATTCCTCTTTCTTTTACTGCTTCACTATACCCTTGTTTTAATTTATTAATAAATGTATCTGCATTAACATATTTACATGCTTGAATCATTTTTTCATCACTTATTGATTCATCTCTAAGTTTGATGTTTGATTCAATTGTTCCACTAAACATAAATACATCTTGAAGCATAACTCCAATAAATTTTCTTAATGTCTCTTTTGAAACAGTTTTAATATCAATTCCATCAATAAATATTTGACCTTTTTGGATATCATAATTTCTAGTAATTAATCTAAGAATAGTAGTTTTACCAGCACCTGTTGCTCCTATAAATGCTACTGATTCTTTTTCTTTAACTTTAAATGATACATCCTTTAAAATCCAATCTTCATTATTATAGGCAAACCAAACATTTTTAAATTCAATATCCCCCTTCATTTCTTTTAAATCAATTGAGTTTTCAATATTAGAAATTTGTGGTTTATTATCTAAAATACCAAACAATCTCTCTGCCGAAGCAAAAGCTGATTGTAATACATTAAACTGCTCAGCTAACTGTTGGATAGGTTCGAAGAATCTACCAATATAACTTTGAAATGTAATTAAAACACCAATAGTAATAATACCTTCTATAACACTAATACCACCAAAGTAGAACACTATTACTAATGCAATCATATATAGCAAATACATTGTAGGTCGATATAATCCAAATACAAATATTTGACGATAATATGATCTTTTTAATTTACTATTTCTTAAATCAAATTCATTAAATTTTTCAGCTTCTTGATTGAAAATTTGAATAATTTTCATTCCCGATAAATGCTCAGCAAGGAATGCATTTACTTTTGATAAGTTTGCTCTTACAGCTCTATAAGCTTTTCTAGAATATCTTCTAAACAAGAATGAAAAGAATATAATAAATGGAACTACAATTAAGATTAATAACGTTAATTGTACATTAATAAATAACATTGCAACAATTATTAATACTACCATTATTACATTTCTAAATACACTAACTATTACACTAGTATACATTTCACTTAATGTATTAGTATCATTTGTAACTCTAGTAACTAAAGCCCCTGTAGGAGTACTATTCAAGTATGATACATCATGATATTCAAGATGTGTAAATATCTCTTCACGAATATTATAGATGATAGCTTGTCCAGTTTTTTGTAAAATAAGTGTTTGTGCATAATTTAGAATATTACCAACTAAAATAGCTACTACAAATACACCTAAATACATATATAACACTTGTAAATCAATTACATCCTCGTTAATTAAATCGATACTTTTAC
Organism: Candidatus Izimoplasma sp. HR2; assembly: GCA_000753575.1. Classification (GTDB taxonomy): domain Bacteria; phylum Bacillota_I; class Bacilli_A; order Izemoplasmatales; family Izemoplasmataceae; genus JAFGXW01. Next base: position 30,214 of record JRFF01000011.1, on the reverse strand, counting down.
CTGTTAAATAAGGTTCTAATAATCCAGCTAATACACTAAATATCATTAATCCTAATGTGAAAATAAATTTCGGAATATACGGAACTGCATAACCTAATAATCTTTTAATGATATCCATATCTGTCATTGTATGAAGTCTTTTATCTAAGTTATCTGCACTCATCTAGTCCACCTCTACTTCATCTTCAAGTTTTTGTCTTTCAACCATATCAAGGTAGAAGGTACATCTTTTTAATAACTCACTATGTGTTCCAACATCAATTACTTTACCTTCATCAACAATAATAATTTTATCTGCGTCTTTAATAGTACTAATTCTATGTGCAATTATTAAAGTAGTTTTACCTTTTCTTACTTTGTTTAAGTTATTAAGAATAGTTTCTTCAGTTTTTGTATCTACTGCAGAAACTGAATCATCAAGTATTAAGATAGCTGGATCTTTAATTAAAGCACGAGCTATACTTAATCTTTGTCTTTGTCCGCCAGAAAGAGTTACTCCTCTTTCACCGATAATCGTTTCGTATTCTTCACTAAACTCAGTGATATTATCATGAACATCACTTAATTTCGCAGCTTCCTGAATATCATTAAAATAATCTTTTTTCTTTTCAAGTCCAAATGATATATTATTTGAAATTGAATCACTAAATAAGAAACCATCTTGTGGTACATACCCAATGCTTTCTCTAACTTTTTTTATAGGTAGTTTCATAATATCTATTCCATCAATGAATAATTGATTTTCATTGATATTATATAATCTAAGTAATAAATCAACTAAACTAGTTTTACCACTCCCGGTTCTACCTAAAATTCCGACAGTATCACCAATATTAACTTTGAAACTTATATTACTTAATGCATCTTCACTACCATCAGGATACTTAAATGATAGATTTCTAAATTCTAGTTTTCCGTTAATCTCTTCTACATTAATAACGTCTTCACTATCAAAGACATCAGGTACTTCATCAAGAATTCTTTCTATTCTTTGAAGTGATCCTTTACCTCTACTTCTAACATTAATTATCATAGCTAAAGCTCTCATAGGCCATAGTAATGATCCAAATAATAAAATGAAAGTAGTTAAGTATCCTACAGTGAACTCTTCAGTTGTACCAGCTGTACTATGTACTAAGTATCCACCATAACCTAAAATAATAACGTATATAATCCCTGTTATAGCTCTAATTGACATTTGAAGTAATGTTTGACTTTTTACATAAGAAATATTTTTGCGTTTTGCTCTGGTATTAATTTTTAAGAACTCATTAATTTCAGTTTCCTCTTTAACAAATGCTTTTACTACATTTATTCCAGATAAATTTTCATTAGTAAAATCACTTAAATCTTCAAATGCTTTTTGAGCTTCTTTAAATTTGTTACGCATTTTTCTTCCCATATACGCCCCTAAAATTGCGATAATAATTAAAGGAATACCAGCGAACAACGTCATAGTAACATCTAAATTAAACATATGATAAAATGCTAATCCTCCTAAGAATAAAGCATCTACAAGCATAATCATTCCAGGACCAATTGCACGTCTTACTGATTCAACATCATTAGTAAAATGAGCCATTAATCCTCCAACTTTATTTTCAGAATAAAAGCTATTTGATAAGTTTTCACAATGTTCAAACATTTCATTCCTAATACCATAATCAACTCTTCTACTTGCTCCAAATATAAACATTCTCCATAGGAATCTACCTACAATTATCATTGAAACATATATACCTATTAGTTTAACTAAATCTAAGATACCACTCTTATCCATAGTACCTTGATCTAATCCATCTATTAATTGCCCTGTTAAAATCGGGATTTCTAATTGAACATAATCAACAATAACTAATGCGATAAGTCCAAAAATAAATAGATGAGCATATTTTAAATAATACTTATTAACTGCTTTACCAAAAATCATTTATGATCATCTCCAAACTTATCAAAAGAATTCTTAATATTAAGAATTTCTTTTTCATTTAATGTTTCAAACATTTTAGTAACTGCTCTCTTACTTTCAAGTTCATTAGAAGTAGCAAGTATAACCCCAATATCTGTTAACGAAATATAACTATATCTTTTATCTGTTTCACTTCTTCTTTTTTTAATAATCTTAGTATTTTCAAATTTATTCAAAACTTCATTCATTGAAGGTTTTGATATTTGAAAATGTTCAGCAAGTTCAGTTAGTGTTGCTTCTTCTCTTTTATGAATCTCTCTTAAATACCTAAATTGTCTACCTGTAATTCTACTAGCGTTTATCTCATCATAAACCTCTTTACAAGAATCAAAGTACATTTTTAGAAACTTATTAAAAGATATTCTTAATTCTTCTTTATCCATATTATTCAACTCCTAATACATAATAGTTAGGTTCTACCTAATCATTATATAATCATCCACAAATTTAGTCAATAAAAAAGCTGAATTTCTTCAGCTTTTATTAAAATAGTATTATAAAACTAATAATCGCAACTAGTGTTGCATATATAAGCGCAGGTATAATAGTTTTCTTAATTATTATACCTTCTTGATTCTCAAGACCTACTACACTAGATGCAGCGACTACATTATGAACACATATCATATTACCTATAGCTGCTCCTATTACTTGTTCAGCCATTATGACATTAGTATCTAAATTCACAGTATTTGCAATTGAGTACTGAACATTCCCAAATGTTAAATTAGAAACAGTTGCACTTCCTGAAACAAAACTTCCTAACATTCCAAGAAACGGACTCATCACAGACCACATACCACCAAATATACTTCCTAGATTATTCGCAAAATATGTCGGCATACTCTCTAAATCTAATCCATTAAACTGACTATTGGTATATATAGTTACCATTATTAAAGTAGGTATTAAAGCAAGACTTGCTCCAATTATTACTTTTTTAGTATCTCTTATAGCGTTTTTAAACTCTTTTAGCCCCTTTTTCTGATATATAGACGCAAATACACTTGCGAGTATTAGAACAGCTCCAGGGGAGTAAAATATAGCAAATGATGAAGAAATAGATGTTCCAAGAACATTATTCAAAGATAAAAAGTCAATTGATAATAATAGCTCTTTTAGTGGTTCAATAACTCTAGTTAGTAATAGTAAGACTACAACAACTAAATATGGACTCCATGCCTTAAATAAAGACATCTCAGTTTTTTCGTTTTCTACTTGTTCTAAATCCTTTGGAACTAAGAAACCATACTTAGTAGATATTGTTACTACTAACAAAGTTACTATAGGAGTAATAATAGAAACAAATTCAAAACCAATAAATGAAGCTGTACCATATGCTGTTAAAACATATATAACTCCAACAAATAAAGTCCATGGAAGAATTTCAATAATACTCTTCATTTTCTTATCTTTATATTCTTTATTCATTACTACAAACATTGTAACTACAATTAGAGGAATAAATATTCCACTAAACAAATCTATGAAAGTAACATTACTAGCTATTAAATTTAAATCTAAACTCATGTCACCTAGTCCAACAGCAAGTGGTGTACCTACAGCACCAAATGATACAGGAGTACTATCAGCTACAAGTGCTAAAACTACAGCAGTTAATGGATCAAATCCCATACCCACAAGTAATGGTCCTGTAATCGCAGCTGGTGTTCCAAATCCACTAGCTCCTTCAATTAAAGCCCCAAATAAGAATGCAATTATTACAGCTAAAATTCTTTTATCTTTTGAGATAGTTTCAAATCCTTGATTAATTCTTTTAATAGCTTTTGTATTTTTTAAAGTATTAACTAAAGTCAAAGCTCCAAGCAATATTAAAATAATTGTTAATGACTTATGAATACCTACAAATACAGAAGCAAATATAACATCAAATGATACTTGCCATATAACTAAGGCAAGCACCATCATTAAGACCATACTTATTGTCATTCCTTTTTTAGCACTCATTCTAAATATAACTAAAAGTACTAACGGTCCAAGCACTGGCAATATACTAGTTAATATACGTAATAATTCCATATTAAATCACCGCTTTCAACCTTAATTTATAAGAAATTAAGGTGAAAGTCAATCATAATGAAATGAATACGTTTTATTTTTTGTTTTTATACACAACATACCCAAAGAATGTAATAGAAAAAGAATATAAAATTATATTTCTAATAAATAAATCTTCATCAATCAAAGAATCATCAGTATCTATTACTTTTACTAAAAACTCTTTTTGGAAACTTTCACCTGAGTTATTAGTGAATTCAAGTAAATATACATAGGTCCCTTCATTTAATTCATTACCTGTATATCCATCAAATAACTTTTTAACAGTATAACTTCCTTCAGTTAATTCATTTGAATTAATCAATAAAGTTAAAGCATCATCAGTTGTAAAAGTTGATTCCATATCAACTGTAACAATATAGTCATCTATATATATTATCGGAGCTATATCATCAAATAAAGTAATACTGATTGAATGAGTAATTTCATTATTATTACTATCAATTACTCCAAACGTAATTAAATAACTACCGGTAATACTACTTCTATTTGAATATGTATCTTCAATAATATACATATCAATTAAACTTAAAGAATCACTATTATCACTAACATTCAACATATTTAAAAAATCACTTGCTAAAAGCTCTTCTTCATATGATCCTTGATAAGTAATAGGTCCACTGATTGCTGGTGCTACATCATCAATTACAGTAACTACTATATCCTCATTTAAGGTGTTCCCTTGTCCATCACTTACTTCAAAATTAATTGTATATGTACCAGGAATACTTTCATTTCCATTAAATTGATTACTAATTACAATGATATTAGGATTACTCATATCATCGTAGTTATCACTTAATACTATAGTGTCTAGTATACCTGTTAAATCAAGTGGATTAGATAAGTATGAATCTACATTTAAAACTGATGTAACTACAGGACTATCAATATCTACTAAAGAAACATTAAATTCTAAAGATACACTATTTAAAGATTCATCTACTGCTTCAATTTTAACTAAATATATTCCAAGTAAATCATTATTTACTGTATAGTTATCTACTAATATATTTATAGTTGCTATTCCATAATCATCACTTACTGTAAAATAATTAGTAATTATCTCATTGATATTAGTTATCTCAGATATACTAATATCAATATTAGTAGGTCCAGTAATGATTGGATCTATTTCATCTTTAACTAAAATACTCAAACTAAAATATGCTGTATTTCCACTAGAATCACTTGCACTTAACTCAACAAGATATTCACCTACTATTTGTTCATTTCCCGTATATAAGTCACTAATAATTACTATATTACTTGTGATATCCCCATCAACTTCATCTATTACAACAATATGATTATTAATAATACTTAATAAGCTTTCGTAATTACTATAACTTTTTATATATGCACCAATCCCAGAAAATGACGGTTCGGTTGTATCTTCAAGTGGAGGAATATAATCTTCATAATATGTGTATACATTCCCTTCCTCTAATTGAAATGCATTTATTCCGTAGTAAAAAATAAAACTTTCAATATCAAGAGAGTTTATAACAATATTTAAATAACTTTCTCCTACTGCAGTTTCAAATGTACATGTTGTCTCTTGTAATTCCATAATACAATCTGGATTAGATTCAACATATCCTTCTAAATATACTTCATTACCAGAAATTTCAACTGATAATTCTCCACTAATCATATCGTATCCAGGCATACTAAAAGTATAAAAAGTATTTTCTTTAACTTTGAATTCATTTACTGTACTAAGAGTATTCTCCCCTATTACTAGGTTATTAATATCTATATAATTTTTACCTCCTGGTAGTTGATTAGTAAATGTAGTCGCACTAACACTAGTAAAAACGAACGTTAAAATTAGTAATAATGTTATTCCTATTTTCTTTATCATTTTATCACCTCAATAACATATTACTTTCATCATTATTCTTTTTCTTTAATAAAAAAATAGAAACCAATTTGGGTTCTATTTTTACAATCTATTTAATCTTAAAGCTCTTAGGACATTAAATGTTAAATATCCACTCCACTCCATTTTACACTCTTCAAATACTTCTTTAAATTGATACCATCTCCAATTAGGAATTATCAATCCTTTTTCAACCTTTTCCTTAATAACTAGAAGATTTTCATTCAATTCTTCTAGTCTTGTATTTAAGAATTTCTTATCAATTATAGCTATTTTATACGGCTCTAGTCCATATTTTTCCCATTTACCATAAGATTTATTTAATTCAGATACAACAACTTTTTGAAGTTTTGATTTAATTAAGTTTTGAATATCTTTATCAATATTTTTATAAAAATGTAGCATACTCATTACTGAATGCATACTAGCTTCTTTTTCAAAGTCAGTATCAATATATTTTAATACGTTGTTTATTTGTTTATTTATTCCAATCTTTTTTAAGTACTTTTTATTTTGATATAAGAATCCTATGATTTCAGGATTAGGATTTCCGTAAGTGAAATCATCCACTGTTTCATAATTCCACCAGATAGCTCTAGGGAAATCATTTACAACTTCACTTGTCATTCTCCATCTTTCTAAATCTTCTAAATATACGCTTTCATAATACTCTACAATTTGCTTTCTTAGTTTAATAGTTAAACTCTTGTCCTTAACTTGATCTAATATATGAACTGCGTGATTTGTACAAGCTACACTTGAATTAGGCATTCTTAAATCTGGCTCTAGTCCATGACCAAAACCTTTATCATCATTTTGAAATTTTAGAAGTTCATTTATAATTTCTTTATCAGTATTTTCGATTAAACCTTTTACTAAGTAATAATCAAGCATTCTACCTTCTTCTTTTACTTTTGGTAGAATCTTATTTCTAATCAATTTATTATCAATCATTATTCATCTAACAAAAATGAGAAATTCAAAATTGCTCCACTTTCATAATACTTTTGTTCTTCTAAATACTCTTCAAAATCAAAACCTCTATGAACTTTTACATTGTGTTCCTTGATATACCTATACACTTTTTTAATATCCTCATGTAAAGTATCAAACCCAATTTCAAAACTTATATACTTCCCTTTAGGAAGTTTCTTAGTTACATATGCTTCTGTGCTTTCTATTAATCCGTCAGTTTCAACTAATGTGTAGTAATCAAACTCTTTTGTTTCCATAAAATTAGGTGGATAACATTCAAGCCCAATCACGGGAAAACCACTCTTTCTTGAAGGGATTGTTTCTAAAACATCATTTAAAAACTTATCCCAAAGCTTAGGAATTTTATCAGTCTTTCCTAACTTTACTCCACCATCAAATTCGATACCAGCAAAATATCTTTCTTCAAAATCTTTAACTTCATATTTCATATAATCTCTCCTTTCATCTTTATTATACTATATAACAAAAAAAAGAGCATCTTTAAGATACTCTTTTTAATTAAACTTAATTATTCGTTTGCAGCGTTTGCTTGTTCAATAATACTAATTAATAGAGATTCACTATATACATTACTCATATAGTAATCAACTTCAATTCCGTATTCTATACTCTTATATCTATATCCATCAGTTTCATTTCCAATACGTGTACTTAATACATTATTAGTACTAATTAATAACGTAGTTCCATCAGGTGCCATAATTACACCAATTGACGAAGCTCCACCTGTTGAGTCTTGCCCTACAATAGTCGCAATACCCATTTCTTGAGCCATACTTGCCATTAAGTTAGCCGCACTAAATGTTACACTTGATGTTTTAATAAACCAGTTGTAATCCTTTGCTCTATAAGAACTTTGAACATACCAAGTTACAGCACTATCATCAGCTGGATTTTGAGAATGGAATAAAATATCATCTTCAGTCATATAACCAAAGATTCTTAATACTGCACCTAAGTTACCACCTGTGTTATAAGCTAAATCAATAACAACATTATCAACACTACTAGGTAAACTATTTAAAATAGCCTTAAATGAATCAGGAGTATCAACGTCAAACCCTTCTAAATAAATAATAGCTGTCTTATCATCATCAATAAGTTCATATCCAGGTAATCCTGCAGTTCCAAAAATTTCTTCTATATCATCTTGAATATCCCATAATCCTTCATAGAAAGTAGTTGATTTAGATCCTAAATCATTAATACTTAATCCAAATGATGAATCAGCTGGATTGTAATACCCTGGGAAAACATGAGATGTATGTAAATCATCTAATCCGTATGCTATATCAAACATAGCTTCGTATAATGAATAATCACTTTTAGTAATTAAAGCAGAAGCATATCCTTCAAGATAATCATAATATGTATCAACTTTTTGATCTTCTTTAAGACCATAGAAATAATCTAATGCTAAAGCCATAAAGTGATAAGTTGCTTCTTTAACATCTTTAGGAGCTGACATATCATTATATGAACTAGTACGAACTAGTTCTTGTATTTCTAAGTCTTCTTCTGATCCACCACTAATTCCAAATGTATCGATACCATATAATGAATCACCATTATAATAAACATCATAATATACTCCACCAGCAAATAATAAATTCGCTACATGGAATGGCATTAAGTAATAAGTATTTCCATCATTTTCATAGACTACTAAATCAAAAGAGTATTCACCTAAAGGAATTGTAACTTCTTTAGGATCAACATAATCTGCATCTACATAATCTAATCCTTCACCATAATCAGTTGAAGTTTCAGCAACATAATTTTCAAAGAAACCATAATTATTTACTGTAAAAGTATTTTCAGTAAAATCAATAGTTGCTATAAATTCATCAGTTACTTCTATTCCATCAAAATCATCATAAGTAACTTCATAAGATACGATTAATACATCGTCACCTTCTGTAGTAAAATCTATTATATCTGAATCAATAGCTCCATCAATCATATCAATATATGTTTCTATATCTATATAAGGAACATTCCCGTAATCAACATAAAAAATATCAACTGCTGGATCATCAGTTACAACATATTCATCTGATGTACCAACAAATGGTAATGTCTTCATAAGTGTTACTGTAGATTCATCTCTATCCTCAACAACAAATTCAAATGTCATTGAATCTGAGTATATACCATTATAAGCGTCAACAGTCATCGTAATAGTCTCAGGACCAGATCCAATAGGTGGTGGAATTACAAGCCCTTTATCAGTCATTACTCTCGTATTACTAGAACTCCAGAAAAAGATAGTTCCATTTGTTCCAACTGTTGGGAAATTCCATGCAAAATCAAAGTTAAGTTCTTCAAGATCTGCAATAGTATCAGCTTCAAGTTGTTTACCAACATATACATCTACAGCTATAGATGCAGTAAATCCATCTGTATCTGTAACAGTATAAGTTATTTCATAAATACCAACTGTAAATAAGTTTACTTCTTCTGTATCAACTGTAATTAATGAAGTTATGTCACCATCAAGTTCATCAAGTGCAGTTACACCTTCTAAATACGCTATTTCATCAGCATCACCAGGTTCAAATTCGATATCAACTGCCCCACTAATAACTGGTGTATCCGTATCGGTAGTATCAATATCTTCTGCTTCAGTAGGACCACATCCTACTAATAAAAATACAATTACAAAACTTGCTAGTAAAAATTGTATTCTTTTGTATTTTTTATTCAAAATCATCTTCCTCCTCTTTATATTATATCTTTGTATTTTAAATTATTCTTCAATATATATTTTATCACATATAATAGATTATCAAACATTTAATATACACTATTTTAAAAAGTGTCATTAAGAAAAAATAGACCTATCTAGAAAGATGGTCTATTTTCAAGAGTTAATGTTGATAATACTCCGTTACTAATTATTTTATTTATAAAAATATCTACAAGGTCAGGATCAAATTGTTTCCCCTTGTTTTTATTTAATTCATAAATTGCTTGTTCTAAAGATAATCCTTTACGATAAGGTCTATCTGTGGTCATTGCATCAAATGCATCTGCTATACAAATAACTCTACCTAGTATTGGAATTTGTTCCCCTCTAATACCTCTTGGGTATCCAAATCCATCATATCTTTCATGATGACTTATTATTACAGGAACAGTTTCTAATAAATTAGGAATATGTTTAATAATATTAATTGATTGAACTACATGAGATTTCATTATTTCCATCTCATCTACAGTTAAAACACCTGGTTTAGATAATACTGATTCAGGTATTCCTACTTTACCAATATCATGAAGTAATCCAGCACTTCTAACTATTTCAACATCTTCATCATTAAATGATGCTGCTTTTGCGATTGCTTCAGAAAGAATAGCAACATTGTTTGAATGACCATATGTATAGTGATCCTTAGCATCAATTGTCGCTGCTAAAGCATATATACTTGCAACATGTGCATCTCGAATTTTCTCACTAACTTCATCATCAATTGTTCTATTAGTTGAAACGTCTTCTCTAAATACAATTGATTTATTACGACCAATTTTTTTACCGTAATACATTGCTCTATCAGCTTTAGAAATAATATCTTCTAATGTTTTACCATCTTTAGGAAAAGAAGATACACCAACTGTTACAGTTAAGAATTCTTTAATATCTCTAGATAATAAGAAATCTTCTTCTACTTTTTCTCTTATTTTATCAATTTCTTTTAAAGCTACTTTTCCTTCAATATTCGGATAAAAAATAACAAACTCTTCTCCACCATATCTTACTACTAAGTCATTTTTAGATGTGGCTTCATTAATAATTTCAGCTATTTTTTTAAGTGCAATATCTCCAGCTAAATGTCCATATAAATCATTATAAATTTTGAATTGATCGATATCAATCATTGCTACACTAAATGTTTCATATTTTTTATCTTTAACCCATTTACCCGCTGTATCATGAAAATAGCGGTGATTATATAATTTTGTTAACTCATCAGTAATTGATTGAGTTTTCATATTTTGAATTGTTTTTGCGTTTTCAATAATCGCTGCTGCATTATTAATTAAAGTTTCTAAAAACTCTGTTTCACTTACACTATACGGAGTTTCATCATTTCTACCAGAAATGATAACCATTCCAATTAAATCATCTAAATATCTAATAGGAGCTACAACCTCTGTGTTTAAGTTGGAAATAACTCTTTTTTCTTGGTCCCATAATCCTTTAAAAGAAACATGATTATAGATATGAGTTGATAATAACAACTTATTTCCATTATTAAACCAAGTTACAATAGGATGATTAAACTTAAATATATGTGTATCTTTATTTATTCCATCAATTGTTGTATTACCAACATGATATTTATTTGAATTCTTAAGCATTATCGTTACATCTTTAGAATCAAGACCATTTTCAACGGCTTTAATTAATGAATCAGTAATTATTTTCAAGCTTAATGCTGAGTTTATAATACTACTGAAATCTCTTAAGATAATTTGTTGATCTGTAACTTGTCTAAAGAATAGATTATTAATAACTTTTTGAAGAAAATTTCTAATCGGTTCTAACAACAAGAATACTGGAGACATAAATAATATAATATAAGAAGTTCTAGTAATTCCATAAGAAGTTAATATTTGATAAGAAGCTATTACAAGAGTTGCATATACAATATATAAAATTAAGTTATAGAGTGAGAATGACAACCCTTTTTTAACTACTAAGTTTATTTCTAAGAACTTATTTCTTGAAATAGAATATGTAATTAGCACTGCATTAATAGTATTAAACAGGATATCAATTCCATATTGTCCTAAGAATGTGTTTAAATTTAAAGCACCACCAATAACAACTAATGTAATCCCAATAATAACTAATCTAACTTTTTTAATACTCATTTCTTTTCTTCTTACTTTATTAGTCATTGTAATTAAAGCAAGAATACTATATGTCATTAATATAACCGCAGTTATATATGCCCCATATTCAACATCATATGTAAAATATTCACCATCAAAATTTACATTAGAAGTAACTTGTCCAGTAAAAGATAAAATTATTAAGAACATTGACAATACATATCCAAGATTTACTACCCATTTCTTCGCATAGTTTTCAGACATCATATAACTAAATCTTAATAAGAATACTGGTACAGTTGCAAAACCTATAAATAATATTCGATGCCAAAATAATGAACTAGGAGGTAGGTCTGTTTTCATCATAAATGATCCTAAAGACCATACTATCATTGCCATTACATACCAACTAAAAGCATTAGAAAGTTTATTCTTATTTGAAGTTACTAAAATAATAAGAATAAAAAAGTACAAAATAAAAGATATTAAAGGTATGAGTGTATATTCATTAAGAACGACCATTATGCCACCTCTTCTTTATTATGTCAAATTGTTCCACTACATAGTATTAACTTTTGCACATCTTCCCCATTTGGATTGATTTTAGCTATATCATTTTTGTATAGCTCTTTAAATCTACTAAATGTTCCTTCCTTAAATATTGTTAATTTTAATGGTTCATGACCAAGCAATGCATGGACATCATTATAATCAGTATCCATTAATTTCATTTGATCATTAATTATTTTCTTTATATCTTCTTTCGGTAAATTAAATTCACCTTCAATAAATAAATTTAAATATGGGCTAGTTTCCCCAATTTCTTTATATGCGGTCCAGCCTCCCACAGTTAAACCAGATAGTTTAATTGAGTCTCCAATTAGCTGTTTGGTAATTCTAGTAAAACCTGATAAGTCAATTATATTATTCACTCGATCAATGTATTTTACTTGTGGTAAAGCAATTTTATCTTCTCTATTTTCTAGACCAGTACAACGCATAATATCACCGATTCTATATCTTACAAAAGCTCCCCCACGTAGTTTTGTAATGACTAGTTCGTAAATATTACCTGGTAATATCTCATTAAATAATAACGTTTTTGGTATATAATTGTCAACCTCTTGTTCCTTTTTCATTTCCTCTTCAGGAATAAACTCTAAGAAGTTAACATCTGGAAAGAAAGTAAGTCCATTACGACTCCAAGTTTCTGTCGCTACAGCTGCTGACTCCGTACCACCAAATATCTCTAGCGGAGTTATCCCAAAGTAATGCTCTATCTGGGATTTATATGTATCAGAATCTGTACCACCACAAACAATTCCTTTAAATTCGAATAAGTCCTTAGGAAGTAATTTTTCTTTCTTAATTTTCTTTTTATAACCAGCTTTTAAAATTTTAACAGCTTGTTTAGGATTTGATGGCCAAATAAGTTTTCTATTACTATTTGATCCACTTTCAAATGCTTCTCCTATTTTAACTAAAACACTAGAGAGCCCAAAAAATAGATCTGCACCTTTTCTAACTGCAAGGTCAAATCCTACTAAGTTTCTTTCTTTGAAGCTAAGTTTCTCAGCTTGATCAGTACTAGGTAAATACTTAAAATCTACTTCATGTTTTAAAATGTATGGTGCGAAACCTGTTAAATATGGTAAAGGTGCCATTCCATACAAGAATTTATCAAAGTTTCTAAGAGTAAAATGCCCTCTTTTTTTACTTGTAGATAGAATTAAACTTGATAAGAACATTTTTGTATGTTCTTCTACCATTACTTTTGAGTATGGAGCTAGCTTAATTGGCTTGTCTCCACCTTTCCAAGTTGTTTGAACCCAGTGTAATGGTTCACTTGGTAAATCTTCACTTCTCTTATTTAAAAGTGTATCTGCGTAATCTTCATATCTTGTTAAAGGAACTTTTTTTCTAAAATCTTCAATTGTTTGGATTTTCCCTGTTCCAAGCAATTCTTTTCCTAGATTACACTTACTTAATAGATCAATTTGCTCTAAAAGTAATCTCTTTTGAATTTCCATAAATTCATCAAGAGTTAGATCTAAGAAACCGCAATAGGCCTTCCAAATCTTATCATAATCCTCATCTAATAGCATTTCTCGTAATTTTTTCATGTTCTCCTCCAGTTAGTTGTAGTAATAAATTTTCCAATACTATTATAATTAGGTAAAAGCATCGGTGTAGACTCACGATACTTATCATAATTATCAAATATTTTATTAAAAATAAAACGCTCTTGAATTGTTACATAAACAATGTTAGCAAATGTCCAAATCAATGCAGCGTATATTGCAAGTAAATTTTGAAAGAAAATCGCTCCAAAAACATATAATAACAACATCCATAAAACACCTGGATGTCTTGTAAGTGCGTAAGTACCGTTAGTAACAAGGGCGTGTTCGTTTTTAAGTTTATAAGTTTTTCTTCCAACTTCAATAAATACTGAGTAAATTAACAGTAAAAATGAAATTAATGCTATAACCAAAGAAGCAATTCTATAGATCCCATTGATTTCTAAATACGAACTAAAATCAACAACGATTAAGATTGAACTTACTGAAATCAATAAAAATCCCGAAACACCAAAAAGGTACTTCAAGTGGTTCTTTTTGCATAAAGAACATAAGTCGAACATTAACAATAATACAAACCCTAAAATTCCAATTACTAAATATATCATAATATTCCCCCGTTTTTAAATATTAGTATATGTTTTGAACTATATATTATATAATTATATATAGGATGAAAAGGCCATATATGAGCCATCTATATTTATCGAAAAAATGTTAGTTAAAAAAACATCATGATTTAGCTACTATAAAACGTGTTAAACATGATAGTAAAGCCGTTCAATACAATAGTTAAAAAAAGAAAATATTATAGTTGTAGTGAAAACGCTATCATGTTATAATGTACTCGTGTTTTTTCAAATACATAAAATAATCCATCTAAGGAGGAGCATATGAAACATAAAATATTAGCTATAAATCCTGGTTCTACATCAACAAAAATTGCGATTTTTGATGATCAAGTTCAAGTATTTAATAAAAGCATAAGACACAGTACCGAAAAGATTTCATCTTTCGATAAAATTATTGATCAATACGAGTTTAGAAAAAGTGCTATTTTAGGTACGTTAGAGGAAGCAAATATTAACTTACAAGAATTTGATGCTATTGTTGGTAGAGGTGGAATGCTTAAACCTATACAAGGTGGTACATATTTAGTAAATGATACAATGATTGATTACGTGAAAGAAGCTCCACGTGGTGAACATGCTTCTAACTTAGGATGCGTGCTTGCAAAAGAGTTAGCTGATTCAATAAATAAGCCTGCATTTATTGTTGACCCAGTTGCTGTTGACGAAATGGATGACCTAGCTAGATACACTGGTTTTCCTGAAATAAAAAGACAGAGTTTATTTCATGCATTAAATCAAAAAGCAGTTGCTTTAAAAGCTGCAAAAAAACTTAATAAAAATTATAATGAAATTAATCTAATAGTAGCCCATCTTGGTGGTGGAATTAGCGTTGGTGCTCATCAACTTGGAAGAGTGATTGATGTTAATAACGCACTTGATGGAGATGGACCAATGTCTCCTGAACGTAGTGGAGGAATACCTAATGGTCCTCTTTATAAGATGGCACTTAGTGGAGAATATACTTTAAAAGAGATGCAAAGAAAAAATTATGGTAACGGTGGTATAGTTGCATATCTTGGAACAAATGATGGTTTTGAAATTGAAAAAATGATTAAAGCTGGAGATAAGAATGCACTGTTTATTTTAGAAGTTATGTGCTATCAAATTGCTAAGGAAATCGGTGCTTGTTCTACTGTCTTAAAGGGTAATGTAGATGCTATTGTAATTACAGGTGGACTTGCCTATGACCAGTTTGTAATAGATTTTATTAAAGAAAGAGTTTCTTTTATTAGTAAAATATTAATTTTCCCTGGAGAAGACGAAATGGAAGCATTAGCTTTTGGAGCTCTAAGAGTTCTAAATAATGAAGAAAAATATAAAGAATACTTATAGGGGTGATACTATGATAAAATCAATAAATGAATTACTAGAAAAAGCGAGAGCAATTGAAACTAAAACATTAGTTGTTGCTTGTGCTGCTGATCAACATGTTTTAGAGGCTGTTGAACTAGCTAGAAAAGAAAATATAATTAAAGGAATTTTAATTGGAGACGTTAATTTAATTAAACAAATATTAGTTAAATTAAATATTAATGTTAATAATTATGAATACATCAATATATTAGATAAATCTGAAGCTTGTTTGGAGTCAGTTAAACTTGTAAATACTGATAAGGACTTCTTCTTAATGAAAGGTTTTGTAGATACAAGTATTATCTTAAAAGCCGCATTAAATAAAGAATTTGGTCTTAGAACTGCTAATAGAATTTCACATGTGAGTGTTTTAGAAGTTAGTACTCATCCAAAATTATTATTTATGAGCGATGGAGCTATGAATATTAAGCCTACTTTAGATGAAAAAAGACAAATCATTGAAAATAGTGTTGTAATAGCTCATGCACTTGGTATAGAAAAACCTAAAGTTGGAATAATTGGCGCAGTAGAAAAAGTTAATCCTCAAATGGAAGCTACTATTGATGCCGCTGAATTAATTAAAATGAATAAAGAAAACATTATTAAGAATTGTATTGTTGGTGGTCCATTCGCACTAGATAATGCTATAAATAAAGAAGCAGCTATTCATAAAGGTGTTACTGACCCTATAGCTGGTGAAGTAGATATATTATTAATGCCTAGAATCGAATCTGGAAATATCTTTTATAAAACTATGATGTTTTTAGGAAATGCTCAGGGAGCTAGTGTAATTGCTGGAGCTAAAAAACCAATAGTTCTAACTAGTAGAGCAGATTCAACATTAAGTAAATATCATTCTATAGCTCTTGGAGCTTTAGTAGTTGATTTATAACTACTAACGAAAGGAAAACAATATGTCAACTAAAAGCAATTTAAAAAGGTCAGAAATTGGAACCAAAACTCCAAAACTGTATAGTAGAATCAGAACTACAATTGAAACTGCATTTTATAGAAATAATGTAACGAAAATTACATCTCTTGCTCAAGCATATGAATTAGCTAAGAACTCAAGTGGAACAATAGTTTCAGATCTTGAAGTATTAAGAGCTGAAGAATTAGGTCTGCCATCTGATGCAAAAGTATTAATATTTAATGATGGTACAATCACAGGAAGACAAGCAAAAGTAAGAAGATTAATAAACAGTGATAATGTTGACCAGTATTCAAAAATACTTAGAGATTCTATCTTTAATTCTCGAAATAAAAAGATGTATCATGCTATAGCTTATGTAGGATTACATGAGGACTTTATGGTTAAAGCTCATCTTTTAATACCTGAAGGATATGAAAATACAATGTACTCATGGATGCTTAACTTTCAAAATGAGAATGCTCAAATGGATGAATTATATAGTAAGTCAAAAGAAATAGCTGAAGGCGATATCTTCTTATATTCTGATCCTGATGAATTCATTGAAGATTATGAATCAGGTATTAGTATATTTGATCATAAAAACAACTGTGGTGCATTACTAGGACTAAGATATTTTGGCGAACATAAAAAAGCTACTCTAACGATGAGTTGGAGTATAGCTTCTAGAATGAACTATACTGCTTGTCATGGTGGACAAAAAAGATTTAACTTACCTAATAACGAAACATTTATTGCTGGTGTATTTGGACTTAGTGGTAGTGGAAAAAGCACTATTACTCATTCAAAACACGGAGGTAAATACGATGTTACAGTATTACACGATGATGCATTCATTATTTCTAATTTAGATGGATCTAGTATCTCTTTAGAACCATCATACTTTGACAAGGTTCAAGACTATCCATCTGATAGTGAAGAGAATAAGTACTTGTTAACTATGCAAAACGTTGGAGCTACTTATGATAATAATCAGAAACTCGTTCCTGTTACTGAAGATGTTAGAAATGGGAATGGTAGAGCTCTTAAATCTAAGTTTTGGACTAAACAAAGAGCATTTAAATTCAATAATAAAATAGATGCGATATTTTGGATTATGAAAGATGATACATTACCTCCAATATTAAAAATCAATTCAAGTATTTTGGGAAGCACTTTAGGAGCAACTCTTGCTACAAAAAGATCAAGTGCTGAACATGGGGTTAATTCAAATGAACTTATTATTGAACCATATGCTAACCCATTTAGATTATATCCATTAAGAAATGATTATAATAAATTCAAGGATCTATTTGAGAACACTGGTGTTGATTGCTATGTTTTAAATACTGGATTCTTCATGAATAAAAAAGTTACTCCTAAAATTACTTTGGGATTAATTGAAAAGATAGTGGCAAAAGAAATAGTATTTAAACAATTAGAAAATGTGAGTGAAATTGAATATGTAGATATGGAAGGATTTAATCCTGATTTCAATAATGCTAAATATAAAAAGACATTCCTAAGAAGACTAAATACAAGAGTTGACTACATTAATAAACTTTACGGTCATGACATCTTGCCAGTCGAAGCAGGAAGAAGTATTTCTGAAATAATTAATAGAATTAAATAGTAATTAAAAAGGAACTTACAAAGTTCCTTTTTTTTATTCTTTAATTACTAACTTGTATAGTCCATCTTCAATTTTATAAATCTCGATTGTTACACTTCCTTGACCTTTTACATTTACATATTCAACTAATTCTTCTTTACTAGTAAAAAGTTTTGTTTCAATAATTTTTGATCCATATCCTCTTTTACTACTTCTATGTTGGTGGTCCTCTCGGTAGTTTCTATGATCTTTTCTCTTTTTACCAAATTCATCTTTGTGTGAGAATCTCTCTCTCTCTTTATTTTCCATAAAGCACCTCTCTCTTTTCATTATTATAATCTACTTAACCCATAATGTAAATATTACTCACTTACTTTTTGTTTATATCTTAAACTAAAAATGAAGATTAATGACATTGTAATACCTACTAAAGTTAACATTAATTCAATAGAGTAGTTATCAGCAATTAACCCCAGTACTGGTGCAAACATAGCAATTAGTAATGAAGTAAATTGACTTTCTATTGATAATACAGAAGCTCTTTTTTCTTTATCTACTGCATCTCCAATTTTCTCAATCATTAAAGGTTTTCTTATATTTAAATATACATAAAGTAGTAAGAATACTATCAATACTGCAACTAAATAATCTATATAGAATCCTAGAATCATAAGTGATAATCCACTTAGTATCCACATTGAGCTAATTATTTTTTCTCTTGAAACATATTTTACTAATTTATGTGAATTAAATGTTGCATAAGCACTTATCAAATAAATCACAGCGTATATAAATCCTAAATACATATTTGTATTATCTTCAGCACTAAACCTTGTGAATATAACAACGCTTAAAGTAATTGAAACTATTACTGGTTGTATATAATCCTTTATCGATTTAAATCCTGCATTATAGCTTGCTGATCCAATTAATAAACTTCTAATATTTCTTGTACTAAATACATATTTTACTGCATTCACGTTTTCCTTTAGGAAATCTTTAAATACAAATCTACTATCAATTCTTTCGTTAAGGAATTTAGGATATGTTAAAATTAAAATCATATCTAATATATAAGGGACTATTGCAATAATGAATAACCAAGATAAACTCGGTAACGTAATAATAAAAATAATAGAAATCAAACTTGATACTGTAGATCCAATTAATGAAAATGATCTAGTTTTACCATATACTTTGCTCTTAGAATCTTTTATGTCTTTCTTATCAAGATATGCCATAATCATAGCTTTATGTGTTCCTGATCTAAATGCTTCCCCAAATCCGAAGAAAACCATTGCTATTACGTAATCATAGAACCCATCTCCAAGATAGAATAAAATAAATGAAACTATGTAGAAAGCAAAACTTAGAATTAACTCAGTCTTTTTACCAAACCTATCAGCAAGAACTCCTGAGGGAACTTCAAATACATATATAATTACTTCTCTTACTGTTAATAGTAATCCAATTTGTGCAAATTCTAGACCAGATTGAATAAAATATAAATATAAGTAAGGATCAAAAAAACGAAGGTTCTTAAGAAACCCGTAAAAGCTAAACTTTAATACTTGCTTTTTTATTTTTCTCACTTCATCCATAATTTATACCTCTAAATCTAATTATACTTTTATCAACTTATATAGTCAACAATCATATATATTCATTAAAAAAAACAGCACAAATATGCTGTTTAATTAAATTCATTCCAACCAATTACTACTTCTTTATAATCAAATGAAGTTCTTACAATATTTATACCTACTGAAAACTGTAATTCAATAGTTCCATTTAAATATTTCCAGTCAGATATTACAGCTTTTTCTATTTGAGCAGTTAAATTATCAATAGAAGGCTCAATAATTTCTTCATCTTTTCCTCTAGCTGCTTTTTTAGTAATGCTATCAATAATTACATCTTCAAAAATCATTATACAATCATTAGCAATTTGAGACTCAAATTTCGTATTTTCAGGATGTCCAGGATTTACTTCAAATCTACTTAACTTAATAAATAAATTATTACCTTCTTTATGTGAATCCTCAACTACAGAGTTCATTAAAATAATATCTTTAATAAATCCTGGTGTTAGCATTGCATAGTCTTTATAATTCTGTGCAACTAACTTTTCAGTTGTTGTTTCTTCTATTTCAATATCTTTAATAGATATTTCATTATCTTTAATATAAATTTCTATTGGTCTAATCATATAATCCTTAGTTTTATCAAATGTTTTCCCTTTTGCTTCTAATATTTCAATTATAATTAAAATATCATCTGCTAATACTGCGGGATCTAATGAAATAGACTTTTTATTATCTTTAATAACAACGCCAGTTTTATCAGTTCCAAATTTCTTAATATTATCAAAAGCTATAGCAACTACTTCATTTTTAGTTACTTGTTGAATTAACATTTCAGGTGTTATCAAAACAACATCATATCTTTCACCTTTTTTTAGTGCAAGTGGAATTAAAACCAAAATGAAGAAAGCAAACCCTAAAATAATAAAATCAAACAGACTAAACGCGAAATACAATATTGCTACAACTACAAATAAACCTAATGAAGGTAAAATTATTTTACTTTTTTTAATATCTTCATGGCAAACTTTATAAGTATCTAAAGTATAGTTGTACTCTTTTAACAATAATTTCTCTAATTTTTCGAACATGATATCACTCCTATGTATTAATTGTATCATAAATGAATAGATTATAAATACTTAATAACATATTAATTTTTATATAGCACTTTATAGTGATTTATTATATTATAAATGATATAATTATTAAGTAAAATACATACTATAAGAGGTGAAGATATGAATACTTTTTTAAATGAGAAAAGCAATGGTAAAAAAATGGTTGATAAAGTATTTAAAGCTGCAGTTGCTGCTAATATTGCAAAAGAAAAATTTGGTGATGAAGTAGTAAATGCAACTCTTGGAACTCTATTTGATGAAGACGGAAAATTCGTGGCGTTAAATAGTGTTTGGGGACCATATGAAACAATTGATAAATTGCAAAAAGCAAAATATGCTTCATCAATTCAAGGCAATCCTGGATTTAGAGATGCAGTATATAACTGGCTATTTGGTAACCTTGAAGAAAAGATCGAATGTGAAATAATCGCAACTCCTGGTGGAGCTGGAGCTATTAGTAGTACTCTTAAAAATATATTAAGTCCTGGTGAAACAGTTATAAAACCTTCACAAGGATGGGGGCCATATAAAACAATGGCTCATGAAAACGATTTAACCTTAACCGACTATAACATGTTTAAACATGGTGAGTTTGATTTAGCTGATTTTGAAAAAACACTAAATGAAGTTATGGATTCACAAGGAAAAGTACTCGTTATTATTAATGATCCGTGTCATAACCCTACTGGATATTCTTTAAGACCAGATGAATGGGATGACATTATCGATATCGTAAATGAACTAAGTAAAAAAGGACCTGTGATTATTCTTAATGATATTGCTTATGTTGATTATAATTCTAACGGTGATGAATGGAAAATTCATTTTGCAAAATATAATACTTTAGAGAAAAATGTAATGGTAGTTATCGCGTTCTCTTGTTCAAAAACATTAACTGCATATGGAGCTCGTGTTGGAGCACAAATTGTTATTACTAAAGATAAAAAACAATTAGAATCATTTAAAGATGCTGCTATATATAGTGCTCGAAGTATTTGGTCTACTGTTAATAATAGCGCCATGAAATTATTTTCTTTAATTGCTCATGACAATTACTTACTGTCAAAATACAAAAAAGAGAAACAAAAATATATTACTCTTTTAGAAGAAAGAGCACACATAATGACTAGTGAAGCAAAAAAAGTAAAACTTGAATTATATCCATTTACTGAAGGATTCTTTGTTACAATAAAGATTCCTGATGATAAAGAAAAAACTGCTCTTAACATGAAACTACAAAAGAATAATATATTCACAGTTGAAGTTGATGGTGGGCTTAGAATAGCTATATGTAGCGTTCCTAAAAGACAATTAAAAGGACTATCAAAACGAATTAAAGATTTAATGTAATCAAAAAGAAGTTATCAATTGATAACTCCTTTTTTTTATTTATTTTTCTTTTACTTCTCTAAGCCAACCTTCAGGTGCTTCAATATCACCATAATAAATTCCTGAAAGCAATTCAAATAATTTTGTAATAGTAGGTCCTACTTCACCATCACTGAATTGATATTTATTACCTTTATGAGTAATAGATTTAATCGGTGTAATGATTGCAGCAGTTCCACAAGCTCCTGCTTCTTTAAATTCACTAATATTATCAATAAAACATTCTCTCTCTTCAGTTTTCAGCCCAAGAACATGCTCGGCTAAATACAAAATAGATTTTCTTGTTATACTTGGTAATATTGAAGATGATTTAGGTGTTACAACAACATTATCATGTGTAACTCCAAAGAAGTTTGCAGCTCCTACTTCATCAATCTTAGTATGTGTTGCTGGATCTAAATAAATAACTCCAGCATATCCAGCGTCTTTTGCTAATTGTCTTGGATATAAACTTGCACCATAGTTACCAGCAACTTTTACTTGTCCTGTACCATTAGTAGCAGCTCTATCGTAGTCTGTTGTAATAAAGTCTAAAGCTGATAATCCACCTTTAAAATAAGTTCCAACAGGAGCACAAAATACACTAAATAAATATTCATCACTAGGTTTAACACCTAGGTTCATACCTTGTCCTATAACAAACGGACGAATATAAAGTGATTGTCCAAGTCCATATTCAGGAATATCATCTTTGTTTGATAAAACAACTTGGTCTATCGCATCAAAGAATAATTCTTTACTTAATCTTGGCGCAACAATTCTATCTAAACTTTGGTTAATTCTTTCAAAATTCATTTCAGGTCTAAATAATTGTATCTTACCTGATTTTGTTTTATAAGCCTTTAATCCTTCAAATAAACCTTGTCCATAATGGAATACATTCGAACCCTCATGTATAGTAATATATTTGTCAGTAGTTAACTTACCCATTTGCCATTTTCCATCTTTAGTCCAGGCACGGTATCTGTATTCAGTTTCTTTTAATGCATAACCCATAATACTTCACTCCTTTTATTTTAAAAGAATAATTACTAATATTTTCCTTGTGCAATCATTGCATCAGCAACTTTTTCAAATCCAGCAATATTAGCTCCAGCAATTAAATCATATCCAAATCCATAACGACTACTTGCTCTAACACAACTATTAAAGATATTTTTCATAATATCTCTTAATTTTGCATCTACTTCTTCAGAAGTCCAAGATAATCTCATTGAATTTTGAGACATTTCAAGTGCACTAGTTGAAACCCCACCAGCATTAGCTGCTTTACCAGGACCAATTATTACTCCTGCTTCTTTAAGGATTTCTACAGCTTCATTAGTAGTAGGCATGTTTGCACCCTCTACTATATATTTTACACCATTTTTAATAATTTTCTTAGCATCTACTAGATGAATTTCATTTTGTGTTGCAGAAGGCATAACTAAATCAACTTTACGACCCCAAGGTTTTTCACCAGGGAAGAATTCAACATCAAAACGTTTTGCGTAATCTTCAATTTTACCATCTGTGTTAGATCTCATTTCTAACATATAATTTATTTTCTCTTGAGTAGTAACGCCATCAGGATCATAGATATATCCTTCAGGTCCACTTAAAGTAACAACTTTACCACCTAAATCTCTAACTTTTTTACAAACACCCCATGCAACATTACCAAATCCTGATACTGCTACAGTTTTGTTTTTAAAGTCAGTTCCATCATGTCTTAACATTTGTAATGCGAAATAAGTAGCACCGTAACCAGTTGCTTCAGGTCTAATTAAAGATCCACCATAAGTTAATCCTTTACCAGTTAAAACACCGTTTTCAAATGCTCCTTTAATACGTCTATATTGTCCAAATAAGTATCCAATTTCTCTTCCACCTACACCAATGTCTCCAGCAGGAACATCAACGTTTGGTCCAATATGACGATAAAGTTCAGTCATAAAGCTTTCAGCAAATCTTCTAATTTCTTCATCACTTTTACCTAAAGGACTAAAGTCAGATCCACCTTTACCTCCTCCAATAGGAAGTCCAGTTAAACTATTTTTAAAGACTTGCTCAAATCCTAAGAATTTGATTAATCCAAGATAAACAGTAGGATGGAATCTAAGTCCACCTTTATAAGGTCCGATAGCTCCATTAAATTGAACACGGAATCCTCTATTAACTTGAACATTACCTTCATCATCTACCCAAGGAACTCTAAATTGAATTGCTCTTTCAGGTTCAACAATACGTTCTAAAATATTATTATCAATATACTCAGGGTGTTGTTCTAAAACTGGTCCTAAAGAGTTGAATACTTCAGTAACTGCCTGAACAAATTCTTTTTGATTTCCATCTTTTTTATTAACTGTATCAAGTACACTATCAATATATTCTTTTGTTTCAGAACTAGTTTCTCCATCACCTTCGATAATATTGAAACTATCAAAACGGTGAATAAATAATCCACTCATAAGTTTTGGTTCAAACCATGTTGATTTTACAGGCATAATTAATCCAGAATCAGAAACATCCATAATTTCTTTCATAGATACTGGGAACATTGCGAATCCAACACCTTCATGTAAATCAGTTTTTTTCGCTATTCCTTTAAGCCCTCTTATACCACCAACAAATGAAATTCTTGATGAGTCTCTTAAGTTTTTAATACCTAATATTTCATTGAATACTCTTCTTTCTAAAACTGTACCATCAATTTTAGATAAAAGGCTTCTTCCATATTTGTATGTAGATTTAATTACCAATTTGTACCATTTTTTATTTAAATACATTCCGAAAGTACCTTTAACAACAGGTTTGTAAGGTCCTTTACTTTCTTCTATATCAAATACACTTTCCATTTTTTTACAGAATTGTTCTTCTGTTAATCCATTTAAATCGTGAATTACACGGTTATAGTCCATAATATGGAGATTATCTTCTGGGAAGATTACTGACATTAAGAAGTTAAACTCTTCTTCACCACTACAGTTTGGAGCTTCTTGACGTCTTTTAAGAGCAACTTTAGCTGCACTTGCACTTCTATGATGTCCATCTGCAATGTATAAACTTTCAATACCATCAAATACTTCAGTAATTTCTTGAATTAAAGCTTCATCAGTAATTGGCCATACAATATGCATAACTCCATCTTCTGTTTCAATATTAATTTCTGGTTCTTTTTCAGTCCATTGTTCTAGTATTTCAGCTAGTCTATCATTACTTCTATAAGTCATAAAGATAGGAGATGTATTTGCATCACATGCATCAAAATGTTTGATTCTATCTTGTTCTTTACTTAGTAATGTAAGTTCATGCTTTTTAACTATATTATTTACATAGTCATCAATTGAAGTGTTAGCTACAAATCCTGTTTGTTCTTGCCCATTCATAATCTGACGATAAATGTAAATCATAGGAATTTCGTCTTGTACTAATATTCCATCATCTTGGAATATATCTAAATTTCTTCTTGCTTTTTGATAAACTTTTTTATCATATTGATCTACTGAAGAAGGGAGATCAATCTCAGACCTAGAGATGTGTAAGAAACTATATGGGTTTCCTTTAGCCATAACTTTGGCTTCTTTTCTGTCCATAACGTCATATGGTAATGCCACTACTTTTTCTACTAAATCTTTTCTTGGTCTTACTGCTCTAAACGGTCTAACAATTGCCATAATTAAATCCTCCTAAATTAAACTTTCTTTTATTACATCGATAGTTTCTAAACCTATTCTTGCTTGAGCTTCTTTTGTAGCTGCACCAATGTGTGGTGTTAATGAAATAAGTTCATGTGTATAAACTCTTTCATCTTTACAAGGTTCATTTTCATAAACATCTAAAGCAGCTTTAGCAACAATTCCACTATCCAATGCTACTAGTAATGCATTTTCATCAATAACTCCACCACGTGCAGTATTAATTACATACATTCCTTTTTTCATTTTACTAAATTCTTCTGTACTTAATGTTGGTCCATTTTTTTTGATAAATGGAATATGTAATGAGATAAAATCAGATTGTGCTAATAATTCATCTTTAGTAACAAATTTACATTCAGGTAATTTATCTGATTCTCCTAAGAAGTCGTTATAAATGATTTTCATTCCAAGTCCCATTGCTTTCTTCGCAACACTTTGTGATATTCTACCAAATCCAATTAATCCTAATGTTTTACCATTAAGCTCAATTCCTTTGTATAACTTCTTATTCCAAAGTCCTTGTCTCATTGTTACATTAGAAATATAAATATGTCTAGCAAGAGCAAACATATGTCCTAAAGCAAGTTCAGCTACTGCGTCACTTGAACTATTAGGAGTATTTCTAACACTTATACCTTTAGATTTTGCATATACATGATCAATATTATCAATACCAACACCAGCTCTAATAATTAGTTTTAATTGTCCAGTTTTTAATGCTTCATCAATTAAATCTTCTCTTATTTTTGTAGCGCTTCTAATAATAATACAATCTACTTCTTTTATTTTAGAAACAAGTTCATCTTTATCATAAAACTTAACTTCAACATCGTAACCAAGTTCAATTAACTTTTCTGCTGCTGAAGCATCTATTCCGTCGTTAGCTAGTATTTTATACATATACTCACCTATAGTTCCCAAATATTTTCTATTTCTTTTAATAAAGCATCTAAATCTTCAGGTTTACGGTCTGCCATATGTGCAATTCTAAATGCTTTTTCTTTTAGGTTTCCGTAACCGTTACTTAACATATATCCTCTAGTCATTAATTCTTTATTTAAATCTCCAACAGAGTTACCTTTAGTATTTAAGATAGTAGTAACAGTATTACTTCTAAAGTCAGGGTTAGCTAGTAAATCAAAATGTTTCATAGCCCACTCTTGAACTGTTTTAGACATTTTTGCATGTCTTTCAAATCTATTATCTAATCCTTCTTTATTTAATATTTTATCTAATTGATAATCAAGCGCCCACATATGTGGAGTTGACGGAGTTGTTGGGTACTGAGCATCTTTCAAAGCTCTATTAACAACGTTAATTAAATCAAAATAGAATCCTCTATGTTCAACAGTTTTTGCTCTTTCAATAGCTCTTTGTGATACTGAAGCTACACTTAATCCTGGAGGTAATCCTAAACATTTTTGAGTAGAAGCTAAACAAATGTCTACATTTGATTTATCTACTTCTATTTTAGCTCCACCTAAAGAACTTACAGCATCTACTAAATATATAACTTCAGGATATTTAGCAACTACTTGTCCGATTTCATAAACAGGGTTCATAACTCCTGTAGTAGTTTCATTATGTGTTACAGTAACAACATCATATAATCCAGTTTTTAATGCTTCTTCCACCATTTCTGGAGTTGTTGGTTGTCCTAATTCAGATTTGAATACATCGGCAGGTATATTATTAGTTGTTGCCATTTTATACCAACGATCTCCAAATGCTCCAATGCTAAACACTGCAGCTCTCTTTTTAGTACATGATCTTATAGCCATTTCCATTATTCCACTACCACTACTTGTAGATAAAATAATTAGGTCTTCAGTAAACATTAATTTTTGTAATTTTTTTGAAATATTTTGTTGAAGCTCAGTCGCAGTTTTACTACGATGTGCGATTTGTGTTGTAGCTAATTTTTCTAGTATATCAGCACCTACATCTACTGGTCCTGGGATAAATAATTTGATACTCATAATAACAATCCTCTCCACTTTATTTTTTTTCTGAACATACAATAAGATTTTAACAATTATATTTAAAGAAAACAAGCGTTTTCACAAAAAAAAATAAAAAAAATATCATTAAAATGTAAACGGCTTAGTTTAGCCATTTTTATCTTGTAAATTTTCTGCTTTTTCACTAAATTTAATGAAAACATTTTCACTATCTAAATTGGTTCGCAAATCGAACGAGTTAGCATGTTTTTTTTACATTATTATTCATTTATAAAGTGTTGATTTAAAATAAAACAAATGATACAATGAAGTTGATTTTTTTAGAGGAGGTATAATAATATGATTTTATCAAAAAGAATATTAGAAATGCAAGAGTCACCAGTTAGGAAATTAGTACCTATTGCTACAAGAGTTAAAAAGAATGGGAAGAAAGTATTTCATTTAAATATAGGACAACCAGATATCGAAACTCCTAAACAATTTATGGAAGCAATAAATAACTATGACACTAGAGTTATTAAGTACTCTTTTAGTCAAGGTGAACCAGCTTTAATTAATTCTATTAGAGATTACTTTGCTCGTGATGGTATTATCTTTGATGAAGATGAAGTATTAATTACAAATGGTGGATCTGAGGCTTTAACATTTACTACTATTGCTATTTGTAATCCTGGAGATGAAATTTTAGTTCCAGAACCTTTTTATACTAATTATAATGGATTTACTGGTGAAGTTAATGTAAATATTAAACCAATAACTACGCTTGCCAAAGATGGATTCCATCTGCCTAGTAAAGAGGATATTGTAAAATTGATTACTCCTAGAACTAAAGCTATTCTTTTCTCTAATCCAGGTAACCCAACAGGGACTATCCTTCGTTTAGATGAAATGGAAATGATCGCAGAAATTGCAAAAGAAAATGATTTATTCATTATCTCTGACGAAGTATATAGAGGGTTCGCATTTGATGGACTTAAAGGTATTTCAATGGGTAGTATAAAAGGTATTGAAGATAGAACTGTCATTATTGAAAGTGTATCAAAAAGATATAGTGCTTGTGGTGCACGTATTGGTAGTATTCAATCTAAAAATAAAGAATTAATGAAAAACATATTAAAATTATGTCAAGCTAGACTTTGTGTTGCAACACTTGAACAAATTGGAGCAGCTGAATTATATAAATTAGATGATAACTATACAGCAATGATTAAAGATGAATATCAAGATAGACGAGATATTGTTTATTCTACTCTTCAAGATATTCCTGGTGTTGTTTGTGAAAAACCTAGTGGAGCATTTTATGTTGTTGCTAAACTTCCAGTTGATAACGCTGAAAAATTTATTATTTGGATGTTAGAAGAATTTGACGTTGATGGGCAAACAATAATGCTTTCACCTGCTGAAGGATTCTATGCCACTCCTGGTCTTGGGATTGATGAAGTAAGAATTGCATATGTACTTAATACAAAAGATATGGAAAAATCAATGTATATTCTTAAAAAAGGGTTAGAAAAATACAATAGTTAATTGAGGTGATTTTATGATTATCGAAAAATATAAAGGTATATCTCCTACTATTTCAAAAAAAGCTAAGATATTTAAAAACGCTGTAATAGCAGGTGATGTTACTATACATGACTTTGTTAATATTTGGTATAACGTAACAGTTAGAGGAGATATGGCTCCTGTTACTATTTTAGAAAATACTAATATTCAAGATAATACAGTTATTCACACTAATACTGATCTACCAACTCATATTGGTAAAAATGTAACTGTCGGACACGGAGCAATTATCCACGCTGCGACAATTAAAAATAATGCTTTAATTGGGATGGGTAGTATTATACTTGATGGTGCAGTTATAGGTGAATATAGTTTAGTTGGAGCTGGATGTGTTGTACCACCATTTAAAGTAGTTCCACCTAGAACACTTGTTATTGGTAACCCAATGAAAATAATAAGAGAATTAACAGATAAAGAAATTGAAGATATTAAATACAATAAAGATCATTACTTAAAATTAATGACTGAGTATTAAAAAAATAAAAGACACAAATTGAAAGTATAACCTTAAAACAGACACAAAAAAGAAAAGAGTCATATTAGATGAGAATCTAG
>JRFF01000010.1 GCA_000753575.1 Candidatus Izimoplasma sp. HR2 | reverse complement strand
GTTTAATTCATCCCCCACTTAACTAGTTTGAAGAGGGAGTTTTCTTAAACATAGTTGATAAATATATTGGGTTTTGTTTTTTCATATAACCACTCCTAATATAATTGTAAGATAGTTTCTCCTTGATTTAATGATAACTTTCTTTTTCTTATCTTTTTGCTTCTTAATTTGTTTGGATTTCTTACCATATCTTTTAAAGCATTCCCTCCATGGTAACCATGTATTACTACTATCTCAGAAATAGATTTATCACAAGAAACAATAAATTTTTCAAGTGTCTTAATAGCCATTTGTTCAGTAAGTCCATGAATATCTATTTCAACTTTCACTCATCTTCACCTATCTTAACTATATCTAAATCTTCTTTAGTATATTCTCTTCTAGTATGTTTTTTTATGTGTTCTTGAACCAATTCTTCTATTAAATTATCATTTCCTCGACTTCCAGCAACCCTATCTAAATCTAGTCCTTGCGTAAATGGGCAACTTTGAATACATACTCCACAATCAGTTCCAGTCTTAACCCATAATTCAAAACATGAGTTCTCATCAAACTTATAAAACTGTCTTCCATTTACCATTCTTGGTAAATGAGATATAGAATTTGAAGGACAATTTATTAAGCACAAAGCACACTTCTTACAAAAATCATGTAGACCAAAATCTACTGGTTTATCAGTGTCTAATTCCATATTAGTAAACACAGCACCTAGTCTAACATTATCTCCATGTTCTAAAGTTACTAAATGATTACTCATCCCTATCTCACCAAGACCTGCGTCAAACGCAAGTGGAACTAAAGGAGCTAAATACGTTTCAGAATTACTTGCATATGCATCATACCCAATCGATTTTAAATATAGTGCAAGTCTTGCACTTACTTCAGCAACTCTTAAATATGCTTGTTCTGTAGTAAGTAACTCTTCAAAATTAGGTGCTCTATTCATAAACTCTAAATCCATCTTAACTGTGAAAATAATCCCTGTTTTATATTTAGGTTTAATTAAATCGTTGTAATTATCTATTCCTAAACTCTCACTAAGACCACCTGAATGAGAATAGTAACTATATTTATCAAGTTTAACTATCCCAACGTCAGTTGCTCCGTAATACTTCGCAATCTCTTTTATGTTTTTTGAAAATCCTTTTGGAATTTCTACTTTATCTTTTACTTCATAGTTTACTACCATATCATGTAAATTCTTAATATATAATTTATTATTAATAGTTAAAGGAAAAAACAGATCCTTAAACTCTTCACTCTTTCTTAATACATGACGAAAAGAAATTCTTCTTATAGAATCATCTTTATGTTTTAAATCTTTATGTTTACTATAGAATTCATTATATTCTTTAGTACCCTTTTCAAGATTTATTCTTGAAAACAATGTCTCTCTTTCATCATACTTTTTCATATTAAATCACCTAAAGACATTATAACATGTATTTTTCTTCGCACAAAATAAAAAGAAGCTTAATCAGCTTCTTCATCTATACATATTGGTGCGCTTGCTACATATCCATTTAAATCAATAGTAATACTCTCAATATAAACAGGTACAATAGAAAGTTCGTTTACTTCAGGATTGTTTAATGAAGCGATATAATCAATGATATGGAATCCACTAACTACTCCTCCAAATCCAGCATATTCTAAATCTAAAAATGTTGATGTTTGTTGAACAATAAAGAATTGTGAACTCCCAGAATCATAGTCTCCACCAACTCTTGCCATACTTAATACTCCAGGTGTATGACTAAGTTCATTTTCAAAATCATTATTTCCCATTTCACCTTCGATATAACAACTTGGATTATCCACATATCCACCTTGAATCATAAATCCATTAACTACTCTATGGAATTGATTGTTTGTATAAGTTTCAAGATCAATATAATTAATAAAACTATTCACAGTGTTTGGTGCAACACTTGGAAATAACTGTATAACTATCTCTCCCATATCTACTACAGTTATTGTAATAGTAGGATTAGAGAAGCTAATATACTCTGAATATCCTAATTCTTGTAGGTTTACATTATATTCAGCTGGTACATCAAATTCAAATTCAGGTGCATCATCTTCTTTACACCCAGCTAGTGTAACCACTAAAGCTAAGCTTAATACTATTAATAATATTTTTTTCATAAGTCTCTCCTATTGTAAGTTCTTTAAGTTAAGTTTATCTTCAAAATTTTCTTCTTTTAATTTCTTTAAAGTTTTTAATATATCCTGATTTACTTCTTCATTTGTCTTTGTAGTAAATCCACCAGAATGGTTAGACATAACCACATTATCAAATTTATGAATCGGATAAGTTGAAGGAAGCATTACTTCTTTTCCTTGAGGATAGTTATACCAAACATCAGAAGCGTATCCTTTTAATTTATTATTCTTTAAAGCATCATATAAACTTTCTTCTTCAATTATTTTACCACGACCAACGTTAATAAGAAACTTATTTTTCATTCTTGATAATAATTGTTTATCAAACAAGCTTTCAGTTGTTTGATTTAATGGTGAAGAAATAATTATAATATCACTGCATTGAACTAAATTTGTTAAATTTTTAACTAAAATAATATCACTTGGATATTCTTTTTCTCTTTCTATTGTATAAAATTCACAATCAAATCCTTTTATCATATTATGAATTTTTCTTCCTATTCTTCCATATCCAAATAAACCAATACTAAGCCCTTCTACACTAACCCAAGGAATTCTTGAATCACTATTTCTTGAAGACCAGTTTCCTTCTTTTAATAACTCATGATAAGTAATTACATTACCAAG
Source organism: Candidatus Izimoplasma sp. HR2 (assembly GCA_000753575.1). Taxonomy (GTDB): domain Bacteria; phylum Bacillota_I; class Bacilli_A; order Izemoplasmatales; family Izemoplasmataceae; genus JAFGXW01. Next base: position 60,157 of record JRFF01000010.1, on the reverse strand, counting down.
TAAAGCAAACATTAAAGCAATAGCCTTTTCCGCAACATACTTACTTCTTGTAGGTGTAATAAAAAGCATTAAATTATCACTTATTAGATCATCAATATCAACACCATTATGACTAGTATAAGGAATTATAACTCCTTTTAGGTTTTGATTATAATTCTTTTTATTATATCTACCACTAATTAAATAAGTACATCTAAAAGGATCATCAACAATAGTTATTCCGTTAACAGGGTTCTCTTTTAAAAATGCTTGTAACTTCTCATTTGTTGCATGTACTTTCATAAGATACCTCCTCTAAAATAATGAAATTTGTTTATTCTTAATAAACTCTTTAGATTCATTAATAATATCATCCATTTTATATAATATCCCATACTTATTACATAACATTTCAAAATGCTTTTTAAGATCTTTACTATTTAATGATGAACACATATAAGAATCCTTATATACTGTTTTATACTTTTTCACTAACTTCGAACTAATATTCATAAAATAATAATCTTTTTGATTATCTCTTAAAGTTACTCCAAAGTATGGATATATATAGTTAGCTCCAACTTCACTTGCTCTTTTAACAATATTTTCAATATTTTCAATTGAATCATTGATGAAAGGTAAAATTGGCATCATTAAAATTCCTGTGTATATTCCGTTATCACTTAATTCCTTTATAGCATTAAACCTATCACTAGAACTCGGAGAATAAGGCTCAATCTCTTTTTTTAATTCTTCATCATATGTAGTTATAGTTAATGCTACATTACATACACTATGATTTGATATACTTTTAAAGATATCTATATCTCTTATTACTAAATCACTTTTAGTAATAATAAATACTCCAAATTGGTTTTTATTAATTGATTTTAATACATCTTTTGTATACTTTAATTTTTTTTCATAATAATTATACGGATCACTCATAGCTCCTAGCCCAATAACGCCATTCTTACGTTTATTCCTAAGTTCATTTTCAACCTTAATAGGAGCGTCTTGTTTAGCTTTAACAGTATCAAAATCGTGTACTTGGTAACAAGAACTTCTTGAGTCACAATAAATACATCCATGATTACATCCACGGTATATATTCATATTATAATCTACTCCAAACCATGGATAATCTGATTTAACTGTTTGAACTAGTTTTTTTGCGAATATAAATTCCATTATCTTTTACCTATTGCTCTTTCATAATTAAAGAAGGGTATATCATTTTTAATTCTATCTCTAAATTTATTAAAATACTTTTGTGCAAAAGGAGTTGTTATTTTTGATTCTCCTGCTGCATGTAAAACAATAAACATAATAATTTCTCTTAATTTAAGAAAATCATTAATATGATCAAACCATTCATAGTCTAGTTTAGTCTCTTCTAAATAGCCTTCACAGAAATGTTTTAAGAATTGATGTGTTTCATCTTCAATTTCTTCATTAGATAAATTAGTAAATCCCCATTGATAAAATATTATTATTGCTATATCGCTTATATAGTGTTTATAAGCACTATCATCAAAGTCAAAGAAAGTTAAAGTACTCCCATTATAAAACATGTTTCCAAAATGCAGATCAGTATGAATTAATCCATAACTTTCATTATCTATTTTTAAACTCTTGATCTTAGTAACTAGTTTATCTAACTTATTAAGTATAAACTGATCATCTTCGCGTAAATGTTTTTGTCCCAAATGAGTTATTAAGTTTTCTTCGTACCAGTGAATTCTTTTATTAACCGGTTTAAACCTTTTAGTTAACTCATGCATATGTCCTACAGCTTTACCAAAATTATAGTTAAACTCATCATTAATATTACTTCTATCAACAAAAGTTCCTGGTGCTTTAACAAATGAAGCAACAGTGAAATAATCATCGTTAATTCCTAAAATCTTTTCTAAAGTATTTCCTCCAGTTGATAAAACTACTTGAGAAACATTTCCTTTATTATTATATAGATAATTAATCAACTCAATTTCAGCTTCAACCTGATTAAAATCTCTATGTGAACTATGAACAAACCTTAATACATAAGTTACATTTTCTTTATCATATTCGAATACAAAATTTTCAAATCCACCAAGTGATTTAAATTGATTTTTATCAATAGCAAATAATCTAATCGCTTCTTCAACAACACTATCTGTCAGTGCTTCTTTAATAATTACTTCCAATTAAATCACCTCTTCTTTATTTTACCATAATATGCCTATCTATTATATGAGTTATTATAACAAATATGTCATATTTGTTATAAATAATAACGCTGGTCAATTATGTATTTAACTTCTTTTTATTTATCCAAAACTGTTCTAAGTACGACTGTAAATATTGTCCTTTACCTATTTTTTTATTGTGATTCCAGTTAATTGGAAATAGTGATTTATATTTAATATGAGAATATCTATCATCAAATAGAATTGCTACTCCAATATCATTTTTTGTTCTTATAACTCTCCCTACAGCTTGAATAACTTTATTCATTCCTGGATATGTATAAGCGTAGTCAAATCCTTCTCCAAACTCTTCATCAAAGTGACTTCTAAGAAGTTCATTGTATTTATTATACTGCGGCATTGCCACTCCAATAATTAATACTCCACTTAACATATCACCTATATAATCAATACCTTCAGCAAAACTACCTCCAAGAACAAAGAATGCAACCTTACTTCTTGTCCCTACTTTACTAAAGTCATTTAACATTTTTGTTCTGTTCACAAAAGACATACCTGGCTTTTGTATTAAGATATCATAATCTTCTTCATTGAATTCTTCTAATACTTTATTCATATAAATATATGAAGGGAAGAATACTATATAGTTACCTACCTTAGTCTCAGCAAGGGCGTAGATAGAATCTATAATGTTCATTATGCTTCTATCACGATCTCGATATCTAGTACTTGTAGAATCATCAACAAATAAACCTAAATTAGATTGTTTAAACGGTGAAGGTATTTTAACACTCTTACCAACTCCAGTAGTAATTAACTTAACATAGTAATCTACAGGGAATAGCGTAGCACTAAAAAATATCGTTCCACTTACTCTTCTTTCAATCACTTCTAAAATATGTTTAGAGGCGTCTAGACAAGTCTGAGTAACTACAATATCATCATCTTTCACTTCAACAACATACTTATAATCACTATCATAATAATCAGTAATCCTCACAAATTGAAGTAACTCAAAATAACAATCTAATATAATTTTTCTATTCTTAAACTTTTTATTTTCAGTTAAAATTTGATCAACCTTATTCACAACTCTTTCAACTAAAGTTACAAGTTCAAAATCAAGATCATCTTGATAATAAAATCCAGATTTTATTATCTCATTATGTTCAACAAATTCATCAATATATTTAACGAGTTTTGTAATCTGAGCTCGAATGCTTGGCTTAATTTTTATAGTTGCCTTCTTTAAGTTAATCAAAGTCTCTTTTCTAAGAGAAGAACTATACATATTTCTAGAGCGGTCAACTAAGTTATGCGCCTCATCTACAAGTAACTTAGGAGTATAATATTCTTCTTCAAAATATCTAATTAAATGAGTTCTTGGATCAAAGGCGTAGTTGTAATCACAGATAATAACATCTGAATAATTTGATATAGATAAACTAAATTCATGAGGACAGATATTATGATATTTTCCATAATCTTTTATTAACTTCATATCATATACATCATCATGAACAAAGATATCATTTATCGCAGGACGTAACCTATCAAAGAATCCTTTAGCATAAGGACAGATATCAGGATCACAATCTACTGTATCCATTAAACACATTGCTTCTTTCGAATTAATAACGGTTGTTTTACATACAAGTCCATTTTCTTTTAATAAATTCACTGTATCAACAACTATTTTTTTACCTGCGTTTTTCGCAGTTAAATAAAACACTTTTTCTTTCTCATTTTTAATTGTCTTTAAAGCTGAGTATAGACTAGCTACAGTCTTACCTATCCCAGTTGGAGCTATAGAATACAAAATATCCTTGTTTATAAGCGTTTGATAAATTGCTCCCATAAACTTATATTGTCCTTCTCTATACTCGTCAAACGGGAAGTTAAGCCCTTCAATAGACAATATTTTTTCATCTTGATGTTTCCTATATATCTCTAGCCACTTAGTATATTCAATAATAGTATCTTTAAAAAACTTAGTTAATTGTGACTTATTATATCTCTTATTAAATGATTTAGTTTTATAATCATCTACATAAATATAAGTTAATCTTACATTTATTGATTTTAAATCATTATTAACTAAATACATATACGCATACATTTTTGCCTGCATTAAATGTTCAGGTCTTGAATCTATTTCTAAATTTGATAAATCAACCTTAGTACTTTTAATTTCTTCAATAATTAATTTATTACCTTCAGTGATTAAACCATCCATTCTTCCAGTAATATAAAATGAATAATCTCCATATTCAAAAAGAGTTTCAACAGAAACCTCTTTTTTATCAGTCGTTTTGTATTTATCTTGAAGGTACTTATGAGCTTCTGTTCCTTCTAAAGCTCTCTTATTAGACTGGTATTCACTTGTAAGATCTCCACCGCTATGAATAAACTTAACAATATCCCTAGCTGTCATCTTAATATTGTACATATTATCACCATAACTAATTATAACAAAAAATATGAGAAATCATTGTGATTTCTCATATTTATATTTTTTGAAAGATAATTATATTAACATTGTTTGTCTTAACTATTTTTAGCCCATACTTCTTACCAATTTCTTCAAATGTTTTTAAAGTATAAAAAGAAATATGTGTTAAATCACGTCTATACCACCAATTAAGAAACTCATTAGTATCCATTGTTCTTAATCTAGTCATTAGTAAAAGATATCCATCTTTTGCTAATAAACCTGAAAGATGTTCAAACTCTTTTAACGGCTCAACAAAGTGTTCAACAACTTCTGTTGAAGTTATTAATTGGTACTTATGTTTTAAATAATCCATATTCTTATTAAAGAAAGGATCAAAGTCAAATACATCATATCCTTCTCTAAGTAATAACTCTTTTAAAACTGGTCCAGGACCACTCCCAAACTCTAGTATTTTTCCATTTATGTTTAAAGGTTTTATATAATCATTTAATAGATTAACAAATATTTGAACATAACCTTCACTTTCAAATGAGTTATTATGCATTTTATAGTTTTCATATTCTATATCTAAACTCAAATGAAATTCTTTATCTTTGTAGATAAATCCACAATTATCACAATGTGAATGTGTAACTCTAATTTGTGAATCTATTAAGCTGTTCGTTTCACTATTGCAGATTATACATTTAGACATTAGAAATTGTGGCTTTTCTTTTGTGATTCATGAATTACTTGATCAATGATTATCACTATAAATAATAGTAATTCAAGGTTAGTTTCATCTTCAACATCAATCTCATATGAATCTCCAAAAGAAAACACTTTTTTCTCTATAGAAGCAATAACAGTATCCTCATTATAAATTCCAAATGAATGAGCAAATAAAGATCCTCTTACTTCTAATTCTAAACCTTTCATTTCAACTTCAAATTTAGGTTTAAAACTAAATTTCTTTTGTATACTAGCTATCATATCTCCACCAGGTGTAAATACTTCATATAAAGGGAATACTTTAAATAACTTTTTCTTAGTACTTAATACTTCTTCACCATGCATATCTAATAACTGCATCTTATTAGATATCGACATGAATTTCCCTTCAACTTGGTAAATATCATTTTGATCATAATCCTTAATGAAAAACTTATCTTTTAATGAAAATACTTTCTGTTTAACGTAATACTTCATAATACCCTCCTAATTTTTATTTAATACCATAAATAAACCATACTCTATCTCTCATAGTTTGTGCAACTATGAATAAACACATTGCAAATATTTCATCTACATTTTCTTTTAAGATGATTTCATATTGTCTTTGTTTCTCTATCTTTTTAACCTTTACTTGCGCTATTTCTTTATCCACATCATAAAGGCGATAATTAATCTTTAAGAAGCTTGCTTTACACATATACTTCTTATTCTTATATTCAATCTTATGTAGCTGTTTTAAGCCTAGACTTATTTTAACAATTGGTTCTTTTTCTTTATTTCTTAAAACAAAATGATTCTTAAATTTTAAAGGGTTATAGTTTACATTGAATAAAAATTTATTGTCAGCATCATAAATTTTTAATCCAGTAATAGTCTTTAAAATTCGATGTCTTACCTTAAACCTTTGAATGCCTTCTTCATTATAAATTTTGACGTCGCTTGTATTAAATACGTTATTACACTTAGCATAGTATTTCATATTATGTACAACTACTCATCTCATTCATGATAAGCCTCCTTTAGGTTTAATATTGATTTCACTTCTAAGACGAAATCTGAATTTTCATCTAAATTCTTTTTAGCCCATGTACTTAATACTTTTTTAACAACATCATCTTTTACTTTAAACTTTTTAAAGAATGTTCTTTTATTTGTTGGAATTAAATTAAAATTAGTATTAAATCTTCTATTAATATAATCCACATCTGCGTATAACTCTATAACATCTCTTCTAAGAGGATTATATTCAGTAGTATCACCATCGGTGATAACTACTGTATCAAAACCTTCTTTTTCTAATTGTTCTTTTACGTACTGGATATTTCCAACTCCACCACAAGGTATTACTCTATAGTTATTAAATTCTCCTAATTCGATTAAAGCTTTTTCAAACCAAGCTACATCATATTTACCTTCAACAAGTAATAATTTCTTTTCATGTTTAGCATTAAAAACACTAGTTATTGTTTCTAGTTCTTTAGTAATATCATCTTTATATAGCGCTTGAACTGAATAATCATATCTTGATACTACATCTTTTTCTTTTGAAGTAATAATAGTTTGATAAGTATATTCAGTAATTCTTTTAAGTCCATCTAAACTAAAGTTATTTTCAAAACTATCAATTCCGAGTATTAAAGTAGGATAAGTAATATTAGATATTATTGTAGTAAACTCTTGTTTTGATAAATCTATATCACTATTAACATCAATTTCATATCTTGTTTCTATTTTAAATAGTCCGTAATGATCATTACCAACTTTTCCATCAAGATAATCAAATACTTTAAATATTTTTGTTTGTTCAATATTTGATGTTTTCGCAGCTAAATTTATAGATAAAATATCATTTAATAATTTAGGTGCGTAAATTATTGAAGGAACATATAAATACTTAATATGGTTTATCTCAAACATTTTACCAATACAGTCTTCATAACTTAGATGATAATCAGGACTTTTAAATACTTTTCGATATCTTTCATCATTTAAGTGAATTTCAATAATTACATCTTTATCAGTATCATTCACATACTCATAATGAAAAACATCATTAAAGAACAAGTCTAGTGCTTCTAGAATTGTAGTTTTACCTGATGCGTTTGTACCAATAAATAAAGTATTCTTATTTAATGGAATATTATTTCGATTAAATGCTTTATAATTCTTAATAAAAATATGTTCAATCATCTAATCACCTTCAATCATCTCTATACTCTAATTATAGTACATTCAATAATTGTTTTCAATTAGCAATATAATTTAGTTATTATCAAACAAAAAGGCGCTTAAGAGCACCTTTACTTAATTATCTGGATATATGTCTTATATATTAATTAGTATTTTTTATATAAAAACATCTTCATACTTTGAAAGTATGAAGATGCATATTTTAGAAATCGTATTTACTTAATATTTCAGCCGGTGTTTTTCTAAGCAAGTTAGAAACAGGTAATAATCCAGAAATAATATTTATAACATAGATTAGTAATATACCACCAGTAATACTAAAGAATGAGATATGGAATACTTCTACAAAGTCTTCAACTACACCTTGTAAATTCATTAATAAGTAAGTCATCGCGATATAACCAACAAGCGATGTAATAGTAGTTATTAAGATAATCTCAGTAATAAACATTTTTAAGATATCTTTTTTAGCTACTCCTAAAGCTCTATAAACACTAACTTCATAAATTCTTGAAATTAATGAAGATCTAATAATGAAATAGAAACTTAATGCTGACGCTGCAAGTGTAACTAAAGTAAATATAGTTATACCTAAGCTATCAAATAATCTTTGAACTTTATAGTCAGCTTCCTCTTCATCAAATAAACTTATTGCAGTAATATCTTCTCCACCAAGGTAAACAAGACTGCTATCTACATTTGTTGAATGAAGGAAAATATCTGTCCCTTTAACAGTATAATTAGTGTTAAAGTAAAATTCTTTTAATAATTCAAACGGAACTAACACAGTTGGAACTTCTTCAGTTGCTGTATATAATCCAGAAACAGTAAAGTCTTTAGTTAACATTTTAAATCCACGAAGTGCGATTGGAATCTCGTTTAATGGATCATCAATAGTTAATGTTTCATTAACGTCACTAGGTACAGTACCTTCACTTAAAGTAATCAAATCTTCAAATACTTCATAAACAGGTATTCCTGTTTGAAGCATAAAGATAGTTTCTTCTTTTGCATAAAATACTGGACTAGCTGTATCACTAATACCTACTATATCAATAATGTATTCATAAGTATCTCCATTATTTTTAAACGTTAAGATAATATCAACACTCATTAAAGCATCATAAGTAGTTATTCCAATATTTTTAAAGTCTCCAGATTTTAACATTTTATCAACTAATACTTTATCAAAAACAATCTCATCATAAGCTTCAACGTTTCTTCCTTTGATTATCTCTCCAGAACTAACATATTCGCTTCTAACGCCGTATCCAGAATATGAAGACTCTGTTCGCCAAGCTTGGTAAAGCTTTGGCATATCTAAAGTAAACTTGGTTGAATCAGTAATTAAACTGACATATCCAATAGATCCAACACCTTCAAGTGCTAATAACTCATCATATGTTTGTTCTTCAAATTTAATTATTACTGTATCATCAGATGCACTTAAGAAAGAATCAGGATTAAAATAATAAACATTCGCAAGTAATCCAATAGCGATAGCAACTAACATTGCTCCACCTATAAATCCTAAATAGAATAACTTACCAAGCCTAGATAAACCTGTGATTCTCTTCCAAGCTATACTAACTGATTCTTTTACAGTAACTACTGATTTATTGGACACGGTTAAATCTTCACTACTTATAGCTTCTAAATTAAATTCAGAATCTTCAAAAGAAGTTTTATTAACTTTTTCAAAATGTCTATTAAATACTTTTATTTCAGAATCTTTATCAAGTAATTGTACTTTTTTATAATTATCATTACTAATATCTAAATAGATAGTTTTATTTTTAATTATTAATTTCACATCAAATTTAGACTCAATATCTTCATCTGAGTAAACAGTTAAATTATTATTTATATCTTCTAAAGTAGATAATTTATTTAAATCCTTCAAATAAATATCAGTATCATGTTGAACATCTAATTCACCATTTGAAGTATTTTGGATATCACTTATTATTTGTCCATCACTAAGTGTTATTACTCTATCCGCATAGAAATCTGCGATTTCTTTTTCATGCGTTACTAATACTACTAATTTAGTTTTAGAGATATTCTTAATGATATTCATAATATCTATTGTATTTTTTGAATCTAAGTTCCCAGTAGGTTCATCCGCAATAATAACTTTCGGATTCTTAGCTAAAGCGCGAGCTATCGCAACTCTTTGTTGTTGCCCGCCAGATAATTGGCTTGCTCTTCTTTTACGATAATTAGCCATACCAATATTCTCTAATATATAATCTATTCTTTTATCAATTTCTTTTTTATCAACTACTCCAACCATATTTAAAGTTATCGCAATATTATCATAAACAGTCATTGAATTTAATAAATTATAATTTTGGAAAACATATCCTACATGTTTATTTCTAATTTCATCCCACACTCTTGATTTATATCTATTAATCTGTGTGTTATCAAATTGAATCATTCCACTGTGTACTTTATCTAATCCACCTAGTACATTTAATAGTGTTGTTTTACCACTACCTGAAGGACCAAGTAATACTACTAATCCTTTTTCAGGTAAAGTTAAATTAATATTATCTATTACATGAATTTCATTACTTTTATTACGGTTATAATATTTCTCTAGTTTATTTAGTTTTATCATGATATCACCTATTCCTGTCTCAGTGACGTAATCACTGAATCACTAAATAATTTCTTATTAAATCTATTACCAAGCAATAGAGCAAGGACACTTAATAAGAAGAATATGAATAAATAACTACCAACCGTAAAGTAGCGTAAATATTGTGGAATCCATGTATCATAGAATTCATTAACAAATAGTAACGACATAGTAATTGCATATGCCATTATTGTTGTTATGAATAATTCTAGTATTGTAACTCTGTTTAAATCTCTTTTACTAGCTCCAATAGATCTAAAGATTAAATAATCCTTTTTCTTAGAGTTTTGTACATTCTTAAGAACAACATAACTAATAAAGTAAATAACTATCATTAAGAATCCTAATATAAATCCTAAATAGATAGTTGTAGCTATAGCTATAATAGCTGTGATCTCATTTCCTACAGCTACAGGATATATTGTATTAAATCCTAAAGCTTGAAGATCACTCATAACTTTTTCAGCATCATATGCATCAAGTACAAGTACTGTCATTTGATACTTTTCTTCTTGCATTAATAATTCTAATGTATTACTATTCATAGCTACATTAGAATATTCTTCTTCAGCAAGTGTAAAAAATCCAGTAACTTCTACTTCTATTTGATCTAACTCAAAGACAGATTTTGCTTCTAAATTAAATACTTTTCCTGAAAGCAAGCTAAGAGCCACTCCGTCAACCTCTGGATCATATCCTGGTATAGTAACATATAAATATTCTAATAAAGAATCTTCATTAATATATACCTCACCATCAGGTATATTATCATCTATCTTAATATACTCATTAGTTAACCAACTAACAGTCTCTTCTTCATATTTTAAAGAAAACTCAATTCTAGATTCATAATCTCCATAATATGCATTTTTATATACAACTTCACTATTTATAAAGTCTTCATGGAAATACATTAATCCTCTCCAAGTATTTGCTGATTTTGGTTGAACCATACCAACGATAGTAAAGTTCATAGCGTCATCTGGAATAGTTTGGGTATCATCTCCCTCTCCCCATCTTGGATAACTAAATCCAAGTTGGATAACGTCACCTATACTTAAGTCATCATCTTCTTGAATAACAACTTCAAATTCACTACTTGGTAATCTACCCTCTACTAACTGACTTGAATCCAGCATTAAAGCTGGGTTCATATAGCTCTCAAAAGTTCCAATCCATTCATATTCTTCATAGTACATCATAATTATAGAATCCATAATTACATCATCTTGTACTACAGTTCTAACTAAATCTATATCTTCTATAGCTAAAATTTCTTCTGGAGTAAAAGCTAAGTTACCAAACTTAGTTACTACTATTCTAGATTCGGATACATTGTTAAAGTATCCGAAATAAAAATCATTATTTATATTACTAGTTTCACTTGTATAACTTCCATAACTAAAAGTAAAGATAACAACAATGAAGATAGATACCACCAAAGTAAATATCGTTCTTCTTGGAGTTCTAAATAAGTTTCTTAAAGAAATACCTATTAAGTTAATCCAAGTCATTGTATAACTCTCTACATGGTTAACAAGTTCTGCTTCTTCAAATTTCTTAACTTCTTTATCTTCTACAACTTCACCATCAAATAATCTAATTTTTCTAGTCGCATATTCAGAGACTTGTTCGTAACTATGAGTTACTACAATAACTAGTTTATTCTTAGATATTTCTTTTAGTAAAGATAAAATATTTCTACCTGAATCACTATCTAAATTCCCTGTCGGTTCATCGGCAACTATTATCGGACAATCTTTTGCGAGTGCTCGTGCTATAACACAACGTTGTTTTTGTCCACCTGATAATTTAGATGCTTTATGATGAATATGAGTTGATAAACCTACTTGATCAATTAGCTTTAACGCTCTTTCTTTTCTAGTATCTTTATCATAACCTTGAATCGTTAAAGCAATCATTACATTTTCAAGTACACTATAAGAATCTATAATGTTATAACTTTGAAATACAAATCCAATGTATTGTCTTCTAAATGCTTCCCATTCTTCTATACTGAAATACGATGTCTCTTCACCATTGACATACATTTCACCATCTTCATAAGAATCCAATCCACTTATTACATTTAATAACGTACTTTTCCCACTACCTGATTCACCAGTAACTGCGACAAATTCTCCCAATTTAAATTCTAGGTTTACTTTTCGTAACCCAAGCGCAACTACATCATTACCAGTATAATACTTTGAAACATTTTGTAATTTAAGCATTCTTCCACCTCTAGTCTATAATTTCTCCTATTAATTCTTCATACTTCAAAATATCACTTCTAGTAACTTTAAATTTTGTAGATGCGATACTATAATCATATATCTTATTATCACTATCAAATAAGAATAAAATCATTGAGATTAAATCTGGGTGAGATTCAATTGTTGGACATTGGAAACAAATGTTTTCAATGTCTAAATAATCAAAGTCACTACCTTCCTCAATTTTGAGTAAAATTAAAACACCTTTTTCTTCGTATTCATTCCCAAAGAAATAGGGATTTAAAGAAACATGAGCTTTGTCGAAATGGATTTTTTCTAAAATTTCTAATTTCGTCATTAGTCATACCTCCGTTCTATTATTCATTACTATTATAACACACCTGTCATTTTAGATAAGTTATTTAGTAATATATAATAGTAAGCTACATATTATATTAAGTAACCTACATATATTAATCTTATTTTAGTCTTTTTTAATGTTTATGATATAATAAAATAATTGAGGTGATTAAAATGCTTAGAAATCTTTCAGATATTCAAAGAGGAATTATTATTGGAATAATTCTAGTTATAACTACATTAATAAATTATTCTTTTAATACAGGAGTATATGTATTTTCTTGTTTATGTTTAACTATTGGTTTCGCAGTTGGATTTTATTATGAATTTGATAATAAAATCTTACCTTATATCTTTGGTTCAGTCTTAATTGGTACTATAATTTCAAGAATGATTTTTATTGACGAAGCATTAATAACTTTAATTGTTGTATCATTAGTTTTTGCCTTAATAGCTATTGGATTTGTATATATTTTCTCAAGAACAATGGAATATTTTGTAGTAAGAGGAATTATAAGTACTAAAACTATTATTGTTTATGTGATTAGTATTATTGTATTAAGTGCTTTTTCTGGAGGTATAATAACTACGATGTCATTTATAATCCAACCTGATGTTGATATTATTAGAATGTTTATTAAATGGGCATTTGGTTATCTTTTTGGAGTTATTGTATTTGGAACAACTCTCATTCATTCCTATTATTATAATGAAAAAATAGATTTTTCAATTAGACAAACTATCTTAAATATAATCTTAATTGGAACTTTCATTGTTGTTACTAGTGCATTATTTAGTAATACATTTGAATTATTTAATTATTCTAATTTCGCATATATATTAATGTTATATTACATTATAATTGCTTTCTTCTTCAATTATAAAATGATATTAATTATTAACTTTTTATATATGATTATCTATCAGTATTTTTTAATAGCTTTAATTGAAAATCCTGATTTTGCATTTATACAATATAGTATAATTGTTTACTTATTAGTTTTATCTTTAATGGCTTCACTTGTAATGATGATTATAAATGAATTAAAAAATAATAACACTGCTTTAAAACAATCTTCAATAAAACTTGAAAGATTAGTTTATTCTACAGAGTCATTATTAAAACTTTCTGATGATATTTTAGGAACTGATATTAAGATCCAAGAAGATTACTTAGCTAGAATATTTAAAATTGCATGTAATATTTTTGATAACTATGACTTTGCTACCTGTTATATTAAAGAAGACCCTTATGTAAAATTTATTTCTGCTGTTGGATACGATGTTGATGTTCTTAATTCCTTTAAATTTAGAACTGATAAAACTGACTATATTGATGTAGATAATCCATTTCATGTTGGATATGAAGATAAGTCAGTTAAAACTACACTTGGAGATAAATACGATGAATTTATTAATATCTATCCGAAAATGAGTGAAGCTATTAGATTCGGAATATATATTGATGATAATACAATTGGTGGAATTAGCTTTGATATTAGTAAAAATAGTGGTAAGAAATTTAATAGGTCTCAATTTGAAAACTTAAAATCATTCCAAAAATTAATGAATAGTTTCTTCTCGATTAACTATTTAAACTATAAAAATATAAGTTTAAAAAATGATATAGTACTAAGTCTAATCAGAACACTAGAGTTATTTGATCAATACACTGGTGGACATAGTGAAGAAGTTGCTTATCTATCAAATGAAATAGCTAAGCTATGTGGATTAGATGAAAAAGAAGCACATGATATTTACTGGGCTGGTGTCGTTCATGATATTGGTAAAGTAGGTGTTGATAGTTCAATAATTAATAAACCTTCAAAACTTACTTTAGAAGAATATGAAGAAATTAAAAACCATTCTATCTTCGGATATGAAATCTTAAATAAATCTGATGATTTAAAGAAAATAGCTATCCTTGTAAAATACCACCATGAATGGTGGAATGGTGCTGGATATCCTGAAGGACTAAAAGGAGATAAAATACCTTTAGGTTCTCAAATAATTAGTATTTGTGACGCAGTTAGTACAATGGCTAAAAAAAGACCTTACACCATTGTTAAAACTAGTAGACAAATCATTGAAGAGTTAGAACTTTATATGGGTACTCAGTTTTCACCAATTCCTACTAAAGCAATGATTCAATTCATTAGTGAAGGACATCTTGATGCCTTCTACAAAGATAGGTAAATAAAATAAAGGAATCCATTTGGATTCCTTTTAAAATTCTCCTAAGAGTGTAGATTGAATACTTCTAAGTAAGCTATAATATTTTAACTCTTTATCTCGTCTTGACATTTGTTTTTCAATTAGTTTAAATGTTTCATTAACTTCTTCTTGAGTAAGACTATAATCACTTATAATATTCTTTAAGTTTTGCATATTAACTTTATACTTAATCATTCTCTTTAAATCTTTTCTAGTTCTTTTATGAGTAATGACTCTTGATAACCTAATATACTTCCTAACTTTTTGTTTTTCTTGAACACTAAAGTTCATATCTTCTTCATAATAAATATATAGCAATACTGCGACTAATAAAAAGAACTTATGTTCTTGTTTTTTTAGTTCGTAAATATTTGATATTCTCTTCTTCTTATGACTTGTTATATCCATCTTTCTACCATTTGATTTTGAATCATATTTATATTCAATCGCAGCAAAAATTATTTCTAATATTAATTCTATTACAATATCCATTACATCACCCCTATTTATATTATATATACTATCTTATAATAGATTAATTTCCTATGAAAATATTATAAAGTTCTGTATATACATACCTGTGTTCATTTGAAACTTTTTTTAAAATACCAACATCAATTAAATTATTAATATATACTCTAGCTGTTTGAATTGACACATCTAATGATTCAACTACTTGATTTGAAGAAATAACAACTTTTTCCAACAGTAGTTTATATATTTTTAAAGCATTTTCATTTTTTATTATAGAAAATATTACTTCCATATCTTTTGTCTTGAGTATGTTAATCATCTCTATTTTTCTAGAATACGAGTAACATTGATCCACTACACATTGTAAGAAAAATTCAATATAACTACTATAGTTTCCTTTTCTTGTATTATTTAGTCCTCTTATATATGAAGGTTTATACTGTTCAATTACTTCAGAAACAAATAATATTGGTTCATCATTTGAAATAACAGCTAATTGTAGAGGTATTAATGCTCTACCTAGTCTTCCATTTCCATCATGATATGGATGAATTGTTTCAAATTGAGCATGAGCAATTGCAAGAGCTATTAAGTCTGGAACATTATAGCTTGTATTCATATACTCAGTAAGATTACTCATAAGATCTAATACTTCTTCAGGAACTGGTGGAATAAAACTTGCAAGTTCAATTGTTTGTCCGGTAGGACCAATCCAATTTTGGATTTGTCTTATCTGCCCTGGTTTCTTGTTTTTCCCTCTTACACTTGATAATAATATCTTATGCATCTTATTTACAAGTTCAATAGATATTTTCCCATCTTTCTTAACCTTATTAGTTCCATATTTTAAAGCATCAATATAGTTTACTATTTCTTTATAATCATCATTTACTTCTTTTTTATATTCTATAGTAAATAATTCTGATTGAGAAATTGTTGTTCCTTCTATTTGCGTAGATTTATAACTATCTTTTTTAATAACTGACATTAAGAAATAGTGTTTATCAATACCCAGTGAGTTTAGTTTACCTTTATATTCTCCATACTGAACAGATGCTTCATATAGTAATCTTATTATGTTTTCTGTATATTCAATACTAAATGGCAAAATATTACATTTATGTGGTGTTTTCATTGTCTTCCACCTCCTACATATGAATTATAGCATAAAATCATAGTTTATTAAATAAAAAACTATAGAAAGATTAACTTTTCTATAGTTTTTTTATATTTATTCTTTATTTGCATCTACCATTAACTTAACCATTAAGTTAGAAAACTCAACAGGATTTTCAAGTGGTAATCCTTCAATTAGTAAAGCTTGTGAATACAATATCTTAGCGTATTCCTTAACTTTATCAGGATTAGTTTCATTTACTTTTTCTAATGTCTTAAATAAATCATGATTAGGATTTATTTCAAGTATCTTACTAGCTTTAACATCTGGATTAGTTGGCATATTCTTAAGAACTTTTTCCATCTCCATTGATAAACCTTCTCCACTAACTAAACATACTGGACTATCTTTTAATCTTTTAGATAGTTTAACATCAGTTACTTTATCAGTTAATGATTCTTTTATTAAATCTAATAATGACTTTTTCTCTTTTTCAAGTTCATCAAATTTCTCAATTTCAGATTCATCAATCAAATCTAAATCTCCTTGAGCTACATTCTTAAATTCAAGATCATTATATTTCATTAAGATACTTACCATAAACTCATCAATATCATCTGTGAATAATAGTACTTCATAATCTTTATCTTTAATTAAATCCATTTGAGGTAAAGATAAAATAGATTGCTTATTTTTACCTGATGCGTAATAGATATATTTTTGTTCTTCTTTAATGTTTTTTGTGTATTCTTTTAATGTTACAAAATCATCAGATTTTGAAGTTTTAAACATAATTAAATCTTGTAGTAATTCTTTATTAACTCCGTATCCTTCATAAATACCATATTTAAGGTTTACTCCATAATTAGTATAAAACTCATTATATAGTTCTCTTTCATTCTTTTGCATTTTCTCAAGCTCATTTTTAATTTTCTTTTCTAAATGACTAGCTATTTTCTTCAACTGACGATCATGTTGTAACATCTCTCTTGAGATGTTCAATGATAAGTCACTTGAATCTACTAATCCTCTAACAAAGCGGAAATAGTCAGGTATTAACTGTTTGTTTTTATCCATGATGAAGACACCTTTACTATATAACTGAAGTCCTTTTTCAAATTTCTCAGAATATAAATCTACTGGTGGTTTCTTTGGAATGAATAGTAAACTTGTATAAGTAGTTAATCCTTCTACTTTAGAATGAATTACTTTAAGTGGATCAGTATAATCATTAAACTGATGTTTATAGAATTCATTTAAATCTTCTTCTTTAATATCTGATTTACTTTTCTTCCATATAGGAATCATTGAATTTAATACTTCTGTTTCACTATATTCAATAGCTTTACCTTTTTCATCTTCAGGGTAATCAGTTTTAGTAATATCCATCTTAATAGGATATCTTACATAATCACTATATTTCTTAACTAAGTTCTTAATTGAATATTCTCTTAAATATTCATCATAATTATCTTCAAGTTCTTCATTGTTATCTCTAACACTTAAGATAATAGTAGTTCCTGGTTCATCTTTTTCTGCGTTACTTATTGTATAACTACTAGTTCCTTCACTAGTCCATTTATATGCTTGATCACTATTAACACTTTTAGTTAATACAGTAACTTTTTTAGATACCATAAAAGCACTATAGAATCCTACTCCAAACTGTCCAATGATTTCTAAATCATCATTATCTAATCCATCTTTAAATTCTTTAGATCCACTTCTTGCGATAACTCCTAAGTTGTTAATAAGTTCATCTTCAGTAAAACCAACACCATTATCACTAATAGTAATTGTTCTTGCTTCTTCATCAAGATCAATAACTATTTGATAATCATCCATTAAGTCAGCGTTAGTTAAGCTTAAGTAATGTCTTTTATCAATCGCATCACTCGCATTACTTATAAGCTCTCTTAAAAAGATTTCTTTATGAGTATAAATAGAATTAATCATTAAATCTAATAGTTTTTTAGATTCAGTTTTAAATTGTTTTGTTTTAGCCATAATCTTCTCCTAATCAATATTTATTTTTAATGTCCGAATGTAATTATATCTTACTTTTTTAGCACTGTCAAGTGAAGAGTGCTAAATAAACATAACTAAAATTAATGTCGTTTCTTTTTTGCTTTTTAAACATATTTATTATAAAATTGAATAAAGAGATGAGGGAGTGACGTTATGCTTACAATTATTAATAATGAAACTGATCCACTTTATAATTTAGCGTTAGAAGAATATGTCTTTAAACACTTACATATCAATGAGGATATTCTTTTAATTTGGCAAAATAAAAATTCTGTTATTATAGGAAGAGATCAAAACCCTTTTAGAGAAGTAAATTGTCCATATACTCATAAAAATAAGATTCCTATGTTTAGGAGACTTACTTTTGGAGAAACAATCTATCATGACCTTGGAACAATTAACTACTCTTTTATTGTGAGAGATGTTAAAGAGAATTTTGATAGATATAATATCTTTTTAGATCCTATCGTTAAAATCTTAAATGAACTTGGTGTTCCTAGTCATCTTGAAAGTGATGGAGATATTTGTTTAGAAGGTTTAAGAATTTCTGCGAATACACAAACTTATCATCGAAATAAAATGATTCATCATGGAGTATTATTCTTTAATACTAATCTTGAGAAACTAGATCAGGTAATTGAAATACCAACTAAAAGTGAGTTTGAATATGATATAGTTAAAACAAAACATAACGGTATTACAAATATAAAAGAATATTTAAAGGAAGATCTATCAATAAAACAATTTAAAAAATACTTATTAGATAAACTAATTGGTGAAGACTTAATTGATAAACAATATAAATTAGATTATATTGATAAAACAAAAATTAAAAAAATAGCAAAAGAAAAATACTCTACATGGGAATGGAACTATGGTGAATCACCTAAATTCATAATCAAAAAAGAATTTGATAATAGAATGATGATTACATTAATAGTTGAAAAAGGAATAATCAATAGAGTATCAATAGATTCATTTGAGAATGTAATGGCTCTAGTAAAAGGACTAGAGGGTTCTAGATTTGATGAAAAATCACTTAAGGAAAGACTTCGATTTTGTACAACAATTGATATTGATAAACTAATTGAAACACTATTATTTTAAATAAAAACTCAGAAAATTTTCCTGAGTTTTTTTATATAGTTGACATTCCTTCATCTATCCATGCATCAAATTTAATCCTTACTATATCTGCTACATAGTAGTCATCAACTTTTTTAAACCATTCTTTACAATCACTATTTATTTTTTCCCATTCATCAATGAAGTTTTTGTATGACATCGAATCTACTATAATAGATTCTTTAGATTTAAGTTTTGATAAATTAATAGCTCTGTATAATGCATTACCAATCCATAACTTTTGGCTAAATACCTCTCCTGCAACTTCGGTTTCTTTTTTGTGTGCTCTAACCACAATGTCTTCTCCAGATGACATTCCAATTTTGTATTTTATTTTTATTATTTTCTTTTGTTCCAAAATCTTATTAAGCATTAACATATATGTATTTAATAATCCAAGTAACAAAGCCACTTCATGAATATTGTTTTTATATGGAGTAGAATATATTGCATATATATGATTTCCTTCTACTCCGATTTTTCTAATTAAATCATCTGAATTTAGTATATCTATAACTTCGGTTGAAAATGATTTTAGTACTTTAGCAACCAATACTGTATTATCGTTTTTTATAATTTTATCATAATTTGATATATTTATATTTATTACTGATATCCATGACTTAATTCCATTTGCATAATTAAAATTTTTTTCAGACTTTGGAATACTTTTTTTTGCTTCTACTTTAGTATTATTGGATAGAATATTTAATATTCTCTTTTTACCATTAATATAATTATACATTATTTCTTCCTTTCATATTTAGACGGCTAAGTTCGTCAAATAATTTTCTCATATTTGATGAAGGATTTGTGAAGGGAATATGGTTTTCTATAACTTTTGAATTATTTATAGCTACTTTTATATCCTTTTTACTAATTTGTTTATTGATCTTATTTAATTGTTTTTTACTTTTGTTTTCTGACCAAGAAATTACATTATACGTTCTTTTCATCTCTAGGTCATATGAGTGGTGCTTTAACACTTTTTTCACATTTTTATTTTTATGTAGTAAAAGCCAAGTTTCAAACGAGTAGTTATTGAAAAATACTCTTTCATCTTTTGTGATCTGAGTTAATTTGTCATATTCTTTTCTTTGCTTTGATTGTTTATTATCTATGTCAACTATTAAGTATTTTAGCTCATTTGTATCATAAATGAATTTTTCAAAAGGACCTTTTACAGTCTTTATTGCTAAATTAGTAAAATACTCTAGATCATTAAGATGTTTGAAATATGATATTTCTGTTTGCCCTTCTACATAAATTTTTACAGGAGTTTTTATTCTTCGGTTAGTTCTTTTTATCGAATTTTTTCTGTAATGTTTCTTCATAAGCTTTTATGGCATCATAAAAATTAGGGTCTGGTATTCCACCGAATTTTCCTTCTGTATAAAACTTTTCAAAATTTGCATTAGGTCTTAAATCAACATCTGAGTTAGATTTGAATTCAGCAAGTGAATACAATTCTACATTATCCTTTGTTCTTGATATTATATTAATTTGTTCTTTTCTAAAAAGACTAGAATCGATGAGTTTTACATCGTGTGAAGTCATTAAGAATTGAGCATTAGAATCTTTATAGTTATGAATAAAGTGAATAATTTCATTTACAAGTTTATAGTGTAATGAGTTATCTATTTCATCTATAAGTAGTATTCTATTTTCTTTTAATGCCCCAATCACTTCAATTATTATTCTTGAGAATCTTTGTGTTCCTATTGAATCAAAGAATATCGATGCTTTATTAATATTATCACCACTATATTTTGTATATAATGATTGTATTCTTTGTAAATCTTCAATTAAATTTAAAGAAACATCATTAACTTTACCATTACTACTTGGAATAGCCTCTTCTATATAGACTTTACCGTCAAGACTTATATCAGCACTTCTTATTAGTGTATTATAAAGGCTTGAATATGTTGAATCTGATAAAATTTCTTTTTCTAATTGTAAATACATCAAGGTTTTAGTAGGGTCACTAAACGAAAAATCAACATATCTTATTTTTTTAAAAAATCTTTGTAGAGGTTCAAAAACTTTATTATACTTTTTAATGAATTTTGTATAGTTAGAGAAAAATAATATACCTTCAGATAATCGATTTAATATATCTTTCTCTAAATCATTTAATCTATTGCTTGTTTCTTTTTCATTTGATGAGTTATAAAAAATCATATCAGTGTCTTTTAAATAATACTCTACAATGTCATTTGCACCATGTATCTCTAATCCATAAACATAGTTGCAATCTGTTTCAATATCGTAAAATTCAACTTCAAATTCAATTGGTTTTCTTTCTTCATGCAAGAAATTAGCATATATATCAAAATTAAAATTATCCAAATTACCTTTTTTCACTATATCTCTAAGGACAGCAATAGATTTCAAAAATTTTGATTTTCCACTATTGTTTGCACCATATATTATTGATGATTTTAATATTTTATCATGATTAAAGTTAATGCAGTTAGCATTGTTTTTTTCACCTTTTCGTTTACGCATATCTAGTTCTATTTGTTCATTAAATAATGCAAAATTCGAAACTTTATAATTTAAAATCATAACAATCACCTCTTTACAAAGGAATTATAGCACAAGTTCAATTTAAAGTCAAAGTTAAATGCATTTTTTTTGCATTTGTCCTAGAACTATGAGGATAGTTGTATGATCAAAACTATTAATCACTAATATTTGTTATATACATTTATTTATAAATATAGGTAAATCACTATTACTTATTAATAAATCATTATATAATACCTGTGAGGAGCTGATATTATGGAAGGATTCTTTGTAATCTCTGGACTATTAACATTTATTATAGGATTGTATCTCCTAACTTATTTAATGAATAAGAATACACCCGTACCTGACGGTGTTGAACCAGCTGACAAGTGTAGTACATGTAATGCACCTTCTTGCTCAGTAAGAGACACACCACAAAAAGATGAATGTGAAATAGAACCACTACATATTAAAATGTAGAACTATAATTTAAACAAAAAAAAGTAAACTTTAATTTTCAAATGTTTACTTTTTTATTTGAGAATTCTTAGAGAAATTAGTGTCCAAAGATTTTTTCTATTTGATCTAGATAATACTTCTTTGTTCCAACAATATTTAAATCTCTTAAAGATATTTCTGTTTCTCTCATTTCATTAATGAAGTTTATAATATCATCAACAATTAATTTAGGAGCACTTATTTTAGAATTTCCTGATAAGAGTTGTGACAGTCTGAAAATGTCGTTTTTATGTTTTTTTATATCTCCTGATTTTATTGTTTCGCCATTTTTTTTGCGATTACTTAAATCTAGATATGCCCTTACTTTTAGAGCAATCAAACATAAATCACTAACAATATTAATTCCATCAAAGTTTCTGGTGTTTTCTAAGATGAAATTATAATACGTTGAATTAAGTAGAATCGCAGATAAACTCACTATCTCTTCTTCGATACTCATCCTAAATATATTCCCCTCTGGTATTTTACCTAATACATTAGGTTCTCTTGAAAGAATTTCAATCATAAATGGAAATATATCATTCGTGGGTTTTTGAAAACGATAGAAGTTTATATTTCCACTTGGCTTTACATACTGGTATCCACCAATTTTAATAAATTCCCAAAACTTTGATACAAAATCTTTTGATAGAACTTCAATCACTATTATTATATCTAAGTCTTTAGTAACTCTAAATTGAATTCCTTCTTCTTGTAAAGTCAGATAGGAAGCACTACCTCCAATAAGAATGTATTGTTCTTGATAATCATTAAAAAAATCCCTAAAGAATTTTAATCCCTTAATCATATATTATTCTCCTTCAGTTAAAATTTTCAGTATTAAATCTTTTAATTCAAACTCTACTCTCTCACTATTATCATCTTCTAAAGAAAAATATAGTGCTAAAGGATTTATTTCATTGTTATATTTGGGTATTAATGATTTCCAAACTTCTACTTTAACAACATCTTTTTCACCTTGATATACTTTTTTATAATCATCAATTATATCAGTCCAATGTCTACTTTCAATTGCATAGACATGTTCATCATTATAAATATTACTAATTTCGGACAAAGCACTAATCCCAGATTTTATAAAGCTTTCAGGAAGATTATTTATTATTCCTTTATTCAAATAAACAACTTCTTTAATTGGATTCTTCATATATTTTTTTGCATGCTCAAAAACATTAACTTTTGTACCATTAAACCTAATAGGGCTAACTTTTAATGTTTTTTCATATATAACTAGCTTAAAATAAACTAATTCATTAATACCTCTTGATGCAGACATTCTACTAACATTAGTTTTCATTGCAATTTCTACTAATGTGTTAGGAATATCTTTCATTACTAATAAAGATAGTAATAAATATTGAGCTCCAGTACTCAATTTCTCATAAACTTTGTTTGGGTTGCTAGAATATTCATTAAATGATAATGCTAGTTCTCTTATATACATGTGCCTATTTGGAACTATAAAAGAAACATTATTCTTTATAAGTGCATTTCTTTGATAAGCACTTAAAAATTCATACACAAATATAACATTTGGAAAACCTTTATTTTCTAATTGTCTTTTGACTGAAATTAAGAATTTAGTGCTAAATAGATTTTCTGAATCATATAAAATAATAAAAGTTTTTTCTAATATATTAAAAATCTCAAACTTAAATCTAAGTTTTATTATATTGCTTAGTTGTTTTTTATCAATTGTTTTGTCTGAATATTTAGTATCAAAATATAGACTTATATACTCTTTTACAATATTTCTAATCATATATATACCTCCTTGTAAATGTATTATAACATAATTTTTATATAGTAACAATAATTGTGTTACACTTTATTTTTTTTGTTACTATCAAATTAGAATTTATGTATTTTGGTAGATGAGTATAAATCGCAACGTACATATTATTACTTAGACGTATATTCTTTTTTCTTTAACTATCATTGTATTTATTCTATTGCTTATACTAGGCAAATCTAGTAAAATATAGATAGCGTAAGGAGGAATAATATGTATGTTTTAGGACTAACTATAGAATTTGTTGAATGGTTTCAATCATTTCAAAATGGATTTTTAGATTTCTTTTTTAATACCATCTCATTTTTAGGTGAAGAATATATCTTTATAGCTTTAATGGGATTTGTATATTGGACTTATGATAAGAAATTCGGAGAATTTCTTGGAATCTCTCTCGCAGTAACTGCGGTTACTAACAATACTTTAAAAGAGATATTTGATGCACCACGTCCATTTACTGAATATCCAGATAGAGTTAACAACTTAAGACCATCCACTTCTTCAGGACATTCATTCCCTAGTGGACATACTCAGATCTTTTCTACATTTCTTTACGCAGCTGCGTTTTATCTTAAAAAGAAATGGGTTTATATTGTAGTGTCAGTTCTTGTAGTATTAATGATGATGTCTAGAATATACTTAGGTGTTCATTACTTAGAAGACGTTGTTGTTGCAGCTCTACTAGGACTATTACTAGGATATACTTTTTATTACTATTTTAATAAAATTAATAGTAATCAAGAATTACTACATAAAGTATATATTATTGTTGTAATTATTTCTTTACCTATTACTCTATTACTTGGTAGTGAAGATTTATTTAAAGGGTTTGGAATACTTACAGGTATGGTATTTGCGGTAATGTATGAAAAGAAATATATTAACTTTAGTTTAGATACAACAAAATTTAAAAAAGGAATAAGACTTATTTTAGGAATAACAGTAATGATTTCTTTACAAATTGGTCTTAAACTATTATATAGTCCTTATCTAGATGAAGGTACATATCTATTTGATGTTTTATCATCAATTAGATATTTCCTATTAACATTTATTGGAATTGGGATTTATCCAAAAGCATTTAAAAAGTTTAACTTTTAAGGGGTGAAATTATGTCAATATTTAGTTCTTATGGTAGTCTCAAAGACTACTATAAAAAATCTCCAGTTTCTACATTCTTAATATTCTCAGTATTTATAATGGTATTTGTTACCTACATAAATGGAGGATTTGATATTAATGTCTTACTAGATCTAGGTGCCCTAGATCCAGTACTAGTAAAGAGTGGAGAATATTATAGATTATTTACTGTTATGTTTCTACATGGTAGTGTTGATCATTTCCTAGGTAATACTATTATAGGTATCTTTGTACTTAGTGGTACTTTAGAAAGATTAATTAAACCATTTAGATTTGCGATTCTTTATATAGTTGCAGGACTCGGAGCTAGTTTATTCATTGTCTATAGCTCAACCGCAACTGTGCCATATGTTGATGTTACAGTTGGAGCTAGTGGGGCAATATTTGCTGTCTTAGGAAGTTTATTGTATATTTCTATATTTAGACATGATTTAATTAAAAAACCTGAAAGAAAGAGTATATATGCGTTAATTTTTATTGAAATGGTATTTACTTTTAGTACACCAATGATTAGTATACCTGGCCACGTTGGTGGGCTGGTATCTGGGTTCATTCTTTCATTCTTACTTATTAGTAGAAAGACGCCTTTAATTGAAGAAGTATTTAAACCAAAAACATATGAAGATATGTTAAATGATTTTGATGAAGATAATTATTATTAAGAAAGGAAGAATAATATGAAAAACTTATTAGAAGAATTTAAGAAGTTCATTAATAGAGGAAGTGTAATTGAATTAGCAGTCGCTGTAGTCGTAGGTACTGCTTTCACAAAAATAGTTAATAGTTTTGTAAAAGATATCTTAATGCCACTTATAAGTATTGTAATTGGTGATGAAGGATTCGAAAACTTTAAATACGTAATTACTGAAGGTGATGAAGTAGCTGGGATTGCAGAAAACGCTATTTACTATGGTAGATTCATTCAAAACTCTTTAGACTTTTTAATTGTTGCAGTAGTTGTATTTGCTATAATAAAAATAATAAATAAACTTAAAGAAGAATTTGATGATATAGTTGATATAGTTGATGAATTTGTAGATGATTTAATTGATAGTGATGATGAAGTAAAAGAAAAAGCATCGGAATAATCCGATGCTTTCTTTATATGCATCTAAATGCATAAAAATGGAAGGGAAGTCCTTATTCAGGATTTTCAATAATAATCACTTCAATGAATATAAATACTCATAACTAATAATTCTAATTCTTTACTTCGTTAAATAAATCTAATTCTACACTTCATTAAATAAATTTAATTCTTTATATCCTTAAATAAATCCAATTCTATAAATCTTTTTCATTATTATTGTAAAATACTATTTACTTGTATCTTCCCTTCGTACTATTACTATACTACTTTAAAGTGGTAAAGTCAATCAATCGAAACATCATTTTTAAGTTTTATAATTAAGATTATAATTTACATTGACTTTACATTAGGTTGGGTCGTTTTATATAGAAAAAGTAGACGATTTCTTCGTCTACTTTCTTTCGTTTAATAGCTCAGCATACCTCTTTGTTAGTATTTTGTGTTCAGATTCTAGGTCTGGATCTTCTAGATTCCTTTTACCCATGGCATCCATTAATAATTCTACATAATCTAAGTTAAACTTTAATTGTTTTAGATCAGCATACTTAATAACTTCTGAAGCTTTTTCCATTCTTTTTCCCCTTTACCCTAAACTTAATCTTCTTTACATATCATGCTTTATAAATCTATTATAGCAAGTAGTTTGTTTTTATTCAAATTACTATTCTGTCTTTATTCCTTTTAGTTCTTTTTTCTCTTTTAATTCACCAAAATATTCAAATGAAGTTTTAATGATTCCTGTGATAGGTATAGCTAGTATTATTCCTGTCATTCCAAATAGTGCTCCAAAGAATATAAAACTTGATAATACTAGTAATGGGTGGAGATTAACTTCTCTTCCCATAATTATTGGTTGTAAGATATTCCCTTGAAGGAATTGTCCTGTAAAGTTAGCTATTATTATAGCGATAAATGTATATTCTTCAAACATTAAGTCTCCACTTATAGTGAATGAATAAAGTATTGGGAATAACATTCCTACAAATCCTCCAACGTAAGGTACTATATCTAGGAATCCTAAGAAGAATCCAAAGAAGAATGATCTAATCCCAAATCCTAATATATAAAATATAATAGTAAACATTACACTCATTAAAAACATCATTATAAATTTACCATTAAAATATTTTTCAATAACGATATCTGCTCTTTTACCTAATTCTCTAATATGGTATTGATTTTTTTTAGGAATTACTGAAATAATTCCTTCAAAGATTTTTGTTTTATCATGAAGTAAAAAGAATAAGAATACAGGTATTAATACTATACTAACAAGTAGTCCAGTAATTCCTTTAATTATTCCTACAACATTAAAGAAGAAAGGTGATAAGTTTTCAAATGTTAGATATTCTTTAATATTATCGTATAAAGCTGTTAACTCAACATTATCTTCAATTAAGTCTTCAATATAAATAGTTATATTCACCCAGTCATTACTAAAAAATATAACTGCCTGAGTATAAATCAAATCTCCAATTAG
Organism: Candidatus Izimoplasma sp. HR2; assembly: GCA_000753575.1. GTDB lineage: Bacteria > Bacillota_I > Bacilli_A > Izemoplasmatales > Izemoplasmataceae > JAFGXW01. Next base: position 31,911 of record JRFF01000010.1, on the reverse strand, counting down.
ATATACAAATAATCCAAAAGCAAAAGTCATAAACAAAAACACAATACCAATAGAAAGCCATCTATATGGTACTTTAAATTTCTTTTCAATAATATTTACTATAGGAGCTAGTAAGTAACTTACAAATAAAGCAACTCCTAATGGAAATACAATTGTATTAATCGCAGAGAATAATAAACTTAATTGGGATCCAAATAAGTCACTTAAAAACTTTAGAGCAAGTAATCCTAAAGTTATCATTCCTAAATAATGTAATATTTTAATTCTTTTTTCACTAGTCATAGTTAACACCTCGTTTATTATTATAACATATATTATTAATTAATGGTGCCGCTTCCGGGATTCGAACTCGGAACCTCTAGCTTACCATGCTATTGCTCTACCTGTTGGAGCTAAAGCGGCATTTTACTAGACTATTTTAACATAAAAAAGGCGATTTAGACAACTACCTAATTAAAAACAATATTAATACTTAGTATCAGTACTATAAGTATAGTAATAGAACTGAATACAATAAAGATTGTGAGTGATAAATATGAAATTCATTGAAGCTTGTGAGATACATTTAAAAAGTTGTAAAGTAATATATACAGATTTCACATATATAAAAGTTAAAGGTTACCTAAATAGGTCATGTGAATTAATAGGAAACTATAAGTGTTCAAAAATCAATAAAGACACCTTGTTAGACTTAATTCTACATAGAAAAAAGATAAATCCAAACATCACAAATAAAACTCTAAATATGTATATTATGTATGTTAGATTAGTAATAAGAGAAGAAACTGGTAGAGAGATACCTTTTAAAAAATTTAGAGAAGAAAAAAAGCTTCCTCAAATTCTTGATGATAAAACAATTCTTCAAGTATATAATTTCTTGGATTCAGTTAAAAGTGAAGAATCAAAAAGAAATAAGCTTATGTTTATGTTGTTACTCGATACTGGACTAAGAATAAGTGAACTATTAAGTATTCAAATAGATAATATTGATTTTTCATCAAGAATGATTTACGTAACAAAAACAAAGTCAAAAGAACATAGAAACGTACTTTTCACTTATAAAACTCAAGAAGTACTATCTAGTTTTATTGAGCGTAATAACATTACTAATTATATATTTATTAATCTTAAAACAAGAAAGCTATTACGTCTAGATTCAATACAGACAATATGTCAAAAAATAATGAGATTAGGAAATATAAAGAAATCTATTACTCCTCATAAATGGAGACATACATTCGCGAGTAATTTCAATGATAAAAACGGTAATATATTTGTACTCCAAAAGCTGCTAGGGCATAAAAAAATATCTACAACACAGATTTATGTTACTGTGTCAATGAAAAAGGTTATTGAAGAATATTCAAGAGTTGTTGAAAATCATACTCAATGAGTAAATAATCTATACAAATATATGCGCAAAAGGATTCCAAATATTTGGAATCCTTAGATTAATTTCTTATTCAACAACTTTCTTTATTGTGTTTATAATATTATTACACCTTTTCTCTGAAAGATTAAACTCTTTTGCGATAGCAAGCAAATCTTTTTCAGTTGGCTTACCTTCACCTAAAACAGTCATTTCATGCTCTAATTTATGCTTTGTTTTTGTTATATCATAGAACGGTGATAATCTATATCCATTAAGACCTTCGTCATATAAAAATGCAAAATTTTTACCATGATCATCTTTATTTTGATATATTACATTGAAGCACATTCTTTTATATGCTTCATACATATCAGCTTGATCAACACATATTGTCTGAATTACTTGAAACAGATGTTTATAATCTATATAAGGAATTCTATGTGTTGTTTCAAGTAAAGCAGATAAAGAAATCATATGAAGTCTTTTATTATTACTTCTATCAAATCTTTTCGCTCCAAAATATCCTAAATAATCTTTAGATGGAAATAATTTGAATTCATTAACATTAATTCTTGATTCTTTTGCTAATTTATTTACTGCATACTCTAACTCTCCAATATTTATAGGGTCTATTGAAGATGGGAATTTTATAATCCAATCTTCATTATTAATTTTAATATGTACTTTTGGTCTAGCTCCACCACTTGCTCCACCTAAAGCAAAAATCATATCAAAATTACTATTTTCATAATTATCATTAAAAATATTACTAACATCATTAGCTAGTAGATCTAAATCATATTGTGTATCAATTAGATTTTCACTTTGTGTTGGTTCATAAGATAATCCACCTAATCCATTACTACTGATTAAAGAAAGTCTACTAAGTGAAGATAACTTATTAAAACTAACATCTTTATTAATAAGCATCCTTCTAACTAATAATTCTCCCCATCCATCAGGTAATGAATCATTAAAAACGCCAAATAAGCCATGGAAATATTCTGATTTAGAAATATATACTTTATCTGATAAAGGTAAAGATAAAGGAGAAATAGAAAAGCCATTATCTACCCAATCTTCAGAATACTGAAAAGCTATGTCTTTGTTATCTAACTCTTCTAAAAAGCCAACAGTTTTATCATTATATTTTACTACTAGTCTATTTACTATAATATTCATCTTCTAATATCCTTTACAATTGGATTTATAAATATCTGATTAAAATCTTTTAAACAACCTATTACTGTACTAATTCTTAATAAAGAATGTAAAGAAATTTCACCACTCAACTCAAACCTCCTAATAGAGCCATAACTAACACCAGATCTTTTACTTAAATCTCTTTGTGTTATTCCGTATTCCTTTCTTCTTTTCTTAAATCTTTTAACTATCTCATTATTCACTGATTGCTCAGTTACTACAGGTACAAAATCACTTATATCAAATTTATTTTTCATATACTAATATTTTAGCATTATAGTACGTAAAAGTCAATAAATGCTAAAATATTAACGTTTAACTCTAAAAATAAAATCTACTATCAAAATATATCTTTTTATTTTGATAGTAGATTGTAATTTATTTATTATAAGTTTTAGTTATTTACAGACTCAAATAACTCATGTATATCGTAAATATCTTTTGTTACAGCCTGGTATATGATATTAAAGTCAATATTTCCATATTCATGAACAATTCTATTTCTAAGTCCAATAATATCTCTCCACGGTATTTCTATATGCTTATTTTTAAACGTAATCGTTAGTTTTTAAATATGTTCTGATATATGAATAAATCTAAACATTATAGAATCTAAGAGTACTTCGTTTTTCTCAAATTGTTCTCTATCTAAAACTTTTGTATGTTTTATTAAAAAGTTAATGTCAGTTAAAATCTTCCCTACATAGTATTTATCATCCTTTATATTATCCATATACTTTTATGCCATCCTTCAATATTTCATTCGTTAATGAATGATTTTCTTCTAATGATGATAATGTAATGACTTCAACTTTCTTTTTCAGTTGGATTCTTAATTCTTCCACTAGACCATAAAATTTTATACCTGTAACAGATGTGGATATGAGTAAATCCACATCACTTTTTTCATTTGCCATTTGTTTTGCATAAGATCCAAACAAATAACAATAATTAATATCATAATTAGACAAAACTGATTGTATTATTTCTTTAATCTTATCAATTGTAAGTAAACCGTGTTCTTCATCAATTAACCCGTATGCCTCTAGTTTTTCTTTAATATAATGATATTTAATAGAATCGTTTTTCGATTCATCATTTTCATAATTAACATAAGTTCTTAAAGGAATATTTACAAGTTTAGAAGCTTCTTTTTGTGATAAATCCAAAGATTTTCTTAATTCTTTAATAGACATAAAACCACCACCTACAATCAGTATACTATTTATTGCATTTTATTACAATATAAAAATGCAATTATTGCATATAACTATTAATATATTACGCAATTACTGCATTTTAAGATGTTTTTATTTATTACAATATCTTTAAAATACGATGTTTTTCTCAAACTTTACCATGGCATTGCTCTACCTGTTGGAGCATAAACACCGTTTTACTAGACTATTATAAATATTTCGTATATATTTCATAGTAAAAAGTACCTAATTTCTCAGATGCTTTATCAACAATATACAGTATTGCAGAACATATATAAAAAATTTATAGATCATCTTCTCTTTTCTGATTAACTATACTTTTTAGATTAAGTAGAAGCAAATCTGTCGGTAAACCTATCCATTAAATTGTAATAATATTATTCTTCATTTAAAATACTTTCTTTATTTGCTAAGGATAATGCACTATCAATAACTTGATGCATATCATAATATTTATATTCTGCCAATCTACCACCAAATATTACATTTTGTTCTTTTTTAGATAATTGTTTATATTTATTATATAGTTGATTATTCTTTTCATCATTTATTGGATAATATGGATCATCACCTAATTTCCAATCAGAAGGAAATTCTCTAGTAATAATTGTTTTCTCTTGTTTTCCAAAGTCAAAATGTTTATGTTCTAAGATTCGTGTGAAAGGAATTTTAGATTCTGTAAAATTTACAACTGCGTTACCTTGAAAATTAGATATATTTAATACTTCATGTTCAAATTTTAATGCTCTATATTCTAAATTACCATTACAAAAGTTGAAATACCTGTCTATCGGGCCGGTAAATACAATTTTATCTGCTAAATTATCATATAAATCTTTATTATCAAAATAATTGCATTTTAATCTAGTTTCTATCCCTTCAAGCATATTCTTTACCATATCAGTATATCCACTCTTTGGAATACCCTGATATGTATCATTAAAATAATTATTGTTATATGTAAATCTAACTGGTAGTCTTTTAATAATAAAAGGTGGTAAATCTGTAGTTTTCATTCCCCATTGTTTTTCTGTGTATCCCTTTATTAGCTTTTCATAAATATCAGTACCAACTAAATTAATTGCTTGTTCTTCAAGATTTTTGGGTTCTTGAACCCAAAATTCTTTTCTTTGACTCTCAATTATTTCAAGTGCTTCATGAGGTTTTTGAATTCCCCACATTTTTGAGAATGTATTCATATTAAAAGGTAAATTATATATTTCATCCTTATATATTGCCAATGGAGAATTAATGTAATTATTAAATGATGCAAATTTGTTAACATAGTCCCACACAACTTTATTACTTGTATGAAAAATGTGTGCGCCATAAATATGCACTTCTATACCTTCTATTTTCTTCGAGTAAATATGGCCGCCTATATGATCTTTTTTATCAATAACAAGACATTTTTTCCCGATTGATGTCATTCTTTCAGCAAATACTGTTCCAAACAGACCTGCTCCAACTACTAAATAGTCATACTCTTTTTTCATTTTTAAGTTCCTCCTCTATTATAAAATAAATTTATTAAATACTGGTGAATTCTTTTTAAAAATTCTGTTACAAGTGAATCCTTTATTAAGAATAAAAATCCAAAATATACAAATATTGATAAAAATATCGTCAAGAAAGATTGGAATATTAACTCATCTATAAAAAATCTTACAACTAGTGTAGTTAATATTATTAATCCTCCTCCAAATAGATAATTATATATATATGCAAATTTAAAATTACCTTTTATATACTTATAGGCAAATACTATTTGAATTATTGTAATACTAAGTTCTGCAACAATAGTTGCAATTGCTGCTCCATTTTGATAATATACTGGAATTAAAATGAAATTTAGAATCATATTTACTGCTGCTCCTAGCATAGTTGAAGCCATTGTAAGTTTTTCTTTACCGTGTGCAACCAGTATTTGTATTCCAATTATATTACTTAACGCAATTATTATAATAACAGGACTCATTATTTTTATTGTCTTAATTGCTTCAATATATTCACTTCCTGCAAATATGATAATTATAGGGTTTGCAAGTAAAAATAATCCTATTGAAGCAGGAATGGAAATCAACAAAATAAACATTAAAGATTTCTTAATTAATTCATTTATCTTTGCATATTCCTGTTTTTCAATGTAATTTGACATTCTAGGTAAAAGAACTGCACCTAAAGATGTAACAATTGCTAAAATTATTTTAACTATTTTGTTTGCTGCTCCATAGTATCCAACATAAATATTACCAGAAATCACTCCTAACATAACTTTATCTAGATTAGTATATATACTTACTGATATAGTTAATGCAAAAAGATAAATGATTGGTTTAAAGTGTCTCTTCAGAGAAAAATTATCGTATTTTTTAAATATATTTATATGTTTATTCATATATATAAAATTATATATATATCCAAGAGAAACTGAAACAATAATTAAAATCGCATATACAATTAAATCATCACTACTTTTCACTAGTGTAAATATAAGAACTATAGTTATAATTTTCACTATAAAACTTCGAATAGCAATGTACTTAAATTTTTCAATTGCTTGATAAAACCACTCTATTCCAATACTTGTAGAAAAAATATTAAATCCAATTATAAGTAAAAGAATTCTATATTCAAAAAGTTCTTTAATAGCAAATATAAGTATGATAAATCCAATATATGAAATAAACATCATAACAACATTAATCAATAAAATTTCTTGAACAGTTCTTGAAAGCCTATCTTTATCATCACTATATTTAGCACATTGTCTTACTGCATAAATCGGAATTCCAACCTGAGCAATTAGTATAAAGTATTGAACAATAGCAAATGAAAAATCAAATTTTCCAATCCCTACTGGTGTAAGAACTCTTGCAACGTAAGGAAATGTTATTAGAGGAACAATAACATTTAACATTCTTAGTAATGTATTATAAAAAAGATTCTTTTTTATTGATTTCATAATTTACAATACTAATTCTTGTATAGTTTTGAGATATAATTTAAAAATGATTGTTTATTAAAATTATCAGGCACACATTTTAAATCATTTAGGTCGTTTAAGGAATCATATACTACACCATACTTCTCACTTTCAAATAATCTTTCCATTAGAGTAGTATCGCCTCTTTTTAAAATTGGAATTACACCTGCAATCTGATACTCATAAAATCGATGTGGAATATTTATTTTATCAAAAACAGAAACATATTTATCATCATCACTTATATTATGTAAGATTCCAAAATTATATCCACTAAGAATTTCATAGGATTTTATTGGATTATTCTCAAAGTCTAAAGGTCCTTCAATATGAAAATTTTTGAGATTTTCTCTTTTTAATATTTCATATTGATTAACTCCATTTTTATCATCAATTATCCTCATAGTATGTAAATGTACAACTAATCCTGCATTTATTAACTCGTTTATTAAAGGTATATAAAACAATCTTGTACCAGATCTTTTATTTTTTGCATCTGACATTACTCTTCCAGCAAGAATTACAACATGATTTTTTTGATCATTGTCAGAAAGTTTTTGCTTTAAGATAACCTTATTAATAATTTCTTCTTGGCGATAGTCTTCATCTAAATCAATAATAATCTCTTTATTATCCCAATTAATGTCTTTGTGTTTCTTTAAAAAGTATTCTTTGTTCTCATTCGAATTAAAAACAAGTCGATTTGCAATGCTAAAACACGATTTCTCAACATAATTTTTCTCTGGCCTATTTTCTTTATAGGCACGAGTAATTTTAGTATGTTTTATAAAAGGTTGCAACATTAATGTTAGTATTCCTGATTCATCAAAGTCATTATAACTTGAGTGAGTATAATCAAAATCTAGTTTTTTTATTTTATTTATAATTTTACTATTTGTCAATCTTAAAATCATTAATGAAAGTTTCACAATGATTTTATTCCCTCTAAATCTTCTTGCAATTCTAAATACTAATTTACTTAGTAATTGTGATAATCCACTAGATTGATGCATTTTTAGATAAACAATTTTTTCATTATCTAATTCAATTTCCTTTTCCATACAAACAACATATATCTTATCAAATATTTTTGTTGCATCTAGCCATCTATTCCTAGGTACATTTAAAGTTCCAATTTTTAATAATTTCATGATAATTTCTCCTATCTTTTTATGTGAATTTTCACTTAAATTTTATCTGCACTATACTACACTTTCATAATTATAAATTATAGGCAAATTCTTACAATGAATGGGTTAAACCTACTAGAAAAATAGTACCTTAATAATCAAAAGAGATAATTTATCATATTATTGCATTCTTACAATTATTTTTTGCTTATATACCAATTTTTTTAACATTTAACATATATGTTTACTAGTACAAATAGATATTTAAACTGATTGAGAGGGTGTTAGTTTCTCTACAGATTTTTAATTTGAATTTGCTTTTTTGACTCAACAACAACTTTATTACTAAGTAACTTATATTGAACACCACACTCACATGAAGATATTTCAGTGTTAAATTTTAAAATATTACTACATTGACATTTATATGCCTTAATAATAGCTGGATTACCAAATAAAACTAAATTATCCCCAAATGATTTTGTTACAACAGCTCCCATTCCAACTGTTGTATTTTTCCCAATATTTATATTATTTCTAATTATTGATCCTGATCCTAAATAGCAGTTATTACTAATATTAGAATACCCATTAATTCTTACTCCCGAAGTTATAATACAATTTTTACCAATTTTCACATCGTGTGCAATATAAACTAATGAGTCAATTTTAGTATTAGTCCCAATCACAGTATCAGATAATATTCCTCTATCAATAATACAAGAGTTTGCAACTTCAACATTATCTTGTATTACTAATGAAGCATAAGGTATTACCTTATGTTTTACAGAAGCAATTTCATAATATGAGAATGCCTCTCCTCCAATTGAGTTTGAATTTCCAATTTTAATATTACTATTAAATTTTACATTTGATGAAATTACTGTGTTCTCTCCTAATTTTACACTTAGAATTGTTCTATTATTTATTACAAAGGATTTAACAGAAAATAAATTAGATAAGATAAAATAAAATACATATTTTGAATCTTTGGTAATGATTAAATTTTTTATTGGTGAATTAATCTCAAATCTTGAAATTAATAAATCAACCTTTTCTCTAAACATCTCTCTATTAAGAGAATAATAAAAACACGATGAATCACCTTTATTTACATAAGGCTTATTAATAATAACCTTTTTATCTCCTTTAAAAGAATAGGAGATATCATTTTTATCTAGATAATCAAGTATTTTACCTATACTTATCATAATTCACACCACTCTTCTTGTATGAATCTAAAATTATTTTAAGGGCTTTAAAACCTTCTAAACCAGAGATATAAGGCTCTTTCTTTTCTCTAACAGCTTCTATAAAATCTTTATATAAAGGAGTATGCCCATTGCCATATACATTATTTATTTCACTTTTTGTTAAATTAATAGCATCTTCTACAGAAATAGAATTATCTTCAAACACCCAATGCAAAATTTTATTAACAGCTAGTCCACCAATTTCTACTGTACCTTTTTCACCGATAACTACAAGAGTTTCTTTATAGTTTTTAGGGTAAAGAGCTACACTTCCTTCTATGTTACCAATGATACCATTTTCAAATCTAATTTGAATCGATCCATAATCTTCAACTTCTAAGTAATTATGATTAAAATTACTCAGCATAGCATTTAACTCATTTGGAATTGAGTCACTCATCCATTGTAGTAAATCTATATTATGAATACATTGATTCATTAAAGCTCCCCCATCTAAAGCGTGTGTGCCTCTCCAAGGAGCTTGTTCGTAGTACCCTTTTCCTCTATTCCAATATATATTGGCAGTAATTGCATAAATTCTCCCAAATTTTCCATTATCAATCTGTTTTCTTAATAATTGAATAGGTGGATTAAATCTATTTTGAAAACATACTCCCAAATTTAAGTTCTTTGTAGATGCCAATTCAATCATTTCTAATGCATGTTCTTCTTTCAAAGCCATTGGTTTTTCTACAAGAACATTTATATTATTATTCAACATAAATATTGATTGTTCATAATGATAACCACTCTCAGTAGAAATTGCTATTATATCAATATCATTTTCTTCAACCATTTTTTTATAACTAATATATGTATTAATACAAATGGTATCAGTTTGTTTTTCAAGCAGTGATTTATACTCAGTTTTTCTTGACTCCACTTTTGAGATGTCTAAATCACAAAGAGCAACTAATTTTGAATCTTCAAAGTTATTGGCGATTGCAATTATATGATTCTTAGATATTCTTCCACAACCTAAAATTGCTATATTTGTTTTCATATTATTACTCCTTAAAACTATTAATTTTTTCAATTATATAATCTACTTCTTCAGGTTTCAACATTTCATGTGCAGGAATTGCAATCGTTCTCTTTGAAAGATATTCAGAATTAGGTAAATCTCCTTTTTTATATCCTAAATGCTTAAAGACTTCTTGAAGATGCATTGGAACTGGATAATATACTCCAGTACTAATTCCATTCTCCTTTAAGTAGGTTGCTAAATCGTCTCTATACTCGCATTGAAGTACATAAAGATGATAACAAGAGAATGAATCAGAGTTTATACCAGGTTGTTTTACTCCAATAAGGCTTTTATTGTATTTATCAGCAATACTATTTCTTTTTTTATTCCAAATATCAAGATATGGCAACTTAGAAAGTAAAACTGCAGCCTGAAGTTCATCTAATCTTGAATTATGACCAACAATATAATTAAAATACTTCTTTGCACTATATACTTGGTTTTCTTCTGATTCAGCAGATTCAACTACAGAAATTCCATTTAGATAATCATATGCTTTCTTCCCATATATTCCACTTCCATGAGTTTTTAAAGCTCTAATCACTGTAGCTAAGTTATCCGAGTTTGTAGTAATCATTCCCCCATCACCATAAGCTCCTAGATTTTTTGTAGGAAAGAAAGAAAATGTAGTAATATCACTCATTGATCCTATCATTTTACCTTTATAACTTGATCCAATTGCTTGTGCAGCATCTTCAATCACATATAAATTATTAGTTTTTGCCACTTTGTTAATTTCACCCATATTACAAGGATTACCAAATATATGAACTGCAATAATAGCTTTAGTTCTATTTGTAATCTTTTCTTCAATTTTGTCAACTAAAATATTAAAATCATCTAAATCTACATCAATAAAAACAGGAGTTGCCCCAACATACGCTATAGCTTCTGCTGTTGCATAAAAAGTCCAAGTTGTCGTGATAACTTCGTCACCAGCACCTATGCCAAGTGCTTCAAGAGCTAACACTAATGCATCAGTTCCATTAGCAACTCCAATTGCGTGTTTAACATTAACATATTTCTTAATTTGCTCCTCAAATTTTTTGTTTAAAGGACCATTAATATAATGTGCACTTTCTAATACCTTTTCAATATTTATTGACACCATTTCTTTCACTAATTTGTATTGCCTTTTTAAATCTAATAAAGGAATATTCACTATAATCACCTACAATCTCCAATAATTATAAATTTCTTTTGCTTCTTCTTTATTAAGAATAGATTTTATATCAATCATAATTGGATTAACTCCTACTTTGTAAAACTTATGAAAATCAGATGGATCTAATAATCTATAAGCATTATGTGCGACAGCTAAAATTATAATATCTGCTTTCTTAACATCATGGATATTTACAAGATTAATTCCATATTCATGATATGCTTCTTCCTTATCAGCATAAGGATCAGTTATTTCTACATTATATCCTTTATTTACTAATGAGTTATAAATATCTATAACTTTTGTATTTCTTAAATCTGGACAATCTTCTTTAAAAGTTAACCCCATAATAAGAATATTTTTATTATTATCGCCATCATTAATAGTATCTAGTTTAGTAGAAATAAACTCTGCCATAGAGTCATTAATATTTCTAGCAGACAATATTAATTTTGGATCATATCCTAATTTAACTGCTTTATTAGCTAAATAAAATGGATCTACTCCAATACAATGACCTCCAACTAATCCCGGATGGAATTTTAAAAAATTCCATTTTGTAGAAGCTGCTTCTAATACTTCTTTTGTATCAATATTCATAAGATCAAAAATCTTGGATAACTCATTCATAAATGCAATATTGATATCCCTTTGAGTATTCTCAATAACTTTTGAAGCCTCTGCTACTTTAATTGATGGAGCTCTATGAACACCGGCATCAATAACAAGTTCATACATAGAGGCTATTATTTTAAGACTTTCTTCATCCATTCCTGAAACCACTTTAACAATTTTTTCTAAAGTATGTATTCTATCTCCAGGATTAATTCTTTCTGGAGAATACCCGACTTTAAAATCCGGTCCACACTTCATATTTGATTCTTTCTCAAGAACTGGAATACATTCTTCTTCTGTTGCCCCTGGATAAACTGTTGATTCATAAACAACAATTGATCCTTTTTTCAAATTTCTTCCAATAATTTCACTTGAACCAATGACAGGTCTCAAATCTGGGTCATTATTCGGAAGTACAGGAGTTGGTACAGCAACAATTATAAAGTCAGCTTTCCGTATTTCTTTCTCATCACTTGTAAAATTCATCTCCATATAAACTCTTTTTAGTCTCTTTGATCCTACTTCAAGCGTTGGGTCTATTCCATTTTTGTATATTTCAATTTTTTCTTTATTGATGTCAAATCCAATAACCTTAAATCCTTTTTCTGCAAATGCTACTGCTAGAGGCAATCCAACATACCCCAGCCCCACAATACATATTCTTTTCATTATATTTTCTCCTTTAAATTCAAATTTCATATCTAAATATTTTATGTAAAAAAGGAATTACCTATACCTTCAGCGCTCATGTTTTAGATGGACATACCTATAATCATTAAAAATATACTAATCCTTTTGTAACTCAATAACGCATTATTCAGCACATGTACTTCTAGTTGAGATATCTTAATAAAAGCAAAAGGAAAATGTATCTAAGATTATCTTATCTACCAAAAATGCGCAAGAAAACATTATACTATTTACTTAAAATGTTGTCAATTGGTACTTTATGTTTCCTTCAATTATATATTGAGACTGTGACGTAACCATAATAAAATTTCCTTTTATAACTCTTGTATTGTTAAAATAACCCTCGCCATCAATAATAAATATATAATCCCCAAACAATGATGCTATTTTATTCATAGTACCTATATTATATTTGATTTGGAAATTGAAAAAGGTATCTTTATGCTCAACTAACATTTTTTTATCAGGGATTTTTAGTGCTTTAATTGCTTTTTCAATATGTAATTTTCTAGGCTTTCCATTTTCTAAGCGATTATAATCGAAAAAACGATATGTTATGTCCGATGATTGTTGAACTTCTAAAAGTGTTGTTCCTTCACATATTGCATGAATAGTACCTGATTCTATATAGAAAAAATCATCTTCTTCAATTTTTCTTGTATTACATATCGATTCAATATTATTATTATTAATAGCTTCTTTAACCTCTTTTATATTATTTGCACTATGACCTATTATAATTTTCGTATTTTTTTCTGTATGTAGTATATACCAACATTCTTCTTTTCCTAAGATATTTTCTCCTTTTACAAACTCATCATTTGGATGTACTTGTATTGATAAATCTTGTTTTGCATCAATAATCTTTACTAATATTGGAAATTCATTACCTTTATAGTCACCAAATAAGTGTTTTTCATTAAAAAATATATCCCTAAGAGTCATCCCTTTATAAATAGAATTTTCTATAATGGAACTGCCCTTTTTATGAGCAGTAATACCCCAACATTCTCCACATGTATTAGATACATCAAACCCATAATTTTTTCTTAATTTGTTTCCACCCCAGATTTTATCATAAAATACTGGTTGAAGTTTTAAAATCATATATAACCTCCTTTCAATTAAATAAATATAACGTATAAATCGTTATGACATAATATTTTTAATTTAATTTATTTGATAATATAAGTTAATCTACTTAATAATATATAACTTCTAATACCTTTTATAGCTTCTCACAAAGTTTTTAGGTTTGAAAAAACAAACACAATCATTACTATATTTCAAATAATTATATCTTAACAAATATATTTATAGATTTTATATAGAATCATAAATAATTACTAAAATTATAAGAAAAACTTGTAGTGCATGAAACTCCTATTGCTCCATAATTTATGCATATCACAATGGCTTGATTTCTATTTTTTTATTCTTTTATTTTATATTTTAAAAAAATATAGATATCATGTTATTATCAGTAGAATTTTATGAAGGAATTATCAATATTTTTGGATTATATAATTTTACTAATACATTAATATTAATACGTAAAAATAAATATTATTATAATAATTTTAATATTTTTCTAATTTTTTCTGTGGATTCTCGTTTTGATACTAATAAACCATTTTTTGTATCTACAATAATTGTATTTGAAATATCAATTGATGCAATAAGTTTTTTTGGATTATCACTTAAAACTATGTTGTTATTAGAATCAACAAAAACATAATTACAATCTTTAGCTATATTTCCGTATCTATCAGATTTAAAAATTTCTAACAATGAATTATATCCTCCAACATCATTCCATCCAATTTCAACAGGAATGCATATTATCTTCTTTGACTTTTCCATAACAGCAAAATCAATAGATATTTTCTCAAACATCGGGAAAAAACCTTCAACTGCTTTTGATAATTTTATTCCAGAAAGTTTTTTTAAGTGTGGCTTTATTTTCTTAATGACTTCAAAATGATTATGTGAATGTATCTCTAGCTCTTTCATAATTGTTTTATACTTAAAAATAAACATTCCGCTATTCCAAACATGTTTTCCTGATAAAGTATACTCAACTGCTAAATCTAATGATGGTTTCTCTAAGAATTTAATTGCTTTTGTTGGTTTAAATAAATATTTATCGGTAATTTCAATATAACCATAACCTGTTTCAGGTCTGGTTGGATTAATGCCTAATGTAACAATATTTCCTTTATTAGCCTCAGTTTCAGCAAGAATTATAGATTCAACAAACTTATCTTCATCAACAATCAAATGATCTGATGCTAATACAACTATAATAGGATTATCTTCTGTTCTTGCAATTACTGTTGAACCATAAGCTATTGCAGCGGCTGTATCTCTAAATGCAGGTTCTATAATTATATTCTCTATTGGTAAATTTGGCAATTCTCTTTTTACTCCAGGTACTTGAATTATATTTGTAGCAACAAATATATCATGAATTTTAACAATTTTTAATACCCTATCCACTGTTTCCTTAATCATTGATTTATTAGATACAATTGATAAAAGTTGTTTTGGATTTTTTTTAGTAGAAAGCGGCCAAAACCTCTCCCCACTTCCACCAGCCATAATTAGTATTTTCATATTTACATCCACTTACTAGATAAAAACCAATCATAAACAGTTTTTATGCCCTCTTCTAATTCAATGGTATGTTTCCATCCTACGGAATGTAAAGCAGAAACATCTAGTAATTTACGTGGTGTTCCATCTGGTTTTGTTAGATCATTCACAATTTCACCTTCATAACCAATAACATTCTTTACAATTTTAGATAAATCTCCAATTCTAATATCTACACCTGTACCAATATTTATATGTGATTCCTTTGAGTAATTTTCTAATAAATATATGCATGCATCTGCTAAATCGTCTACATATAAAAACTCTCTCATAGGATTACCAGTACCCCACATTACTACCTCTTTTTCTCCATTTATTTTTGCTTCATGAAATTTGCGAATAAGAGCTGGTAAGACATGCGATGTTTCTAAATTAAAATTATCATTAATACCATATAAATTTGTGGGCATCGCTGATATAAAATCTACTTCGTATTGTTTTCTATAGAATTTACATAACTCAATTCCTGTAATTTTAGCCATTGCATATGCTTCATTTGTAGATTCCAACGAACCTGTCAACAAATATTCTTCTTTTATTGGTTGAGGAGACATTTTCGGATAAATACAAGAACTCCCTAAAAATAATAGCTTTTTAACTTTATTTTTATATGCTGAATGAATTACATTTGCTTCAATCATTAAATTATCATAAATAAATTCAGCTGGAAATGTATTATTAGCGTATATTCCGCCAACTTTTGCGGCAGCAAGAATAACATATTCAGGTTTTTCTTGTTCGAAAAAAATCTCTACTTCTTTCTGTCTAGTTAAATCAAGTTCATTTAAGCTCCTAAAAATTAGATTATAATATCCTTTTGATTCCAGATTTCTTACTAATGCAGATCCAACCATACCATTATGTCCTGCAATGTAAATCTTAGATTGTTTATCCATTAAATCACCACCTAATCATAAGAACGTTTATTTCGTTCTTCTTTTAATACTTTATCATAATCATGAGCAACCATAATTTTTATTAATTCTTCAAAACTTGTAGTTGTTGGATTCCATCCTAAAGTTTCTCTTGCTTTAGTCGGATTCCCTAATAATTGTTCTACTTCTGTAGGTCTGAAATATTTAGGATCTACTTCAACTAAAACATTGCTCGATTTAGTGTCAATACCTTTTTCATCAATACCTTCTCCTTGCCACTCTAATTTAATACCAACATGTTTGAATGCAAGAGTACAAAATTCTCTTACTGAATGCATTTCACCTGTAGCGATTACATAATCATCTGCTTTATCTTGCTGTAATATTAACCACATACACTCAACATAATCTTTTGCATATCCCCAATCACGTAATGAATTCATATTACCAAGGTATAACTTATCTTGTTTTCCTTGAGCAATTCGAGCTGCAGCAAGTGTAATTTTTCGAGTAACAAACGTTTCACCACGTCGCTCAGATTCATGATTAAATAAAATACCATTTGATGCATGCATATCATATGCTTCTCTATAGTTTTTAGTAATCCAAAATCCATAAAGTTTTGCTACACCATAAGGACTCCTTGGATAAAAAGGTGTAGTCTCACTTTGTGGTACTTCTTGAACCTTACCATATAGTTCAGATGTTGATGCTTGATAGATTCTAGTTCTTTTTTCATATCCTAGTAATTTGACCGCTTCCAGAACTCTTAATGTGCCCACAGCATCTGTCTGAGCTGTATATTCTGGAAGTTCAAATGATACAGCAACATGTGATTGTGCAGCTAAATTGTAAATCTCATCAGGTTTAATATCTCTTATCAACCTAATTAAATTTGCACTGTCAGTCATATCACCATAATGTAATTTGATTTTTCTTTGAATATGCATATCTTTAATTAATTCATCAATGTATAAATGTTCAATTCTACCTGTATTAAAGGAAGATGCTCTTCTTAAAACTCCATGTACTTCATATCCCTTTTTCAATAAGAATTCTGCTAAATAAGATCCGTCTTGTCCTGTAATTCCTGTTATTAACGCCTTTTTCATAGTTTTATTCCTTTCTTTTTAATATTTTTCTTAAATCTAAAGCTATAGTATTTTTAAAAAAATTATATTGAAGAATTTTTTACTACTACTTTTTTTAATATTTTTTATCAATCCTAACAAATGAAGCAACAACTAAACATATAATTAAATAATAACTTAAAATAAGTGACGGAAAGAACATAATCCTAGGTAATTCTAAAATTGCGTATATCATTAAAGGATAAATTAGTAAGCCTAGTAGTTTCCCTTCAGCGAATAATCTTCTAGAGTAGTTAATAATAAGTGAAAAGACAAACAAGTATAGTACTGAAAAATAACCCATCTTTTTGTATAAATATCCTATACTCCCAATATTTGTATATTCTATAGATGCAACATTAACATTTGCAGTTATATTTGAAGTTTCAATCATGAATAGTCTATTGAATAATGGAAAGAATGATCTAAAATCTAGATTGATTGGCTCTGTAAGTATATAAAAGCTATAGTTTAGGGTTGATAAATAGTAATCAACTATTCTATGAATCCCCCAATCAATAGGACTATCGGTATATAAATACCCTTGATATGAAAAATCTCTAAACCCATTAGTTATTATCAGAAATGCTGTAGCTAATAAAAATGATGTAATTAAATATCTCGATTTTATTTCCATATATGATAGTACTGTAATAATGATTACAATCATATATTGTAATATAATTATCCTAGACATTAATATAGTAGAAAACAAAAAAATTGCAATGGAATTAATAATTACTATACCAAAAAATTTTAACTTTAAGTATATGTATTTTTTTGTTAAAGCTGATTTTGATTTGTTCTCAAAAAACATAATAATAGATAATACAGAAGAGATTATTAACAAAACATATTGAACTGTATATCCACTGTCAAAGTTTACAAATTGTCTTAATCTACCACTATTTCCGAGTTTTATAATATCGATTAAGGAATATTGATTTAAAATTCTAGAAGTTGACATGTACAAAAAGAAAATACCTAATAAAGTTAGTATATAAATCATAGATGTGCATTTTATTCTAACAAAACGCAACTTCAAGGGCTCCAAAATCCTTATATCCTTATTAATAATTAAAAACATAAACAAGAAAATATAAAATAAATTAAAAACAATAAAACTACCAAGATTATAATCCATAGAACTTATAACATAAGATTGGTAAATCCCAAAGAAACTAGAAAAAAATATAGTTAGTTGAAAAAAATAAATTAAGCTAAGAATTATAGCGGGAAAATATTTTGATTTAATCATAAAATTTTCACCTCTTTGGCTAAAATTTTTCCTAATGACTCTTTTCTATTTTTTATAACATAGTCTGTTAAATCAATATCTTCATGATATAAAAAGTTACTATCAACTAGTTCACTAATTGAAGAATCAAAATCTTCATAAGTTGAACATAAGTAAATATTGCTTGTCCTAGACGCAAAACGACTCAAAGTTCCATAGTCAAGTGAGACAACAGGTTTTTTATTATAAAGAAATTGTAATATCTTACTTGTTTGGCTCACATATTCTAGTCTTTTAGCACTCTTAATAGGAAGAATTGCAAATGATGCACAATCCAAATATTGTTGATAATCTTGAATGTTCAAGTATCCATGAAATATTACGTTATTTCCAATATTTTTTTTCTTATGGGGTCCAATAATATGGAAAATTATATTCAAGTATTTCCTAGATAAAAACCTTAAAAGATCATAATCAATTGGATATAAACCCATATAAACACAAGAAACTTCCATTCTAGTTTTATTCAACTTTGAAACTTTAATACTAGTATCTTTATGAAACCCATTTTCCCATAGATGAATATTCCCAAACTGAATATTTCGATAAAAATCGAGTATACCATCATTTGGTACCAGTGTTAAAAGAGCTCTCCTAATTACTTCTCTCTCACATTTAATTAGATATTTATTTTTTGAAAGAATCAATTCTATTGAATCAGATTGTCTATATATAATTTTGCAATTTGAATCCATTTTACTTATTAAAGAAACACAATATCCACTTTCCAATATAATATAATCATACATCTTGAAATCAATTACATTAGTTTTAGCATACACATAATTAAAAACCCACTTAGTAAATTTTGAAGGAAGCCACCATAATAACTTCTCGTAATAATTCAAGTATTTTTTTTTTGCGTAAACATGATTAGGCAATATATTCAATGTATTATTGTGGTTAGAATTACTTATTGGATAAACATAAATTAATGGAATAATTTTACTTCCACATAGATAATCAATTATTACATCAATTCCTCTATTTGACTTTGTATGATTTCTACCTGTGATTACTAATATATCCACAATATCACCTATTTCCTCATTTTTATTAAGTTATCTTTTTCTCAGTTTTTTACTGTAAATTATATCTTATACTAGTTGTATTATCAAATAATGTTATTCTTATTTTTTAATAGTATATACTTATAAAAACTTAAAACTTCTTTATAACACTTATCCCATGAAAACTTTTCAGAATTCAATAGTCCTGCCTTAATTTGAATATCTCTATAATTGTAATCATCCTTCAATTTATTGACTTCAATAGCTATCAAACTTGTATTCAAATTATCAAATAAAATCCCTGCAGAACCAGCAACTTCAGGTATAGATGATTTCCTCAATGCAATAACTGGACAACCTGATGACATTGCTTCTAATACTGGAATTCCAAATCCTTCATATTCAGATAAATATAAAAGACAAATTGCGCTATTATATAGAACATTTAATTTTTCATTACTTATATACTCATAAGATTTATATCTATTTTGTAATTTAGTGTTAAGTAATTGCTTTTCATTATTTGTTAATGGTGCTCCAACAATTACAAGTTCTATATTATTTAAGTTAGATGTAACTTCAACGGCATTTATAAAGTTCTTATACCCACTCCTTGAACCTACAAATATAACATAATCAAGCATATGTAATTCTTGAATTGGAAAATAATCATCTTTATTAAATCCATTATGAATAACTTTAATCTCTCTATTATTTAACTTCGGATATAAATTTAATAAATCTGCTCTTGTATTCTCAGATATGCATATTATTCCTGCTGCTTTTTCTAAAGATTTTCTTTTTTGATAAATATGTATTTTAGCTATAAATGTTTTTATAGTTTTTTCATAAGTAAAGTCGTGAACAGTAACAATATTTAAATTATTCTTTCCCTTCATGGAACGATAATAACTCGAATGAAAAATTGTCAGCTTTTTACCTGAACTCTTTAAGTTTAAATATCTCTCAAAATATGGACTTATAAAGCACTTTTTGTTTACTAAAAACTCCTTATTTATCTTAAGGTTTTTCCTAAACATATTACTTTTTGAGTTCTTATATTCAATAATTTGTAAATCTACATTTTTATTTTGTTGAATTCTGCATGTGAGTTCTTTCCAATATACAGAAATCCCTCCGTATCTTTGAATGCTATAAATAATATTATCATAAATAACTTTTATCATATTATAACTCCTTTCATAAAGAGTTTACACTTAGTTAACTTAAATATTAGTGTGAAGTCTATATATTTCAAATTAGTTCTTTTACTGAAATATTTTTCTAAAAATCCTCAATATTATGGTAAATAATTTGAACCTATGATTATTTTCATTTAGAATACTATAGATTTCTATGCTCGCTACAATATTACTTTTAAAACCACTAGTTGATTTCCCCCCTACCCTCATTTTTGTTATAAATTCATTGAGGTACACTAACTCTACCTTACCAATTACAGCCAATCTATACAACATATCATAATCTGAAGAAATTGTGTATTTTGTTTTATAAATACCATAAGTTGAGTAAAGCCGTTTTGATATAAAAGTAGTAGGGTGGGGTGGATTCCAGCCAAATTTAAAATTGCCTTTTTTTGCAATCCATTTTCTCACAATTTTAGAGGTGTCAGCTTGATCAACAAATAAAAGATCAGCGTAAAGGAATTCTGTTTTAGTGGCATTCATTTTTTTTACCACTTTAGAAATAACATTCTCATCTATATAGAAATCATCAGAATTTAAAATTCCAATTATATCCCCACTTGCATGCAATATTCCTTTATTCATGGCATCATATAATCCATTATCTCTTTCAGAAATAATAGTATATTTTATTTTTCTTTTTAAAAATTCCATTTTATAAGCCATACATATATCTAATGTTTTATCAGATGACAATCCATCAATAATAATGTATTCTATATTATCGTAAGTTTGCTCAAGAATTGAATCAATCGTATCTTTAATAGTTCGTTCGCTATTAAATGTAACCGTTATAAGACTAACAATTGGATTAATTATATTCATAACTTATTTCTCCTCTATCTCTTTTATTGAATTTTCAAAATCCACAACATTATAATTAATCTCAAAATTTGACAATTCTTTTTTATATATAAGATCGAAAAATAGTTTTTTACTTAATTTAAATTTAATATGTCTAATTATAGGATTAAACCACTTTATAAAAATAATCTTTCTTTTGTGCGATTCAGCAATCAATTTAACTATTTTAGTAGTAGAAGCATATTCGGAGTTTTGAGGTAAATAAACACCTAAAAGTTTTAAATCAATTATTATTTTTATTAATTCAGAAAGATTATCAATATAAATTAGACTTCTCTTATTATTAAGATTTGGAAATATAAAAATTCTTAAAGATAATTTTGATAGCTTCGAATAGTTCCCAGGACTATTTTTCCCATAAATCATTGGAGCCCTTATAATTGATAAATTAAAATTTTTATCTGATAATTCTATCAACCTATTTTCAGCTTCAAGTTTTGATTTTCCATATAAACTTCTAGGATCAGGTTGAGTAAAAGGACCTATTATACCATCAGTTAATCCATAAATACTCATTGTACTCATAAAAATAAAATGACTTACTCCTGACTCTTTTGATTTAGTAGCAGCCTTAATCACTAACTCTGTATTTACTTCTGAGTAAAGATATTGTAATTTTCTTTTTAACTTTATATGCACTATTCCTGCGACATAAAAAACAACATCAAACTTAGAAAAATTAAAATTTATCCAATTTGAATTTTTCATATCAATTGATTCAACATAATATTTATCTGGTATTCTCATCAACCATTTTTCAAGTGATGTTCCAACATAACTATTAATTCCTGCTATTAATATTTTTTTCATGAACTCACCAACTTACTTAATAATGGTTTCTTTTTCTAGTAGTCCTGTTCCACCTTCAACAACACCATCCCTTTTAAATACAACAATAAAAGTATATATAACTAACTTAATATCAGTAAATAAATTAAGATGCTTCAAGTATTCACCATCAAGTTTAGCTTTATCGGCAATAAGTAATTTATCTCTACCTGAAACCTGTGCCCATCCAGTTACTCCAGGTGAAACTTTATGTACACCATATTTATCTCTTTCTTCAATTAAATCATATTGATTCCACAAAGCAGGCCTTGGTCCTACAAAGGACATATCACCTTTCAATATATTAAAAAATTGAGGTATTTCATCCAAACTTGATTTTCTCATAAATTTTCCCATTCTTGTAATCCATTGATTTGGATTTTCTAATAAATGAGTAGGGGTATTTTTTGGTGTATCTACTTTCATTGTTCTAAATTTATAAATATTAAAATATTCTTTATCTTTACCAATTCTTTTTTGTTTAAAGATGATTGGCCCTTTTGAATCAACTTTTATTAAAAGAACCAATATTAAAAACAAAGGAAACAATATAGAAACACCTAACAATGCTAAAACAAAATCATAAAACCTTTTAAACTTTAAATAAATCATATTTAATATCTCCAATCTTTTTAACTAAAAAAATTAATAATCTTCTTCTTATCATAATTTAAAATAATTAACTTCTCGTATATAGCCTTATGATGAGTATAACTTGATACAAGTATTCCATCATAATCAAAATCATTAATATGACTATTATTGACAATCACTGTATTTGCTAAAAAGTTGTTAGCTTTATTCTTATCATCATCAATTACTGCTATAACTTCTAGAAGGATAGAACTATCGTTATTTATAGTATGAAGTAGTATCTCTGCAACTTCACCTGCCCCATATAGTAAAATTTTTTTAAAACCTTTTTTTATAATGTCATCTAAAAAGATAGTTATATTTTTTCTTGCTCCCTCATAGATTAATGAAGAAGCTTTTAAATATTGAATATTTAAAACTTTCTTACGTTCAATACCCCTTTTTGTAATGTTATAAGTTACTGTTTTAGAAGTAACATATTTTCTACTTATATATCCTTTATCTTCATAAATATCTAAATAACTATTTACCATTGATACAGATACATTTAGATAATCACTCATATACCTTTGAGTAATTTTATTTTTTTTTTCAATTAAATCTAATATGACAAATTCTTTGTATAATGGTGTCGGTTTAAAAAATGTATTATTATTCATTTATTTCACCTCTAGTTGTTCGTTTATCGAATAATTATATTCTCTCATATTTTAAGAAATAAAACAATAGATTTTCATTAGTTTATATAAATATAAAAAACACTAAATCATATCTGTAGTTTTAATAGAATGATTTAGTGTTTTTTATATTATTAATTAAACTACTTTAAATGTTTTAATATACTCTTTCAATAATTTTACAGCTATATTATAATTTGCACTATTAAGTGATTTGCTTATCTCTTCAATTTCTTTGAATACTCCTTCTTCGTCAAATCCATTTGGTTCAATAAAGATTTTATTACTCTTTGTTTTTAAGGCCTTTGAATAATCCACTAACAATTCTTCATACATTTTTTCTCCAGGTCTAAGTCCTGTGAATTTAATTTCTATATCCTTATATGGATCTAATCCTGATAATCTAATTAATTTTTCTGCTAAGTCAAGAATTCTAACTTGGTCTCCCATATCTAATACAAATAATTCTCCTCCTTTAGCATAAGCACCAGCTTGAATAACTAATTGACATGCTTCTGGAATAGTCATAAAGTATCTAATAATATCCTTATGAGTTACTGTAACTGGTCCACCCTCTTCAATTTGTCTCTTAAATAAAGGTATTACTGATCCATTACTTCCAAGTACATTCCCAAAACGAACTGCTGCATAGTCTGTTTCACTAATTTTATCTAATGCCATTACAACTCTCTCAGCCATTCTTTTAGTTGCTCCCATAATATTTGTAGGATTAACAGCTTTATCAGTGGAAATTAAAACAAATTTCTCTACATTATGTTTATCTGCCATTTTAGCAACATTATATGTTCCAATTACATTGTTTTTTATAGCTTCTTTAGGAGAAACTTCCATTAAAGGAACATGTTTGTGAGCTGCAGCATGAAAAACAACATTTGGTTTGTACTCTTCAAATATTTCACCAATTCTTTGTTCATCTCTAACACTTGCAATTAGTACAATAATCTCAGGTTTATGGTTTACTCTATTTGAACGATATAATCTCTCAAATTCCATTTGAAGATCATATGCATTATTTTCATAAATGTCAAGAATAATTATTTTAGCTGGATTATACTGTCTAAGTTGTCTACACAACTCAGATCCAATAGAACCTCCACCTCCAGTAACTACGATAGTTTTAGAGTTAATATATTCTCTTATTCCATCTTCTTCTAATACGATTGGATCTCTACCAAGTAAATCTTCTATATTAATATCTCTAAGTTTAACTTTTCCATTCGGAGCTCCTTGTAACACTTCATAAAATGGTGGCATAAGTTTAATTTGTGCACCAGTCTTTTCAATTAAATTCAATACTTCTCTAATTTTCGATTTTCCAGCTTGTGGTATTGCAACATATACCATATCAATTTCTAGTTCCATAATCTTCAAATCTATCTCAAATGTTGACCCGATAATTGGAATTCCATGAATAAATTTTCCAATCTTTCTCTCATCATCATCAATAAATCCAATTACTTGACTATCAAATTTAGTATTTATCTCAAGTTCATTATATACTAAAACGCCTGCACTTCCAGCGCCAATAATCAATGCTTTTTTTTGTGGAATTTGATACTCAAATAATGTTTTTGTCATTCTGAAAATTCTATAAAACGTTCTACTAAACATAGTTGAGAATGTAATAACAAAGAAAGCAACAATATAAAAACTAGAATTTAAGTGAGTTTCAAATAACATTTGAACAATAAAGTAAGAAGATAGTGTTGCTACAGCATTAGCTGCAACACCTTTTATTATTTCTTCAACACCAGCAAACTGCCATAAGCTTTTATACATTTGGAATAATTCAAATACTATCCAATATATAAATATAATAATAGGCAATTCAGTTAAGAAATTCATAAAAATTTCATAACTGATAGTTAAATCATTTTTAATAACTACTGCTAATAAAAAAGAAAAAGAGATTATTATAGCATCCAAGAAAAAAACAACAGCTGTTTTTAAACTAAAATACTTTATAAACTCATTAATTTTATGTTTTGTCCTAATCATATTTCCACCCAATTCCATTGATATTACTTCTAACACATTATTATATCATATAAAATCATATATATATAAATTTATTCAAAAATTCCAAACAAAAAATGGTTAGATTTTTACACTGACACCCAAAAAGTTTAGTTTTAATAAAAAACACCTTTATAATAGAATTATGGAGGTGTTTTCTTATAGCAAAAAAAAGACAAAAGTTTAATCATTATACAAAAGAAATAAAGATAAAAGTAGCAAAAGAATATTTACGAGGATTATCAACAGTAGAGTTAAAGGAGAAGTACTCAGTACAAAGTGTTAGTCAAATTAGAGGATGGGCAAGAATGTATAAAGAAAAAGGTGAAGAGGCCTTTAATCCAATAAAAAGAGGTCGGCCAAGGAAAGGGAAAAAGTTATCAGAACTAGAACAATTAAGAATGGAAAATGACATATTAAAAAAGATCCAAGACTTATTGGAGCGAGAAAAGGAATAAGATTTAAAGCGATTTACGAACTACACGAGATAGAAAAGAAGTACACTATTAAAGCCCTGTGTCAATTTTTAAAAGTATCGGGCAAGGATATTATAAGTATAGAAATAGAGTTAATAATTCAAGATTATGTGTGTATCAAGAGGAACAAATAGTATATGAAACATGGATTGAATTTCAGAAGGTAATAGGGCATAAAAAGATTTCATTACAACTACGATTTGATTATGGACTTGTATTTAATCATAAAAAGGTTTATCGGATAATGAAGCAATTAGGAATACAGTCTATTCAGCGTAAAAAAAGGTATACATCTTTGAGAAGGCATCAAGTATTAAATACATATAGATATCCAAATCAATTACAAAGAAACTTTAAATCTCAACAACCATACAAGAAAATGTGTACGGATATAACTGAATTTCATATAGGTAATAAGACATTATATCTCAGCTCAATTATTGATTTATATAATAATAAAATCGAGGTATATAAATATTCAAGAAAGACATCCACAAAACTAGTAATTGAAACATTGAAATCTTTAGATAGCACAAAAACAATAGACTTAATTCTACATTCAGATCAAGGATTCCAATATACATCATATGAATATAAGAAATTATTAAGTAAATTAAAAGTAAATGGGAGCATGTCTCGGATTGGCACACCATTAGACAACGCTCCCATAGAAACCTTTCACTCAATGATAAAGAGTGAAATACATCTTAATAGTATCAAATCTATTGAAGAATTAGAAAAGAAAGTTGATAAATATATTTATATATACAACGAAAGAAGAGTTCAACATAAATTAAAAACACCGCCTAACTATTACGTTAAGTAGTGTTTTTGGTTATATTTTTTATTAAAACTAAACTTTTTGGGTGTCAATTCATTAACTAACCATTTTTGACTATTCCCATTCGTGTTTAAATAGTACTACTACTGCACCAATTCCTGCTCCAACTATTAATCCAATTCCAGTATACATTACTACACTAATACTTGATTCATATTGTGGTGCCATTAAAGGTTTAATAATATTACTTGTAGTATATACATTATATTCAATTAATAAAGTATTTGAATCACTTATTATTCCTTCTAAAGCTGTATCTGCATTTAAGATAGATGCTTCTACTTTCGCTATTTCTTCAGCTAATTTTTCTATTGAAATATCAAAATTAGGATCATCACCACTAAGTCTATCAATTTGAAGTTCATAATAATCAATATCAGTTGATAAATCTGATACTTGCTTCTGCAAAATAACTAAATTATTAATCAAAGTGTTATAATAAGTATCAATTTCTAAATTTGTATCCATACCAGGTATAATAATTGTATTTACACTTCCAGCATAATTATCAACCATTAATTGTGCATCAGCTACGTTAACCAGTGCTTTATTAAGATCTAATTGTTTAACATCAATTTGATAAGTATAATTTGTAATTAAGTAATCTACATCTTTTGTTAATAGATATGTATTAGTTCTTGAAGATATTTGAGATAAATCTATTTGTCTAACAAGACTAGTTCTAACAAGTATATCTGCAAATCCAATTCCAAGTGTTGGTGAAACAAATCCAGGATCTATTCCAACTCTATTATTCATTGCATTATCTATTAATGTAATTTGTGTATTTAATATAGAATAAACTTCAATATAATCATACTCATCAAAATCAGCATCTGTAAAATCTAAAATTACTGATTGTTGAATATATTTCTTTTCAAAATCAAATCTCATTTGGTCTATTAGCTCATTTAAGAAGTCAGTAGCTTCTTGTACCGAAAGGTCTAACGCTCCATTATCTACCACAATCTTATAGTCTGTCGGATAATAAGATATTTGTTCTCCTTCTTCTAAAGCTGTTAATATAACAGAAGAAATATCACTTGGTACTATAGGCACCATATCGATAGCTTCTCTAACATCATTAGTAGTTAATCCTTCAATACCTTCAGCTTCCAAAGCCATTGATATTACATAAGATTCAATAGCAGTATTATAATCAAAACGAGTCCCATCAGGATATTCACCCCTAGTAACTCCATTCCATTGTAAAGTCAATACAGTTGAAACTTGTGAATTAGTTTTATCATAAACAAAAGAAGTTACAGCTCCTATAAATAAGAATGCTGAAGCTAACATTACTATTGTTACTTTACCTCTCCAGATAACATTTATTAATTCCTTTATACTTATTTCTCTTTCTTCCATAAGTGATACCTCCCATAAAAATCTTCTTATATTCAAATACAAATATAACATATTACTCCATCTATTATACAAAAAAAATGAAAAAAATTAAAGGAAAATCATTTTTCATAAAAAAATTAATCAGAATTTTTCTGATTAATTTAGTATTAATATGGAGCAAATGCTGTAAAGAATCCTGTAAAAAACAGAAATACAAATACAATAACAAATGGTAAAAACAAAGCCAAAATATAGTTCTTTAACGATTTATTAGATGTAGGTGATAAAACAATAACAAACATTATAATTATATTTAAAAATGGAATTAACATTAATATAGCAAATATCCACCAATCTATTACACTCATATCCTTATTACTAAACATACATATCCCTCCTCCTTACCTATGTATTATATCATATCAAATAAAAACAGGAGAAAATTTTCTCCTGTTTTATCTCTATTTCTTTTCTTCTAATTTACAAGTACTAATTCCAAATATTTGATAAAAATGACAAACCTTTCTATAACCAGTAATTATCATTATAACTGCTGGTATTAAAAGCCACCAAGTCCATACATACGCAAGTACTATTAGCACTATTGCCATCCCATATCTAAAATAACGATCATTTTCACTTACATTTTTCATTCTTATATCACCTCTAATTATATTTTATATAAATAAGAGTTTTATGTAAAGGATACAACTGTTAATTATAATTAACAAAAAATAATTTAAATAAAACGTTTCTATATGATATAATTTAGTGATATGTAAGTTTATATGTAACACTAAGGGGAGATTTTAAATGACACTTTCAAGTTTTTTTGGACATGATTTAGATATGAGTAGGTCAGCACAGATGTGGACTATACATCATGTCATACTTGTATTCTTTGCGATAGTAGCTATTGTAGTTACTCTATTTCTAGCTTTAAAAATTAAAGCTAGAGAAAATGAAAAACAAATAAGATATATCTATATAGGATTATTATTAATATTAGAGTTAGCTTACCATGTACATAACTGGACTGCTCCTTTAGATATAAGATTAGAAAGAGGACTGAGTGTACCACTTCATGTATGCAGCTTTGCTGTATTCATGAATGTAGCATTACTCTATACTAATTCTAAAAAAGTATTTAACTATGCATTTGTATTTGGTACTGTTGGTGGAATTATGGCATTGATAATGCCAAACAGTCTTGGATATACATATCTAAACTTTAGATATTATCATTTTATATTATTACATATGATTATTTTGTCTGTACCTGTTTATTACTATAAGGCATATAACTATAGAATGAATTATAAAGAAATATTACATATATTTAAATCTGCAGTATTATTAGGAATAGTTGTTTATATATTAAATGGATTCTTAGGAACTAACTATTGGTTTATAAGATATATACCAAGTAATGTGGATGGATGGTTCCCTAACTGGAATGTTTATATTATTACATTTATTGGGACTGTATTTTTCACGATGAATGTTTTATATTTAGTATCTAACTATGACACTATATTTAAAAAGAAGGACAAAGCCATTAAAACAACAATTTAGAAGTCATTTACTGACTTCTTTTTTTATGGTATATTTTAGTTGTAAGGAGTGATTATTTTGGAAAGAGGAATAGTTAGTTTTATTGTTGTAGTATTTGTAATTGCGATTGCAGGTTTTGCTATAAATTGGTTTGAAAATGAACCTGAATTCATTTTTAAGGATGCCAATATTTATGAATATAATGAGTTTATGACATCTGGTGAAGCTTCTGAGTTAGGCTTAGAAGGTGGGTTTGGTAACTACTTCAAATACTCTGGGGACTTTAATATAGAGATAGATTACCTTAAACTAGAAGATATTTTAAAGTATGAAATAACTGTCGAATTAATCAATACTTCTGCTAGTAATATTTTAATATATTCAGAAACTATAACTGAACCTTCAACACTTACAATAGTCTCACAATTTCCTCAAACTGATTTTTTCGATGATGATTATGAAGAAGCAATACTTATTATAAAAGTTACTTATTTAGATAGAAGAGGAAATGAAGTTGTATATAGTACCACAAGAATCATCAATGTTGATGAAGATTTTTTCTAAAATATAAAACCATATGTATGTTTGATATTATTACTGTTTATTTTTAATCTCCAACACCGTTAGTTCATATTAGAAGTCATTTACTAGCTTCTTTTTTATGTTCAGTAAGTTTTGAAAAACTTGGAATAATAATGTATTATAGATAGTGTAAGAGAATATAAAGGGAGGTAAGAAATGAATATAACGATTCCTGAAGAAGAATTATATAGAACTAGGAAATTAATTGAACTAAAAATCTATGATGTCATTGAGAGTATTGATGGAACTTTTCTTTACACAGTAATACCTAAAGCTAAAAAAATAGCAATAAAAGGATTGTATTTTTTTCCTTGTATAGATGATGAAAGTAGTGAATTAATTTATGTAGCTAGATCAAAAAATAAGGTATATAAGGTTGTTTTTCCTATTATAAGTAAACAAGAAATTGATGCTCTATCAAAATTTAATACCTATACAAAAAGAGCTGATAAATTTAACCCTAATCTTACCAACTATATTCTTTACGCAGTAATAGCTGTTATAGTTATAGTTATATCATATATAATATATAATTTATGATTATGTAATTACAAATATGTAGATAATATATAGCGATATATAAGAATTAAGAAGTCATTTACTGGCTTCTTTTTTTATAGTATAATTATCATGTAATAAAAAATTATTCTTTTTGTATGCCGGCTGTAGAAATTCATACAGAAAGATTCTTCAGTGAGTGATTGCTGAGTAAAGATTCTTGTTTGAAAATGTATTTTCGGCTTATATTTTGAATAGTTCTTTATTACCTTTTAGGTCTCCAACACTGTTAGTACAGAGTTGGATATTTTTATCACTATATATTAAAAAAGCCTAATCAGACTTTTCTTAATATATTCTATTCCATAGGAAAGAGCCACGTCTCCGTGGCTCTTAAGGAAGGGATGTGCGAATAATAAATTATTCGCCATGCTATGTAAGGGATAAGTGTAGCATTTCTGCTACATGTTTATTATATTCTACTTTGAACTTAAAAGCAAACTGAAATGCATAAAATTATAAAAAAGCCCTTATTTAGAAATAGGGGCTTTTTATATTATTTCTTGTTATTAAATATTGTTAATTGTAATCTTCTTCTTCGTCATTATTATTATCATTGAAAATAAATACAAATAATAATTTAGTCATATTGAAGTTTGGTTCATTTACTTCATCAACATAGTTTTGGAATATTACATTCGTAGCTGGTCCACCTTGATTCTCACCAAACATTAAAGCTAATTCAGCTAGAGTTAACGGTGCATCAAATACTTCAGTTCC
>JRFF01000009.1 GCA_000753575.1 Candidatus Izimoplasma sp. HR2 | reverse complement strand
CAGGAGAGTTTGTAAAAGTTAAAATGTAATTAAACTAAAAGGCCAATTTAATTGGCCTTTTTAATATAGTAATTACTTAAAGAAACATAGAATTAATTATGATATAATACAAGTAGTGGATACATTTAAATTTACAAATTTAAAACTGGAGGAAAAAAATATGACTTATTTTAAAGTAGTATTTTCATTTTTATTTATTTTATTTTTAGTATCGTGTGGTGGAGAAGAAACTCCTATAGAAATAGAATATTCATTAAATAGTAATAGTTTATCAATAGAAGTAAATAGTGATATTACTAATAATGGATTTGATGATATTTATATTACCTCAAGTGCTTTAGAAACTATACTATGTACAATTGATGATAGTTCAGTATTATATGATACTCTTGGTGAGTATGGTGCTATATGCACGTATATCACTAGTACTGGAGTAGATTCTGAAACATTCACAGTTGAAGTAGTGGATACTACATCACCAGTTATAACAAGTAGTGTAGTTGAGATTGTGAGTACTGTGATACCTTCAATTAGTGAATTAAATGAGTTGGTTACTTTAACAGATAATTATGATAGTGATCTTACTTTAACTGTTGATTCTAGTTTAGTAGATATAACAACTCCAGGTAGTTATACACTTACTCTTTATACTGAAGATAATTCTGGGAATATTGGAGAAATTGATATAACACTTACAATATATAATTTAGAAATACCAACTTATATATTATCAATTGAATCTATAACTGAAACATCTTTTGTAATAAGTTATGATGTAACTGATAATACTGATTTAGATGATACAACATTTATTAAAATGGAAATGAAATTATATGATAATGATGTTTTAGTTGATACTAAAGAATCAACTACTATAGATGATTATATTCAATTTGTAGATATATATAGTAATCATGAATATGAAGTAGAAGTAATAATTCACTATGATTTAAATAAAGGTGTTGGTGAAGAAGTTGTTAGTACAACGCAAACCATAAATACATTATCTTATAGTGTTCCAACTTTTATAATTGGAGTTACTTATACAACTGGTGATAGTATAACGATGTATTATACTTATACAGATCCTGATTTAGTAATTGAAGCTATGACATTAAATCTATATGATGAAAGTAACAATCTTTATACTTCAGTTTTAATAGATAATACTATTAATAATGTAGTTGTTGAATCTACAGAATATGATAGTGAGTTTAAAGTAGAAGTTGTAGTAGATTACAACTTGCTTGATGGGAATGGAAGTACAGGTATTACTTTACCTGGAAATACTGTACATACAGCTGTGCTTTCCATTAATGATATTGTAGTAACTGATAATATCATCGATGAGGCACAGGATTTTACATTTGAATTATCTTTAGATTATCCAATAGGATATACAATTGAAAATGTATATATTGATGATGTGCTTGTAGGATATACATATGAAGAAAGCAAACATCTAGTAACAATTCCTGGTAGTTCAATAGTAGAAGGAGAAACTACTTATGAAATAACAAAGATAGTTGTTAATAATGGTAGTACTTCTCTAGATGTAATTCCTGAAGATAATAATGAATTAATAATTATACTTGAAATACCTCTTAGTATTTCGGGAATTACAGTTAATAATGGTGTAAGTTATATGTCACCATTAAGTAATTATCAAATAAAATTAGCTTTAGAACATTACTCAACTTATGATATTCAATCAGTAACAGTTAATGGTATAGAATTATCAAGTTCAGAATTTACAATAAGTAATGATGAGCTAGTAATTATGGAACAAGCTATAAATACATACGGTGGATTTAAATTATCAATTGATGAACTTACGTATTTAAATGGTAGTGATTTAGTTACTTTAGAAATCAATTATGTTGATTATTTATATGCTGGAGATGTTCTTAATGTTCAATATATAAACACTGCATCTGATTTTTACGCAATGGGAAATAGTGGTATTTATATTCTTCAAACAGATATTAATATAGGAAGCGTTTATTACTTAAACTTCTTAAGTGATTTTGATGGTTGTTTAGATGGAAATGGATATTCAATTACAGGAATGAATTTAACTGTAGACGCTCCTGAAAATATTTATTTAGGATTGTTTGGTGTATTGGGATCTCATAGTTTAATTAAAAACTTAACATTATCTAATATGAATATAACTAGTACAGCTGCTAATACAAGTTCAAATCCTTTACATGTAGGAATACTAGCAGGTTATTCATTTGGTGATGTTTACAATGTAACAATAGAATCAAGTTCAATAACAATTACTGATTTAAGTGTAAGAGAAATTAAATCAGGAGGTATTTTTGGTGTTTCATATGATAGTATATTAGAATATGTTGATGTAAATATATCAACAAATATTCAATCAATATATCATGTATATGCTGGAGGAATTATAGGGCATTCTGATAATTCAATTATTGCCAAAAGTTTTTCAGAAGGTGATTTAACTGTTGAAACGTCTTCTAATACTTATCTAGGAGGAATTAGCGGGTATGTTTTAGGTTCTAATACAGTTTATAATCAAGTTGGAAGTACATTAAATATCGAAGTAATTGCTGATGCTACAACTAAAGCTTTTATAGGAGGTATTAATGGTATACAAATAGCTGGATCAACTTCAAATATGTATTATATTGGTACTCTTAATATAGTAGGTACACTAAATGAATTATATATGGGTGGAATTAATGGATATACAATGTCTTCTACTTTAGAGAGTGGATATGCTTTATCCACATTTGATTTAGGTTTATATCCTTCAACAGCATACGTTGGAAACATTACAGGACGTTTAGAATCAAGCTCAGCTAGTAATATAATCACAGAAAGTATTTATTTAGGAACACTAAATGATAATAGTACATCTATAATAATTTCAGATGTAGCAGGATATATAAATACACTTAGCACCACTACAAATCTTTATCTTTATGATTTAGATATATCCCAAGTAGTAGGTAGTGACTATACATTACTAGAGAATATTAGTATAAGTATAGATACTAACACATTTGATAAACTGGTATTTTATGGAGATACATTATTATTTGATAATACAATTTGGGATTTAGAATACACTGAAGATGTATCAATATTGAAGTTATTAAATGTTAACGATTAAAAAAAGACACAAAAAAAGGAAGTTCAATTTGAACTTCCTTTTATGTTAGTAAATATTAATCAGTTGCTTGAGTTAAAGCATCTTCTAAAGCATCTTCAAATCCAGTAACTGTAATTGTAACACCAGCTAAATCATCAATACCATCAGTGTC
Organism: Candidatus Izimoplasma sp. HR2; assembly: GCA_000753575.1. Taxonomy (GTDB): domain Bacteria; phylum Bacillota_I; class Bacilli_A; order Izemoplasmatales; family Izemoplasmataceae; genus JAFGXW01. Next base: position 121,480 of record JRFF01000009.1, on the reverse strand, counting down.
CCAACCTTGATTAGCAACAACTGCAACAGCTACTTCATTAGCTTGTAAGTACCATTCTTGAACAGCACTACCGTATGTTACCATACCGTAATCATCACCTTTAGCTTGCTTAGTAGTACAGTCTGAATCTTTAACATCATCAGCATCTGTATCCGTATCACAAGTTACAGCATCAAAGAATACACTTTGGATTCCACCAGCATCGTTAATTACTACAGTTGCAAGATATAAACCATCACTTACACCGAAGTAAGTACCTGGAGTATAAGTTCCTTTTGCATCCATATTGATGTAGAATGATTCTCCACCAAGAACAACAGCTTCTCCGTCAGCTTCAATATAAGCTGCGTATCCACCAATGTTAATTACATTTTCATATCCTAATGATAATAATGCATCCATAACATATTGAGCTCTAGTTCCAGATCCACACATTAATAAAATAGTTTTGTCTTCGTTGAACATTTCTCTCATACTTCCAACAGCACCTATTTCACCAGTGTCGAAAACCCAACCACCGTTTGCATCACTTAAGATACCTTGATATTTTAGATAGTCAAAGTAAGGAATTACTTCAAACCCTTCAATATATCCAGCTTTCATTCTTTCATCGAAGTTTCTTAAATCGATGTATTGAACGTCGCTTCTTCCCATAAATCCGTCTAATTCTGCCATAGTCATTGTTTCAGGTAAATCTTCTTCACCGTTACAGGCAGTTAACGTAAATGATAAAGTTAATACAGCTAGTAAAACTAATAATTTTTTCATCTTTCTTCCTCCTAATTTTCTTTTTTATCTACTGACTAATTATAAAACTTTACTATATAAATGTCAACCTTTATAATAAAAGAAAATCCCTTTACTGTGCTATTGAAGTCGGTTCGTATACTAACAATTATTATAAAATGATAGTTTGCGCATAAACTAGTTATACCTTTATTTATAATTAAATATTTATAGTGCCTTACCTAAGGTATGCGCGGACAGACATATGTTTTAAATAGCTATTATCTTTTCTAAAGCATTGTTTTTATGGTATAATTTATTCATAAAATAAAACAGGTGATTATATGAGAAAAACAGACGTGATATTGATGATTAGCATAGTAATTATCTCTTTGATAGGGTATGGAGTTTTAAGATTATTTTTAGTGCAGTCAACTACTAAAGATGGAAAAGCGATTGTCTATTATCATGATAATCCTATTTTAGAAATATTCTTAGAAGATGGTTCTTATGAAATTATAGATGAAGATAACGTTATTTCTATCAATGAAGTAGAATTTTTATACACTGTTTCAGGTAGTAATGGGAATGTAGTAGTAATAGAATATAACAATTACCGGGTTAGAGTAATTGATGAAGTATCTCCCCAACATATTTGTCAGATTCAAAGTTGGAGTTCTTCACCACTTAAACCTATAACCTGTTTACCAAATAATTTAGTTATAATAATTGAAGATGATTTAGGTAATGATGAACCTGATGACATTTCAAGTTAAGGAGAGATATAAATGGATGCTAGTTTATTAAATATAATAGAATTCTTTTTGTTCTTTGTAGTTTTTGGATTTGTGTTTCAAGCATTTAATGCTTTTGACTTATCTAAATTCTTTAGAAAAGGACATGTTTGGCAAATACAGTTAATATATATATTCTCAACAATTATCTTTACTTATCTAATTGTGAAGGCATTTATGAATTTAATATATTTATCAACTGAGATATTTTCATAAAAAAAGAAGCTGTGAGCTTCTTTTTTATTTATATATATCATAAGTTTTAATTATTGAGAATGTAGCACTACCTTTAGTATATTCTGTAATTGAATCTTTTAAAATAGATAAAGATGAACTAGGCACAGTAACTTCATAGTTTACAAAGTTATCATATATTGTATTGATAAGTATATAATTATCTCTTATATATTTTTCAACATGACCTATCTGATCAAATGATATTTTAATAAATAGATCTGTATAACTTGTAAGTTCTGTGAAAGTACACTTTGTAATACTTTCTGCGCAGCTTTTAGTATAGGCACGAGTTAACCCTCCAGCGCCTAGTTTAGTTCCTCCAAAGTATCTAATTGTGACAGATAAAACATTTGTTAGGTCATGTTTCTTCATAACCTCTAACATTGGTAACCCCGCAGTTTTAGAAGGTTCACCGTCATCATTAAACTTTTGAATATCCTGATTATTCCCGACTATATATGCAAAACAATGATGGTTCGCATCACTATATAATTTACGAAGTCTTTTCAAATTAAAAGTAACATCTTCAACTGAAGAAGTATTTATTAAATGATTAATGAATTTACTTTTGTTAATTAATTGTGTAGTTATTACTTCTTCTTTAATGCTTTTCATAATATCACCTTGTTTTATTATATCATAGGTCATTTTTTTTGAAAATAAAATAACGATATTGTGGAAATAATTCGCTATTTATAGTATAATTTTTGTGGTGATTTAAATGGATAAACATTTTGAAAACGGAATTAATATTTTAAAAAAACTTCATGATTCTGGTTATGAAGCATTTTTCGTTGGAGGTTATGTTAGAGATATGCTTCTAAATATTAAATCAACTGACATTGATATTACTACAAGTGCGCTTCCTGAGGAAGTAATCAGTCTTTTTAAAAATGTTAAAGAGACAGGTAAAAAGTATGGAAGTGTTACTATCTTAAAAGAGGAATTTAAATATGAAGTTACAACATTTAGAAGTGATGGAGAATATTATGATAATCGTCATCCTGAAAATGTAGAATATACTACAAACTTAAAAAGTGATTTAGAGAGAAGAGATTTTACTATTAATGCTCTTGTGATGGATAGTGATGAAGTAATTCATGATTTTTATAATTCTAAAGAAGATATAAAAAGTAAAATTATTAAAACTATTAATGATCCTTTTAAAAGATTTGAAGAGGATTCATTACGAATACTTAGGGCTTTTAGATTCGTTAGTAAGTTAGGTTTTAATATTGATTTAAAAACATTAGACGCTATAAAAGAACTAGGATATTTAATTAAGAATATATCGATTGAAAGAGTAATGGTTGAACTTAATAAAATATTTAGAGGTAAATACCGTAATAAAGCTTTAAAATATATGATTGAAACAGGTATTGATAAAGAGCTTTATGGAATTAGTGAAGGACTTTCCTTTATTTCTAACTTAGATATTGAATTAGAACCGCTTGAAGCCTTTATTATTTGTTTCATCTTTAATGATATAGAAGATGAATGGAGATTCTCAAATAAACATTATCGCTTGATAGATCAAATATTATTACTTCAAGAAGTAACTAAAGATGATGTATTTAATAAGTTTATTGTTTATGTGAATGGGTTAGATTCTTGTTTGCTTACAAATAAATTAAATGTGATATTAGGATATAAAGATCAAGAGGAATTAATTAGAAAATTAGAACGTGAATTACCAATAAGAGATGTTTGTGATTTAAAGTTTAAAGGACAAGATATTTTATGGCTTACAACTTTAAAGAAAAAATCAGTTATAGGTAAAGTAGTAGATGATTTAAAATTTAATGTAATTATGGGATATATGCCAAATGATTATGATGTATTAAAAGAGTATGCTTTAAAGAAAGTAGAAGAACTTCAAAGAGAAATGGGAGATAAACATGAGTAAATTTTATTCTTATCTAGATGACTTCAATGAAATAACAATAATAGTACCATATAAATATAGAGAAGATTTTATACAATACTTTAAAGTTATTGGAAATGATGAAGAAATCGATTTAGAAATTATAAGTAGTGAATTAATTGGAACTGAAAGAAAATATATTTGTAGATTTGATGGATATATTTTATTAAATCATATGTACCATATATATGATGACTTAAATGAAACTAGTGAGTTATTTACTGGAAAAATTGTTAGAACTGAGCTGTTTGATGATATTTATTATTATGAACAATCAGATTTAGGGTCTTCATATAGAAGAGATAGAACAAAATTTAAAATATGGACTCCCACAGCTAAATACATGAAGTTAGAATTAACTGATAAATCAGGTAATGCCACAGTTACTGATATGGAATATGATAACCAAGGTGTTTGGTATTTAAGGCTTCGTGGAAACTATGAAGGATATAGATATAGATATATTTCTTATGTTAATGGGAAAGAACATTTATTTATTGATCCTTATGCTATAAGTAGTAGTGCTAACGCAGAATATAGTTATGTAGTTGATAGATCTAAGATTTATAAAATGAAAAATCAAAGACCTAAATTTAGTGGTTCTCCAAATGATGCGATAATCTATGAAGCACATATTAGAGATTTCACAATTAATAAATCAATTAAAGCAACTCATCCTGGTAAATACAAAAGTTTTACTGAAGAAAAATTAACTACTAAAGGTGGAAATAAAGCTGGATTTGATTACTTAAAAGATTTAGGAGTTACACATGTTCAGTTACTCCCTGTATTTGATTTTGGCGGAGTAGATGAAAATAATCCTGATAAATTATACAACTGGGGATACAATCCCGAACAGTATAATGTACCTGAAGGATGGTATAGTTTAGATCCAAATGATCCTTATACTAGAATTAATGAACTTAAAGAATTAGTAGATAACTTCCACAAACAGAATATTAGAGTAGTTATGGATGTTGTATTTAATCATGTTTATGATAATATTAAATTCCCATTTGAAAGTATTATTCCTGGATATGGATATCGTTATGATAAACAAGGATTACTTACTAATTCATCAGGGTGTGGAAATGATTTAGCTAGTGAAAGAAAAATGATTCGTAAGTTTATAATCGATTCAGTAATGTATTGGGCTAAAGAATTTAAGATGGACGGGTTTAGATTTGATTTAATGGGACTTACTGATATTAAAACAATGAATACATTAAGACAAAAATTAGATCGCTATAAAAGAGATATTATAGTTTATGGTGAAGGTTGGAGAATGTCTACACCTTTAGGTGAAGAAAGAACAGCCCATATGTTTAATAAACATTTATTATTTAATATAGGACATTTTAATGATAAGACAAGAGAATTATTAAAAGGTGCAACATGGCATCTAAAACAAAAAGGATATTGTTTAGGCGGTATGTCTAAACTTGATGATATTAAAAATATAGTGCTTGGAAGTGCGTGTAATAAATTCTTATTTAGATACCCTTCTCAGTCAATAAATTATGTTGAATGTCATGATAATAATGTCTTTTATGATAAGGCAGTAATTGCTTTACCTGACGCTTCGATTTCTGAGATTAAGAAGAGACAAAGACTAGCTACTTCAATGATAGTACTAAGCCAAGGTGTGCCGTTTATTCATAGTGGACAAGAGTTCTATAGAACTAAACAAGGTGTTGAAAATTCATATAAATCAGGAGATAAAATTAACTCAATTAACTGGGATTTAGTTGATGAAAATATTACTGATATAGAGTATGTAAAAGAGTTAATTAGAATTAGAAAGAAATACGATTTATTTAGACTCACAGCTCCATCTAAAGTAAGAGATTACATTTGTGTTAAAATAAATGAAAACGGAACTATTTTCTATCAATTAAAAGATGAAGACACAGAATTAGTAGTTATCTTTAAAAACTCTAGCGTTAAAGAAACATTTGATTTTGGAGTTAAATATACAATAATATTTGACGGTGAAAAACGTTCTAGAAAAATAACTAATAAAATAGATGTTAGTGATATCACGACATATATTTTAAAAAGAAAAGGTGACAGTAATGGAAGTAAAAACATTTTTTGCGAAAGTTGATTCAATCAATGAAACAACATATGATACGAACACTTTAAGTGTTCTAACAAAAGATAAAGAAAGAATTACAATAAGAATTGATCAAAATGAAAAACTTAATTTAAATGCTGTTTATTATTTTGAAGTAAAAGAAATAGAATTTAAAGAAAAAATTCAATTATTAGTAACTGATTACGAAGGTATTGAAGATAAAGAATTAGAGTTATCAGTGAGACAAGAATTAATGTCTAGTTTTTATGAGTATGCTCCTAAAGACTCTGAAGAGATTAAAGAAATTATTGAGGGATATTTAAGTAAAATTACTAATGTAGTTATAAAAGATATCGTACTTGATATGTATAACTTAAAAAAAGCAGAGTTTTATTTATACCCTGCAGCTACTAAATTTCATCACGCATATATTGGGGGACTAAGTTATCATACTTCTACAATGTTAAAATTAATTGATGGATTTAAATCAGTTTATAATTTCTTAAATGAAGAATTATTAATCGCAGGTATCATACTTCACGATATGTGTAAAGTTAGAGAGTTATCTAACTACGCAGGAGCTGAATATACTAAAGAAGGTAAAATGCTTGGACATATTACAATGAGTGTTAAAATGATTGAATTAACTGCCTCTAAGTATGGACATGTTGGTAAAGAAGAAGTATTACTACTTGAACACATGGTACTAAGCCATCATTATTACGGAAACTATGGATCTCCTAAAAAGCCAATGATTCCCGAAGCTTTAATATTACATTTTATTGATAATATTGATTCTAAGATGACAGTATTAGAAGAATCATTAGATACAATAGAACCTGGTGAATTTACATCACCATTAATGGTACTAGATAGAGAAAGATATTATAAATCAAACTTAAAATAAATAGAACATAAAAAAAAGGACCTAAATTGAATTAGGTCCTTTTTTTTATGTATTAGTCTACAACAACAAATCCTTCAGGGAAGTTTATGAGGTATAGAACATCTAAGATATCTTGTATAACAGCTGTATTTCCTGCATTATCAGTTGCGAATACTGGACTACTATCAAACATATAGTTTAATGTAACAATACTTAATCCTGTTTGTGAGAAGTAAGCATCGAATATAGCACCATAAGAAGTATCAATAGCTTGGTATACAGTACTTGGTAAAAGTTCACTAGAAACTGGTCCACCCATAGCAGCATATTTTATTTCGTTATAAAGTAAAACTTGCGCTTCATTTGGAACATCACTTGCATTTTCAGAACCATCACTATATACAACATCTGGATCATCTAATGGATCATAAGCAGCACTTGGTTGTTCGAATCCAGTACCTTCAGTAGCTAATATTAAGTGAATACCGAATGAAGTTACAGTAACTTGTGTATCTAAATATTCAGTAATATCTTCAATTGAATTTTCTTTTTCAATAACGTAAGCATCATATACTCTTTTTAATGAAGCTTCAAATGCATCATCGAATCCTTCAGAGTTTATATTGTTTAAACTAGATTCTACAGATAAGTTTTCAGTCATAATTCTGAATCCGTATTGTTTAAATTCTGCCCATTCATTATCAATATCATTCATTAAACTATCTTCGTACTCTTCAATAACTTCATCGAATGTAAGTCCACCATTTAATTTTGAGAATAATAAATTATCGAAAGAAGCTTTAATTAATTCGTATTCAGCTAATTCATCAACTGTTAATTCTTCTTTGAATTCATCAAAATCATCAGGTGCGAAGTCTTTATCAAAATCAAGATAAATTAGTAAATGAGAAACATTTAAACTAAAGTATTCATCTTTTTGTGTTTGTAAGTAATCTTCAATATTATCAAAATCTAATGTAGGATAAATTACTTGAGTTTGTAAATCTTGCATAATGAATAATTGTTCAATAACTTCAGCTTCAGTTTTAACATTGAAAGCTAAGTAAATGAATTCATCCCATGTATAAGTAGTAGAAGCGAATCCGTAACTAGCGTATCCGTTACTACCAAAGATTGATTTCATTTCTCTTAATTCATCTCTATTAGTAAGCATTTCTTCATGATTACTATTCATATAATCATAGTCATCACCATAAACATCATAATAAGCATCGCTTCTTAGTATTAATTGAACTTTAGCAAGTTCAATACTATAGAAAGCTCCAACTCTTTTTTCCATGAATTCAAATAAATCATCAGCAGTAATTGCTAAGTTAGCTAATGTAGCAACAACAGTTTCTGAACCATCGTTATCATATTTGATTCCTGTTTCGAATTCATATCTTAAAGCTAAGTAAGGATCAACGATTTCAAAATCAAGATCTTCATTTATAGTATTCATAATATCACCGATAACTTCAGCAGAAACGATAATATCTAAAATCTCTTCTTTAACAGCAAGTAATTCTGCTGCAGTTAAATCTTCATAAGCAGTAATAGCTTCTTGACTTATTTTATATGAATACATAACTCCAGCCCCAATATTTTGAGGACTATAAGAGAAACGGATTTCAGTTTCTTCAGGTTCAACAACTAAAGTATCGAATATATAAGTAGCAAGACCAACGTAAGGGTCTTCTCCAGAACGATCTTCAACCATATCATCGAAGTTATAAATCGCTATATTTGCAAAGTCAACACAGAAATCTGCTTGTGTAATATCCGTAGGAATTTGTTCTTCCCAAGGGTTCATGTAGTTATATAATTCTACATATTTAAGGAATACTTGATCTTCATCTAATTGAATAGTATTATCATCTAATATAAATCCATCAGAAGCTATATCTTCAATAGGTTCAGTTCCGGTATATAATCCTATACCATAGTTAAAGCTAGGAACTAAATTGAAATGATCAAATACTAAGCTTGCTTCTTCAGCACTTTCAAATCTTACTTCGATAGCACAAGCTTCTCCGTAAGTAGCTGATTCATAGTACTCTTTTAAATCTTCATCATCAAGAGCATAATCATCATCACCAGTTGAGTTTAATATATATTCTCTTGCTATTTTTTCTTTAGCAATACCAACTTCAACAAATGTTCTTAAGTCATCAGCGTTTGTAGGATCAAATCCTAAAATGATTAAGTTTTGATTGAAAGCATCAATATAATCTTGGTTAAGATCAGCATCTGCTTGTATCTCAGCAACTAAATCATCACTTTCTGTTAAATATGTTAAAAATCTTATTTCTTTATCTACTTCGGCTTGAGTTACTCCATCAATAGTCTCTTTTAATACTATTTGATCAACATAGTCCATTAAGTAACTAAGTCCGTCAACGTTTTTCATTACTTCCCACAATTGTGCATTTGTAATTGTAAAATCGTCTAGTGTTAAATAGGCTTCATCCCCATTAGAAATCATAGGTTCTGTTGCATCTGCCTTAATTATACTGCATCCAACTGCTGCTCCAATCAGGATAAGAAATAGTCCCATAATGATTGAGCCTTTGATTAAAATACTTTTATTCATTAATATCACTCCTATTATTATTTACGCAATATATATCATATCATTTTTACTAAATAAAAACAATAATAATTTGTGAAAGTGTTGTGAAAATTTCCAACTTACAAAATTCACATACTAACTTACAGTAATTTCATTGAATTTAAATAGTTATGTAGTATAATATTTTTGGGTATTGGAGTGATTTTATGAAATTTAGCGTAATCGGTAGTGGCTCTAAAGGAAACGTCACATATTTAGAGACGAATAATACAAAAATATTGATAGATTGTGGTCTTTCATTTAAACAAATAAATGTTCGTTTAAAAAATCAAAATTTATCACTTGAAAATTTAGATGCTGTCTTCATTACTCATGAACATACAGATCATGTGGCTGGATTAGTAGTTTTACTTAAGAATCTAGAGACAACTGCCTATATGACAGAAACAACTTATGAATCACTCAATTATAGAGTTAAAGATAACTTAGCTAAATCAAAAATATCATTTATTACACCGTTTGAAAAACAAGTAATAAATGATTGTGAAATATTACCTTTTAGTATTAGTCATGATGCATCTGACGCAGTTGGATTTGTAATCTACGCTGAAGGTAAAAAAATAGTGTATATAACTGATATTGGTTATTTACCTATTAAAGATTTTGAACTACTAGAAAATGCTGATGCTTATGTCTTTGAAGCTAACTACGATGTTACAATGTTATTTACTAGTGATAGACCATTTTATTTAAAACAAAGAATTGATTCAGTTAAAGGACATATGTCAAATAATGATTCAGCTTACAACATGGCAAAACTTGTAGGTGATAATACAAAACAAATAGTTTTAGCGCATCCTTCAAGAGAGTGTAATACTGCACAAGTAGCGATTGAAACTTATGATGAAGTATTTAATGATTACGGACTTAAAATAACGGATTATAACTTAAGTGTTGCCACTCAAGATATTCCGACAAAATTATTTGAAATATAGGAGGTATTTATTATGACAAACGAAATGATAATTATAGAAAAATGTATTGAAGTTTTTAATGTAAAAAAAGAAGAAATTAAAGTAGTAAAAAGACTTATGGGAGGAATGAGTAATTACACTTATGTAATAGAAATAAGTGGTAAATTATATACATTTAGAATCCCTGGTAAAAACGCAGAAAAATTTGTGAATAGAACTGTTGAAAAGCACAATATAGAGCTAGTTGAAGACCTTGGATTAAATAATAAAACAGTTTATTTTGAAATAGATTCTGGATTTAAAATAGCTGAATATATTGAAGGTACACCACTACATGAACTTGAACCATATTTATTCTTAAATCAAGCAGCAGCAGTACTTAGTAAAATTCATAATTCAGGAAAAGTTTCAGACTATGATTACGATCCACTTGGAAGATTAAAATTATATGAAGGTTATTTAGCTGAATATGATTTTACTCATTCAGAAAGATACTTAGAATTAAAAGCAAAATTCTTATCATACTCTAATAAATATATGGATAAATCTAAATTAGTTTTATCACATGGAGATAGTCAAATATCTAACTTTGTAGTTACAGGTAACGGACTTAGATTAATGGATTGGGAATTTACGGGAAATAATGATCCTTATTATGATATAGCTTGTTTTGGAAATAATGATTTTGATCATGCTTTAGCGTTACTACCAGTGTATTTAAGAAAAACTCCAACAGTAGAAGAATATAATAGATTATACTTCTTTAGAGCTTTCCAAACATTACAGTGGCATAACGTTGCATTATATAAAGAATTTATTGGACTTAGTATAGATTTAGGTGTTGACTTTATGTTTGTAGCTAACCTGTATTTAGACAAAGCTGAGAAGTTTTTAGGAAGAATTAAATAAGCTGGATTTTATATCCAGCTTTTTTTTATGAAAAAATGCAAAATGTAAGTGTTTTCTTTAATTGAAATTTACCTTGTTTTTGTTGTAAAAAAAATGAAAATGTTTTATAATCTATGATGTATGAATTATATATAAAGAAAAGAAAATATATTTATGGAGGTAGTTGCCATGGCGACAAAAAAAGTTTTCCAATCAATGGACGGGAATCAAGCTGCTGCACACGTAGCTTATGCATTCACAGAAGTTGCAGGAATATATCCAATTACACCATCTTCACCGATGGCGGAACACACAGATTTATGGGCTTCACAAGGTAAGAAGAACTTATTCGGAATGCCTGTAAAAGTTATTGAAATGCAATCAGAAGCAGGAGCTGCAGGAACAGTTCACGGTAGTTTACAAGCGGGTGCACTTACTACTACTTACACAGCTTCACAAGGATTATTACTAAAATTACCAAATATGTACAAAATGGCTGGAGAATTATTACCAGCAGTTATTCATGTTGCAGCAAGAAGTATTGCTGTTCAAGCTTTATCAATCTTTGGGGATCACCAAGATGTTATGGCTGCAAGACAAACAGGATTCGCAATTTTATCAAGTGGTTCAGTTCAAGAAGCAATGGACCTTGGTGCAGTAGCACATTTATCTGCTATTAAATCAAGTATTCCATTCATGCATTTCTTTGATGGATTTAGAACTTCTCACGAAGTTAATAAAATCGAAGTTATGGATTATGCAGACCTAGATAAATTACTAGATAGAGATGCTGTTAAAGCGTTTAGAAAAAGAGCTTTAAACTCTGCTAACCCAGTTACTAGAGGGGCAGCTCAAAATGATGACGTGTATATGCAAGCAAGAGAAATTCAAGATAAATACTATGATAAAGTACCAGGAATTGTTGCTGAGTACTTAAAAGAAATTTCTAAAATTACTGGACGTAATTACGCACCATTCGTATACTATGGAGCAGAAGATGCTACAGATATAGTAATCGCAATGGGAAGTGTTACTGAAGCTATTGAAGAAACTATTGATTATTTAATTGCTCAAGGTAGAAAAGTAGGACTTGTTACAGTTCACTTATTCCGTCCTTTCAGTATTGAATACTTAATGGCAGTAATGCCAAAAACTGTTAAAAGAATTACAGTTATGGAAAGAACTAAAGAATCAGGATCAATTGGAGAACCTTTATACTTAGATATTAAATCAGTATTCTATGGTAAAGAAAATGCTCCAGTAATTCTTGGAAACCGTTATGGTCTTTCAAGTAAAGATACAACTCCTGGACAAATCGTTGCTGTATTCGATAATATGTTAAATGAACAAAAAGACAGATTTACTATTGGTATTAATGATGATGTTAATCATAATTCAATTCCTCATAATGAAGTAGACGTTCAACCTGAATCTACTACTGAATTATTATTCTTCGGATTTGGATCTGATGGTACTGTGGGAGCTTCAAAAAATACAATTAAAATTATTGGTGAAAATACTGATCTTTACGGTCAAGCATATTCATCTTATGACTCTAAAAAATCAGGTGGAGTTACAAGAATGCACTTACGTTTTGGTAAAGACCCAATCCGTAGTACATACTTAGTAAGTAACCCTCACTTCGTAAGTTGTTCTAAAGACTCATATCTAAATCAATATGATATGATTGCAGGAATAAGAGAAGGTGGAACTTTCTTACTTAACACTGTAACACCTGCTTCTGAAGTTGAAGCTTTATTACCTAATAAAGTTAAAAAAGTTTTAGCTGAAAGAAAAGCAAATCTTTATATTATGAACGCTGTTAAGTTAGCTGAAAAAGCTGGACTTGGTGGAATGATTAATACAGTTATGCAAAGTGCGTTCTTCGCATTAAATGAACAAATTATCCCTTACGATCAAGCTGTTGATTTAATGAAAAAATATGCTAAAAAAGCTTATGGACGTAAAGGTCAAGAAATCGTTGAGAAAAACTACAAAGCAATTGACGCTGGTAAAGCGGGACTTGTTAAAATCGAAGTTAAACCACAGTGGGCTAACTTAGAAATTAAAGAAGTTAAAGTTGATATGAGTAGACCAGTATTTGTTAGAAACATCGCTGATAAAGTAAATGCAATTAAAGGTTATGATTTACCAGTAAGTGCATTCACAGGTTATGAAGATGGAACTATGGATAACGGTGGAACTGCTTATGAAAAACGTGGTATTGCTAACTATGTACCTGAATGGATCACAGATAACTGTATTCAATGTAATCAATGTGCATTTGCTTGCCCTCATGCTGCAATTAGACCATTCTTATTAACTGATGAAGAAATGGCAGCTGCACCTGTTGGATTACCTACTAAAAATGCAGTAGGTAAAGGATTAAAAGGATTCCAATATAAAATTCAAATTAGTACATTAGATTGTACAGGTTGTGGAGTTTGTGTTGAGGTTTGTCCTTCTAAAGAAAAATCACTAGTAATGAGTCCTATTGCTGATGAAATTTCTAAAGGTGAAATTCAAAATACTGAATACTTATATGATCATGTAACTTATAAAGATAACTTAGTTGAAAAAACTAATGCTAAAAATTCACAATTTGCTAAACCATTATTCGAATTTAGTGGAGCTTGTTTAGGATGTGGAGAAACTCCATATGTTAAATTAGTAACTCAATTATTCGGAGAAAGAATGCAAGTTGCTAATGCAACTGGTTGTTCTTCAATTTATGGAGCAAGTTTCCCAGCTACACCTTATACTACATTAGATAATGGACGTGGACCTGCATGGGCTAACAGTTTATTTGAAGATAATGCAGAATTTGGATTTGGTATGAGACATGCTAATGAAGCACTTCGTGATAGATTACAAAACCTATTTGTTAATAGTATGGATAGTGTTACTCCTGAAATGGGTGAATTATTTACTACATGGATTGACAATAGAACTGATGGAGACGTTTCATTAGAAGTTTATAGAAAATTAATGCCTTTACTTGAAAATGATAAATCAGATATGGCAGACGAAATTAAAGAATTAGAAAATTACATCGTTAAACAATCTAGCTGGATCTTTGGTGGAGACGGTTGGGCTTATGATATTGGTTATGGTGGATTAGACCACGTTATAGCTAATAACGAAGATATTAATATTTTAGTTTTAGATACTGAAGTTTACTCTAATACAGGTGGACAATCATCTAAGAGTGCTCCTACTGGATCTATCGCTAAATTTACAGCATCAGGTAAAGACGGTAAGAAAAAAGACTTAGCTGCTATCGCAATGAGTTATGGACATGTTTATGTTGCTCAAGTATCTCATGGTGCATCTCAACAACAAGTTCTTAAAGCATTTAGAGAAGCTGAAGCTTATAAAGGACCATCATTAATCTTAGCGTACAGTCCATGTATCGCTCATAAAATTAAAGGTGGACTTATGAATTCAGGAAACCAAGCTAAACTTGCTACTGAATGTGGTTATTGGCCAACATTTAGATTTGATCCACAATTAGAAGCACAAGGTAAGAATCCATTTAAAATAGATTCTAAAGCTCCTAACTGGGATAAATATAGAGAGTTCTTAATGAACGAAGCTCGTTATGCACAATTGTTAGATATTAATCCTGATAAAGCTGAATCTTTATTTGAAGGAAACATTTATGAAGCTAAACGTAGATACAAAATGTATACACGTTATGAAGCAATGGATTATAGTTTAGACCAAGAATAATTATTAAAAGCGAAGAGTTTTCTTCGCTTTTTCTATTGCTTTTTATAATGTAAGCGTTTATAATGTATAGTTAACAAGAAAGAAGGTGGCAGGATGGATGAGGCAATTACTTTAGTTTATATATTACAAAACTTAGGATTAACCGTATTTTTTGTAGGACTTATAGGCTTTGAAAGACAAAGAAAACATAAGATAGCTGGGATGACTACTCATGTTTTAGTAGCACTAGGTGCTGCAGCATTAACAATTTTATCAAAACAAATGATGTATGATACATTAGAACTTGCGAAAAGTATTGGGACTGATGTGAATGCGAATATTGTTGTTGAAAACACAAGAATTATCGCTGGTGTAATCACTGGTGTTGGGTTCTTAGGTACAGGTGCAATATTAAAAACAAATTCAAATGTGTATGGTCTTACTACCGCATCAACATTGTGGATTAGTGCCATTATCGGAATTGTTTTCGGTATGAATTACGTTATATTAGGAGTAGTTACATCAGTATTTGCTCTACTAGCACTTACTTTAGTCAAAAGAGTTTTCGCACACCCTATAGCTAGATATCAAGTAGAAAATGAAACGTTTGAAGATGACGAGTAAGAAAACAATAATCAGCAGATATAAAGAAAGACTTCAAGCAATAGCTGATCGAGATTACGATAAAAATCAAGTAGTTCTAATAGGGGACTGTTTAATAGAAAACCTAGATATAGATAAACATTTCAACGAAATGTGTATTTATAATAATGGAATTTCTGGAGATACAACAGAATTACTGATTAAGACATTATATAAAAGAGCAATCAAATATAAACCAAGTAAACTATTTATATCAATAGGGTCTAACGATATGGGCTTTGAAAATACTAGTGTAAAAGATATATATAGAAATATAATTACAATAGTAGAAGAAGTTCAAAGAAGATCTAAAGATACACAAATTCATATAGTATCTGTGATACCAGTTAACCCTGCAAATATGGATATTATTAACCGTGAATATGTGGATGCTAGAGATAATCATGAAATAGGTATGTTAAACTATTATCTTAAAAATTATGTTAGAAAAAACAAACTTAAATTTGTAGATATTACAAAACACTTACAGAATGATTTTGAACAATTAGATCTTAATTATACTGTTGATGGATTCCATTTAAATGAGGATGGATATAGTGTAGTATCTGAACAAATAAAGATATATATATAAGAAAGCAAAATATTGCTTTCTTTTTTTTCTTTTTTTTAAATTTAGAGTAAGATAAAACTATGTATATCATTTGTGATACTGTGTCATATATATTATTATATATATGGCTAGGAGGTAGTAATTATGAGCGTATTAACAATTAAAGATTTACACGCTGAGGTTGATGGAAAAGAAATCTTAAAAGGTGTAAATTTAGAAATTAAAGGTGGGGAAACTCACGCAATTATGGGACCTAATGGGACTGGTAAATCAACACTCGCGAGTGTTGTTATGGGACACCCGAAATTCACAGTAACAAAAGGTAGTGTTACTTTAGACGGTAAAAACGTTCTAGATATGGAAGTAGATGAAAGAGCTAGAGCTGGGCTATTTCTAGGGATGCAAAGTCCTGCGGAAGTTCCTGGAGTTACTAATAGTGATTTCATTAAGACTGCGATGAATGCAAGACTTGAAGAAGGTAAAAATGTATCTTTATTCAAGTTTATACTGGAATATGATAAAGCAGTCTCAGAGTTAAAAATGAATGAGGATCTTCCTCATAGATATCTAAATGAAGGATTTAGTGGTGGAGAGAAAAAACGTAATGAAATATTACAAATGAAAATGCTTAAACCAACAATTGCGATTTTAGATGAAATTGATTCAGGATTAGATGTAGATGCTTTAAAAATAGTTGGAGAAAATGTTACTAAAATGAAATCAAAAGATTTAGGATTACTTTTGATAACTCATTATAAACGTTTACTTGAATATATTGAGGCTGATTTTGTACATGTAATGATGGTTGGTAAAATTGTTAAAAGTGGAGGTGTCGAGTTAATTAAGAAAATCGATACTGAAGGTTATGACTGGATCAAAAAAGAACTTGGTATTGAAGATGTAAGAGTTATTGTTGAAGAGGAAGAAGAAAAAGTATTACTTGGAGTTTGTGCAACTAAGGAAGCACTTGGATTATAATGTTTAAATATAAGAACAGTGTAGAAGTTAACAAGGATATACCAAGTGACATATCAAAATTTTTAACTGAAGACTTAACTAATTATTTAGTTATTAAAGATGGACATATTATAGCTAAACAGATAGATAAATCTTTTGAAAAAGTAGAAATTAACGACATAAAAGAAGTGATTAAGAATAATAATTCTATTATCACTAATAATCAGTTTTTAAACTCTTTAGAAGATGAAGCTTATCAATATAATTTAGAAGAAGTAAATAGTGGAATAATAGTTTATGTTCCTAAGAATGTAGCAGTTACTGATACTTTACATATATTTTATATTCAAGAAAAAACAGATTTAGTGAATAATACTTTGATAGTGTTAGGAGAGAACTCTGAACTTAAATATTTTGAATATTTATATAATGATGGAGAAGCTAGTATTAACTTTGTGAGTAATAGTATTGTTAAAGAAAATGCTAAATTAACATATTCAGGGTTATCTAAATTTAGTGAAAAATCAGTTGTTTCAGTAATTAGAAATAGTTATATAAGTAGATATGGAAGAAGCTTATATAGTATCGCAGAAATTAATGATTCAATGACTGATTCTAAAACTAATATCTTTTTACAAGAACAGTATGCTAGTGCAACTACAAAAACAATAGCAATTACGAGTAAAGAACAAAGTGCTAAGTTTACACAATTAGTTGAACATAATGCACCTGATACTGAAGGAATTATAGAAAACTATGGTGTTTCTAATAATAATAGTGCTTTAGTATTTGAAGGTATTGGTAAGATAAATAAAAATATGAAAAGAAGTATTGCAAGACAACAAAATAGAGGGATTGTACTTGGAGTAAATTCAAGACTAGATGCAAACCCATTATTATTGATTGATGAATATGATGTAGAAGCATCACATGGTGCTGCTATTGGTAAAATTGATGAAGAACAGTTATACTATTTAATGAGTAGAGGTTTAACTCATAAAAATGCTCAAAGATTAATTATTTCTGGATTTTTGAGTCCTGTAACTAGTTTAATGACAACTAAAGAATTAATTGAAGATTTTATTGGAAGTGTAGAAAATAAAACATTGTAGGTGATGACTAATGGATCCGTATAAACTAAAAAAAGATTTTCCCGTTTTAAGTGATGAAACTCTTATCTATTTAGATACAGCAGCGTCAAGTTTAAAACCAAATCAAGTTATTAAAAAACTAGATGAATACTATGAAAAATATAGTGTTAATGTTCATCGTGGTGTTTATAACTTAAGTTATGTAGCAACTGAAATGTATGAAGAATCCAGAAGAAAAGTTAGTGAATTTATTAATGCTGATTTTAATGAGATTATTTTTACTAGGGGAGCAAGTAGTGCTCTTAATTTAGTTGCATCAAGTTACGGATTAAATAACTTATCTAGTACTGATGAGATAATTGTGAGTGAACTTGAACATCATTCACAAGTATTACCATGGCAAAATGTTAGTAATATTACAAAAGCAAAATTAATATATGTTCCTCTTAATAAAGAAGGACGTATTACTATAGAAAACTTTAAAAAAGTATTAAATAAAAATACTAAAGTAGTTGCCTTAAATTATGTATCTAATGTTATGGGGTATATAGCTCCTATTAAAGAGATTATTAAGTTAAGTCATGAAGTTGGAGCAATTGTTAGTGTTGACGCAGCACAAGCTGCGCCACATAAGAAAATAGATGTAAAAGATTTAGATTGTGATTTTCTTTCTTTCTCAGGACATAAGATGCTTGGACCTACTGGTATTGGAGTTCTATTTGGAAAAAGAGAATTATTAGATAATATGCCACCAATTGAATTTGGTGGAGATATGAATGATAATGTAAATTTATATGAAGCATCATGGAAAGAAGTACCATATAAATTTGAAACAGGTACTCCAGGTATTGCGGGAGCAATAGGACTTGGAGCTGCTATTGATTATTTAGATAATGTTGGTCTAGATGAAATAGCTAAACACGAATATAAACTTAAAGAGTATACAGTTAATAAGTTAAGAGAAATAGATGATATTATTATCTATAATGAAAGCGCAGAAACAGGAATAATTTCATTTAATATAGATGGAGTTCATCCACATGACGCAGTTACTTTCTTTGATGGAGATAACATATGTATGAGAGCGGGACATCATTGTGCACAGTTAATCATTAAATGGCTTAAGGTTCCAGCTACTTTACGTATATCATATTATTTATATAATACAATTGAAGACTGTGATAAATTTATTGAATCAGTAAAGAACGCTAGAGATTTCTTTAAAAGTGTAGGATTTTAGGAGGGTATTATGAATAATTTAGAAATATTATATCGTCAAGTAATTATGGATCATTATAAAAACCCTCGTAATAAAGGACTTTTAAATGATAATGGATATAAAACAATTCACATTAAAAACCCTACTTGTGGGGATGATATTACTGTTCAGTCTTTAATTGAAGACGGAATAGTAAAAGACGTTAGATATGATGGAACTGGATGTTCTATTTGTTGTAGTAGTGCATCAGTAATGAGTGAGACCTTAATAGGTAAGAAAAAAGAAGACGCAAAGAAAATTGCAGAAACTTATATTAATATGCTGACAAATAAAGAATATGATGAAACTGTTGATCTTGAAGAAGCAGTTGTTTATCAGGGTGTTCAAAAGTTTCCAGCAAGAATAAAATGTGCTTCAATAGCATGGAAAGCATTTGAAGGTACATTAGAAAGCGAGTGATACTTATGAGTGACAAAACAAAAAATGAAATAAAAGACATAATTGGTGATTATAAGTTCGGATTTAAAACAGAGACTAAAAGTGTTTTAGATACGGGTAAAGGGATAAATGAAGATATAGTAAGAGAGATATCAAAAATTAAAGGTGAGCCAAAGTGGATGACTGATTTTAGAGTTAAAAGTTATCATAGATTTGAGTCAGTTAAGAATCCTACTTGGGGACCTGATTTATCAGAAATTAAATTTGATGAAATAACATATTATGTTAAACCTTCAGAACGTGCTGAAGCGAGTTGGGATGATGTTCCTGAGGAAATTAAAGATACGTTTGAGAAATTAGGAATACCTGAAGCTGAACAAAAGTTTTTAGCTGGAGTTTCAACTCAGTTTGATAGTGAAGTAGTATATCATTCAACATTAAAAGAATTAGAAGATCAAGGTGTAATATTCTGTGATACAGATACAGCCTTAAGACTATATCCTGAATTATTAAAAGAGTATTTTAGTAAGGTAGTACCTTATACAGATAATAAATACGCAGCGTTAAATAGCGCTGTATGGAGTGGAGGTTCATTTATATATGTACCGCCTGGAGTTAGAGTAGAAAAACCACTTCAATCATATTTTAGAATAAATAGTGAACAAATGGGACAGTTTGAAAGAACAATAATCATCGTTGATGAAGGTGCATTTGTTAATTACGTAGAAGGATGTACTGCGCCTATTTATACTAAAGCAAGTTTGCATGTAGCTATTGTAGAAATATTTGTTAAAAAAGGTGGACACTGTCGATATTCAACTGTTCAAAACTGGGCTAATAATATTATTAACTTAGTTACAAAAAGAGCATTAGTTGAAGAAGATGGACACATGGAATGGATTGATGGAAATATTGGTAGTAAAATCAATATGAAATATCCTGCATGTATCTTAAAAGGTGATAGAGCTAAAGGTACTACAATTTCAATCGCCTTTGCTGGTGAAGGAATGTATCAAGATACTGGAGCTAAAATGATTCATATTGGTAAAGACACAACTTCTAAAATCATTAGTAAATCAATGAGTGCTAAAGGTGGTAAAGTTAATTACCGAGGAATGATTAAACACGGTAAAAATGCAATAGGTGCAAAAAGTAATGTTGAATGTGACACAATCATTTTAGATGATATTAGTACATCAGATACATTACCTTATAATATAGTTTCAAATAATCAAGCTCAAGTTCAACATGAAGCAACTGTTTCAAAAGTAAGTGAGGAACAATTATTCTACTTACAAAGTAGAGGACTTACTAAAGAACAAGCAACTGAAATGATTATTATGGGATTCATTGAACCATTCGCAAAGGAATTACCTATGGAATATGCTGTAGAATTAAATCAGCTTATTAAGTTAGAAATGGAAGGTTCTATAGGGTAATATATTGAGGTGAATTTATGTATAAAGCAGCTGAAAATAGATATCAAAAAATGATTTATAATAGAGTTGGCAATAGTGGATTAAAGTTACCACAGTTATCTTTAGGGTTATGGCAAAACTTTGGAAATGAGAAACCATATGAAGAAGTAAAAGAAATAGTATTAAAAGCTTTTGATAACGGAATTACTCATTTTGACTTAGCTAATAACTATGGTCGTCCTTTTGGAAGTGCTGAAAGTAATTTAGGTAAGATACTAAATAATGAATTAGCACCTTACCGAGATGAACTTATTATTTCAACTAAGGCTGGGTATACAATGTGGGATGGTCCTTATGGAGACTATGGTAGTAGAAAATATATTATGGCTTCACTTGATCAGTCTCTTAAAAGATTAGGATTAAAATATGTTGATATCTTTTATCATCATAGACCTGATTACGATACACCATTAACTGAAACAATGAAGGCTTTAGCTGATATTGTAAGTCAAGGTAAAGCATTATATATTGGATTGTCTAATTATCCAAAAGAGATAGCTTTAGAAGCTATTAAATTGTTAAGAGAATACGGTGTTGAATTACTTATCCATCAACCTAAATTATCAATGTTAAATACATGGGTTGATGAAACTGGATTAGATCAAATGTTAATTGATGAAGGGGTAGGAATGATTCCTTTTAGTGTATTATCTCAAGGGTTATTAACTGAGAAATATATTAAAGAAGTGCCTTTAGATTCAAGAGCAGGAAACCCTGATGTAATTTTCTTAAATAAAGGTCAAGTTACTCCTGAACTTAGAACTAAATTAATTGAGTTAAAGAAGATAGCTTCAATGAGAAATCAGACTTTAGCACAAATGGCAATTGCTTGGGCATATAATCAAAAAGCAGTTAGTTCTGTATTGTTAGGGGTTAGTAGATTAAGTCAGATAGAGACTAATTTAGCTAGTTTAAACAACTTAGAATTTAATGATGAAGAACTAAATCAAATTGATAAAATATTAAAATAAAAGGTAATGAGAATATATTAATCTCATTACCTTTTATTTAGTAAAAAAACTGAATAAGAACGCTTTCATTGTATTGTGTTTAAAATACTAGTGTGATAAAATAAAATTATAAAACGTATAACTGCTTTGATATGGAAAGCGAGTCTCTACCCTAGGCCGTAAACTTAGGACTACGTGAAGAAATTCCATTTAATAAAAATGGGTTCCTTTGCGTATGCAAAAGAACCCATTTTTTATTGGAAAATAGGAGGTATTTATGGAAATTTTAAATGGAAAAAAAGTAATTGAAGGATTAACGTTTGATGATGTGTTATTGATTCCTCAAAAATCAGAAGTTTTACCTGGAGAAGTAAGCTTAGAAACTTATCTTACTCCTAACATAAAATTAAATATTCCTATAGTTTCAGCTGCGATGGATACTGTGACTGAATCTAAGCTTGCAATTGCAATTGCAAGAGAAGGTGGCATTGGGTTTATTCATAAGAATATGTCAATTGAAGACCAATCTGCGCAAGTTGATTATGTTAAAAGAAGTGAAAGTGGAATGATTACTAATCCAATAACTTTGAAAAAGCATAATACTTTAAAAGATGCAGAAGATATATTATCTAAATATAAGATATCAGGATTACCTATTGTTACTGATGAAAATATTCTTATTGGAATTATTACTAATAGAGATCTTAAATATAGAAAGATTGATGATACTCCCGTAAGTGATATTATGACTAAAGGTAATTTAGTCACAGCTCCTATTGGTACAAATTTAGAACAAGCTAAAAGTATATTATCAGAACATAGAATAGAGAAATTACCCATTGTTGATAAAGACTATAAACTTAAGGGATTAATTACTATAAAAGATATTGATAATGTTATTAATTTTCCTAAAGCATGTAAAGATAAAAAAGGAAGATTACGTTGTGGAGCTGCTGTTGGTGTTGGTGAAGATACATTAGATAGAGTACAAGCTCTATATAATGCTGAAGTTGATGTTATTACAGTAGATAGTGCTCACGGACATTCAAAAGGAGTAATAGAAAAAGTAAGAGAAATAAGAAAAAGATTTCCTGATTTAGAAATTGTTGCAGGAAATATAGTAACTAAAGAAGCAGCAAAGGAATTAGTAGAAGCAGGAGCTAATGCAGTTAAAGTTGGGATTGGACCTGGATCTATTTGTACAACTAGAATAATTGCTGGTGTGGGGATTCCACAAATTACAGCAATTAATGAAGTATATGATTATATTAAAAATAGCAATGCATTACTAATTGCTGATGGTGGAATTAAATATAGTGGAGATATTGTAAAAGCAATTGCTGCTGGAGCAAATAGTGTTATGGTAGGATCAATTTTAGCTGGAACTAAAGAATCTCCTGGTGAAGAAGTAATATTTAACGGAAGAAAATTTAAAACTTATGTAGGTATGGGATCATTAGCTGCGATGAATAGGGGTTCTAATGATAGATATTTCCAAAAAGATATTAAAGAAACAAAGAAACTTGTTCCTGAAGGAATAGAAGGAAGAGTACCTTATAAAGGAGAACTAGCAGATACAATATATCAACTATGTGGAGGAATTAGATCTGGTATGGGATATTGTGGAACAAAGGGTATACAAGACTTAATTGAGAATGGACGTTTTGTAAAGGTTACTAATGCAGGAATGCAGGAATCTCATCCACATGATGTAGATATTACAAAAGAAGCACCAAATTATTCAAAATAATATATTACGTATAATAGCTTTAATATGGAAAGCGAGTCTCTACCCTAGGCCGTAAACTTAGGACTACGTAAAGAAAATTCATTATAAACTATAATGAGGTTTTTCTTTATGAAAACCTCATTTTTATATTTAAAATAGGAGGATAAAAATGGAAAAAATTGGAATAATTATGGGTTCAAAAAGTGATTGGAAAGTAATGAAAGAAGTATGTATTACCTTAGAACTATTTGGAGTAGAATACACAAAAGAAGTTGTAAG
Organism: Candidatus Izimoplasma sp. HR2; assembly: GCA_000753575.1. Taxonomy (GTDB): domain Bacteria; phylum Bacillota_I; class Bacilli_A; order Izemoplasmatales; family Izemoplasmataceae; genus JAFGXW01. Next base: position 97,337 of record JRFF01000009.1, on the reverse strand, counting down.
TGCACATCGAACACCAGGTAGATTATTTGATTTTGCAAAGGAAGCAAAAAGTGAAGGATATAGTCTGATTATTGCTGGTGCAGGTGGAGCTGCACATCTTCCTGGAATGGTAGCGTCTCTTACTACTTTGCCAGTTATTGGTGTTCCAATAAAATCTTCAAAATTAAATGGAATTGATTCTCTTCTTTCAATTGTTCAGATGCCTTCAGGAGTACCTGTAGCTTCAATGGCTATTGATGGAGCAAAGAATGCTGCTTTATTCGCAGTTTCAATATTAGCGATATCTAGTGAAGTAATCGATAAAAAATACCAAAGTTATCGTAAGAATCAAACAGAAAACATCTTAAAAAATAAGGAGTTAGATCTTTAATGAATATTGGAATAATTGGTGGAGGACAGCTTGGCTTAATGATGGCAGAAGCTGCTAAAGATTTAAATCACAAAGTAATATCTTTAGATCCAAATCCAAAGTGTTCAATTGCGAGTATATCTGATACGCACATTGCTGCTAACTATAATGATGAAACTCAAATGGATTTGTTATACAAATCATCAGATGTACTAACATATGAATTTGAAAACGTAGATTTGAATTTAATATCTAAATATATAGATAAAATTCCTCAAGGTACTAAGGCATTAGAAATATCAAGGAACCGTTTGTTAGAAAAGAATATGGCTAATAGACTAGAAGTTAAAACTGTTAAATATCATAAGTTAGTGAATAACGATATTCAATTTTATCCTTGTGTAATAAAGACTACTACTGGTGGATATGATGGGAAAGGACAATACGTAATATCTAGTAAGGAAGAATTTAACAAGTTAGATATTGACTTGTCTATAGAATATATTGTAGAAGAATTTGTGAAGTACAACTATGAAACTTCAATGATTTTAACAAGAGATACCTTGGGAAATATTGAGTATTTCCCAGCACCTATTAATAATCACAAAAATAATATTCTATTTACGTCTTTAATTACTAATGATTTTCCAATTAATATTCTTAATAAAATGAAAGAATACTCAGAAAGAATAGTTAAGGAATTAGATTATGTTGGAACAATGGCAATTGAGTATTTTATAGTAGGGGATAGTGTGTTATTTAATGAGCTTGCACCTAGACCTCATAATTCAGGGCATTATACCATTGAAGGTTGTAATGTATCACAGTTTTACAATCATATACTAGCAATTACTAATCAAGTAATTAATAAACCTAAGTTAATAAAAAATACATGTATGTTGAATATTTTAGGACAAAATATATCGTATATTATTAATGCGGAGAATTTGAATGATGTTTATATTCATATGTATGGAAAAACTGATTATAATACCAATAGAAAAATGGGGCATATTACTTTTTTAGGTAATACATTGAAAGAAATCAATAAAACTCTAGAAGAAATTATTAAGGAGTAAACATGAAAAAAATACGGATTTTTATTGAAAGAAAAAAAGGCTTTGAAATTGAGAAGAATCATCTTATTTCAGAACTTATTCAGAACTTTGAAGTACAATTAAATTCTTTAAGATATATCATAAGTTATGATATTTTTGATATAGAAACAAGAGTGATTGAAAAATCACTCCCTTATATTTTTTATGAACCAAATAAAGATACTTTATCTTATGATATTGATTTGAAAAAAACTTATATTGCGATTGAATACTTACCAGGGCAATTTGATCAAAGAGCTGATTCAGCAATGCAATGTATTAAACTTATTCATCCTAAAGAATCACCAATTGTTAAGAGTGGATTAGTAATAACTTTTGATGAAGAAATTAGTATGGAAAAATTAAGTGCTATTAAGAAGTATTTAATTAATGATGTAGATTCAAGGGAAAAAGACTTGACTATTTTAAAAACAGAAGAAGCGATATCTCCTTTAGATATTCGACAAATTATAGGATTTACTTCTATGAATAATAAAGAACTAGTTAAGCTTCATAGTGAAATGGGATTAGCATTATCAATGGAAGATTTATGCTTTATTAGAGGCTATTTTAAGAATGAAGAAAATAGAGATCCTTATGAAACTGAAATAAAAGTTTTAGATACTTATTGGAGTGATCACTGTAGACATACAACCTTTGAAACAGAGATTAAGGATGTTGTATTTCTTGATGACGAATGTTCTTTGGAGATTAAGAATAGTTTTAATAAGTATAAAGAAATGAGAAAGTTTTTAGAAAGAGAAGATAAACCAATAACATTAATGGATATAGCTACAATTAATGCGAGGTATGAATATAAACGAGGAAATTTAAAGGATTTAGAAATTAGTGATGAAGTTAATGCAGCAAGTATATATATAAATGTAGATGTTGATGGTGTTGATGAGGAATGGCTTTTAATGTTTAAAAATGAAACTCATAATCATCCAACAGAAATTGAACCTTTTGGAGGAGCATCTACTTGTATTGGAGGAGCAATAAGAGATCCACTTAGTGGAAGAAGTTATGTATATGCTGCAATGAGAATTACAGGTGCAGGAGATATTACAAAAAATGTATTAGATACTATTAAGGGGAAACTTCCTCAAAGAGTAATATCAAAGGTTGCAGCACATGGTTATTCATCTTATGGGAACCAAATAGGACTTGCGACAACATTTGTTAATGAAGTGTATCATAAAGGTTATGTTGCAAAAAGAATGGAAATAGGGGCAGTTATAGGTGCTGCGAAGGCTAGTAATGTTATTAGAAAGAAACCAACCCCAGGAGATATTATAGTAATGTTAGGTGGAAAAACTGGGAGAGACGGAATAGGTGGAGCAACTGGTTCATCAAAAATACATACTACTAGTTCAATTGATTCAGCTAGTTCTGAAGTGCAAAAAGGAAATGCACTTGAAGAAAGAAAGATACAACGTTTATTTAGAAATCCAAAAGTAACTAAATTAATTAAGAAAGCAAATGATTTTGGTGCTGGAGGAGTAAGTGTTGCTGTTGGAGAACTTGCTGATGGACTTGTGATTGATTTGTCATTAGTTCCAACTAAGTATAGAGGAATAAATGGAACTGAACTTGCGATTAGTGAATCGCAAGAGAGAATGGCTGTTGTAATATCTAAAGAGGATAAATCTAAATTCATTAATCTTTGTAAAGAGGAAAATCTAGAGGCAGTACAAATTGCTACAGTTATTAAAGAAAAAAGATTAATTATGAAGTGGAATAATAAAGAGATTTGTAATATTTCAAGAGAGTTTATTGATACATCAGGAATTAGACAAAATATCTCAATTAAAGTAAATAAAATACCAAATAAAAATCTTTTTAAGAATAAATATGATAGTACTAATTTATTAGAACAAATTGAGAATGTTTTAAAAGATGAGAATGTAGCTAGCCAACAAGGACTAGTTGAAATGTTTGATTCAACAATTGGTAGAACAACAGTTTTAATGCCTTATGGTGGGAAATACCAATCAACTAAAACTCAAGTTAGTGTTCATAAGATTCCTGTGTTAGGTAAGAAAACATCAACTGTTAGTATGATGGCTTATGGATTTAATCCTTTTATCTCTGAGTGGAGTCCATATCACGGAGCTAGCCAAGCAGTTATTGAATCAATTTCTAAAATTGTAGCAGCTGGTGGTAATTATAAAAATATAAAATTCACTTTCCAAGAGTATTTTGAGAAATTAAATAAAACTCCTTCCAAGTGGTCTAAACCTTTTACTGCATTATTAGGAGCAATGAATACTTTAAAAGAATTCAATTTAGCTGCAATAGGTGGAAAAGATTCGATGAGTGGAACATATAATAATATATCTGTACCACCAACTCTTGTTTCTTTTGCCGTTACTACAGAAAATATTAAGAATATCATTTCCCCAGAATTCAAACAATCTGGAAACTATTTATATTTGATAAATCAAAAATTGAATAAGAATAAATTATATAACTTTAATGAACTAAAAGAAAATTATGAATTTATCAATAAATCTATTATTAATAAATCAATAATTAGTGCTTATGCACTTGAACATGGAGGACTGATTGAAGCTATAATTAAATCTTCTTTCGGAAATAAAATCGGTGTAAGTATAGAAACTTCTTTAGCACTTGATGCATATAACTACGGAAGTATTTTAGTGGAATCAAATAATTTACTAAAATATCCAAATGCAGTGTATTTAGGAGAAACAACAGATAGTCAGCTTATCTCTATTAATAATACAATAATAACAATTGATGAGTGTTTAACATTCAATCAAGTTAGATATAAAGAAATATATCCGGTAGTTCATGAAGATGTTAGATTGATACCAAGTGAATTAATCTATAAAGAAGAATACATTTCTCCGAAATTTAAAATTGATGAAGTAAAAGTGTTTGTTCCGATATTTCCTGGGACAAATTGTGAATATGATACATCTACTGCCTTCTTAGAATCAGGGGCTAAGGTAATTCCTTTTGTCTTTAATAATCAAACTGAAGAGGATATTAACAAATCAATAGATGAAATGGTAAAACATATTGAGAACTCACATATCATTATGCTTAGTGGAGGATTCAGTAGTGGAGATGAACCTGATGGTAGTGGAAAATTTATTGCGAATGTACTTAGGAATGAAAAGGTATCTACAGCAATTAAAGAGTTTTTAGAAAAGAAATATCTTATTTTAGGAATCTGTAATGGATTTCAAGCATTAGTTAAATCTGGATTATTACCTTATGGAAAAATTAAAGAACCAGAAATTAACGATCCTACACTTTTTAAGAATTCTATTAATAGACATATTTCAAAATTTGTTAATACAAAAGTCTCAAGTCTTAAATCACCTTGGCTAACACCTTTCAAAATGGATGATATACATGCAATTCCTGTATCACATGGAGAAGGAAAATTTATAGTAGATGAAAATGAATATCATGAACTAACAAAAAATAATCAAATTGCTTTTCAATATGTAGATGATAAAAAAAATCCTACATACAAACCATTATTCAATCCAAATGGATCGTCTTATGCTATTGAAGGAATAATCTCAAAAGACGGATTAATTCTTGGAAAAATGGGACATTCAGAACGATATCAAGAGGGACTTTATAAAAACATATTTGGCAATAAGGAACAAAATATATTTGAAAATGCAGTAAAATATTTTAAAAGATAGGAGAAAACAATGAAAGAATCAGACTTATTATATGAGGGTAAAGCAAAGAAAGTTTATAAAACTGAAGATGAAAACTTAGTGTATATTCACTATAAAGATCAAGCTACTGCCTTTAATGGAGTAAAAAGAGCTCAAATAAGGAATAAAGGAATTATTAATAATCAAATTACTCAAGTGCTTTTTGAAAAATTAGGTAAGCTAGGAATTAAAAATCATTATGTAAAGACAATTGATGATAGAACACAACTATGTCAGAAAGTAGAAATTATTAAGTTAGAATTTATTGTAAGAAATCTTATCGCAGGCTCAATGGCAAAAAGATTAAGAATCAAAGAAGGAACAAAGCCATCAAACACTATCTTTGAAATATGTCTTAAGGATGATGATTTAGGTGATCCTTTAATTAATGATCATCATGCAGTAGCATTAGGCATTTGTACTTATGAAGAACTTGAAGAAATGTATAAAATAACTTCTAAGATAAATAAGATATTATCTAAGTTGTTTAAAGAAGAGAACATTATTTTAGTTGACTTTAAATTAGAATTTGGAAAAAATCATAAAGGTGAAATATTATTAGCAGATGAAATATCACCTGATACATGTAGACTTTGGGATTCTAATACGCTAGAGAAATTAGATAAAGATCGTTTTAGAAGAGATCTAGGAAATATTGAAGAAGCATATATTGAGATATTAAATAGAATTAATTAAAAGGATGATGATTAATGGGTGAAATAGACTTTTTATATCAAGATAAATTTAATGAAGAATGTGGAGTATTTGGAGTTATTAATGTAAAAAATGCTAGTGAAGTAATGTACTATGGTCTTCATGCCTTACAACATAGAGGGCAAGAAGGTTGTGGAATAATTACTTCGGATAATAAAACCTTAAAGCAAGTAAAAGGTCTTGGATTAGTTAATAATGTGTTCAATGAAAAAGTACTAGCTAGTTTAGAAGGAGATAGTGCAATTGGGCATATTCGTTACTCAACGTCTGGTGGAGGAGGAATAGAGAATGTACAACCATTTCTCTTTAGACATCACACTGGTAATTTTGGATTATGTCATAACGGAAACATTGTTAATTCACGAGAATTAAGAAGGTTTCTAGAAATACATGGATCAATATTTCAGTCAACTTCAGACACTGAAATTTTTGCACATTTAATTAAGAAAGATAATCAAACAAATAGAGTTGAAGCAATAAAACAAGCTTTGAATAGATTAGAAGGGGCTTTTGCTTTTTTAGCTTTAACAGAGGATAAGTTATATGTAATGCGTGATAAAAACTCTCTTCGTCCATTATCTCTTGGAAAATTAAATGGGGGATATGTTGTATCAAGTGAGACATGTGCATTTGAAGCTGTAGGGGCAAAATTTGTTAGAGATATTTTACCTGGTGAAATACTAATTATTGATAATAAAGGGAATATGACTTCAGATTTTTATGCAAAAAAAACTTATAATAATATGTGCGCGATGGAATATATTTATTTTTCGCGCCCAGATTCAGATATTGAGGGAATGAATGTTCATAAATCTAGAAAAGAAGCAGGTAGAATACTTGCTAAAGAATCTCCAGTAGATGCTGATATTGTTATTTGGGTTCCTGATTCAAGCACATCTGCAGCTCTCGGTTTTTCTGAGGAATCAGGAATACCAATTGAATTAGGATTAATTAAAAGTAGATATATTGGTAGAACGTTTATTCAGCCATCACAAGCAATGAGGGAAAAGGGTGTCAAAATGAAACTATCCCCTGTTCCATCTATTGTTAAAGGTAAGAGAGTAGTAATAATAGATGATTCAATTGTACGTGGCACAACATCAAAAAAAATAATTGATTTAATTAAAGCAGCAGGAGCTACAGAAGTTCATATGAGAATAGCTTCACCACAAATTACTCATCCTTGTTTTTATGGAGTAGATACTTCTACATTTGATGAGTTAATTTGTGCAAGACATTCATTAGAAGAAGTTAGAGATATAATTCATGCTGATTCTTTAGAATTTATAAGTATTGATGGAATTCATAAAGCATGTAATCGTACTAAAATGTGTGTATCTTGTTTCTCTGGTAAATATCCAACACATGTTTACCGTGAATTAGATGAAGCAAACAAAGATGGTAAGTTTTAATAGGAGGTAACAAGTTATGTCAAAAAAATATCTTGAATCAGGAGTAAATCTTGAAAAAGGATACGAAGTTGTTTCAAGAATTAAGAAACATGTATCTTCCACTTTTAATTTAGGTACAATGCAAAACATTGGTGGTTTTGGTGGAATGTTTGACTTGTCTAAATACAATGTAAAAGAACCTGTATTAGTTTCAGGGACTGATGGAGTTGGTACTAAATTGCTCCTAGCACAAGATGCAAATAATCATTCATCAATTGGAATAGATTTAGTTGCAATGTGTGTTAATGATATTGTCACTGTAGGAGCAAAGCCTTTATTCTTTTTAGATTATATAGCTATTGGAGAAAACAATCCTGATACTATAGAAGAAATAATAAAAGGAATAACAGAAGGATGTAAGCAAGCTGGTGCATCTTTGATAGGTGGAGAAACTGCTGAGATGCCTGATGTATATAATGGTAACCATTATGATCTAGCTGGTTTTACTACAGGTGTAGTTGAAAAATCAAAGATTATTGATTTAAATAATGTAACTGAAGGTAATATACTTATTGGATTACCTTCATCAGGACTTCATTCAAATGGTTTTTCACTTGTTAGAAAAGTATTCTTTAAGGATAATAATTTCTCTCTAGATTACAATTTTAAAGAATTAGAAATATCATTAATTGAAGAACTATTAAAACCAACTAAAATTTATGTAGAAGGTATTTTAGAACTAATGAATAAGGTAAATGTATCTTCACTGTCACATATAACTGGGGGAGGATTTATTGAAAATGTTCCTAGAGCTATTCCAAGTAATTTAGGTGTGACAATATATAAAGATTCATTTACAACTCACCCAATTTTTTACCTGATTCAAAAATTAGGTGAGATAGAAGAAACTGAAATGTACAATATTTTCAATATGGGTATTGGAATGATTTTAGTAATTAAAGAAGAAGATAAAGATAAAACATTAGATATCTTAAATGAGTTCAAACTATCTCCTAAAGTTATAGGAGAAGTAACAACTAATAAAGGAGTAAAGATTATCTAATGAAAAAGATAGCTATATTTGCTTCAGGTACTGGATCAAACTTCTTAGCAATTAATGATGCATTAAATGTTAATTCTAATATTGCAGAGGTTGAACTCTTAGTATCTGATAAACCAAATTCTTTAGTTGTAAAACATGCCCAGAAATTAAATAAAAATGTATTTACATTTACTCCAAAAGATTTTTCAAGGAAAATTGAATATGAAAATATCATTTTATCTAAATTAGAAGAACATGAAATTGATTTAATAGTTTTAGCAGGGTATATGAGAATAATAGGAAAAACTATCTTATCTAAATATAATAAGAAAATTATAAATATCCACCCATCACTATTACCTTCTTTTAAAGGTATAGATGCGATTGGACAAGCAATTGAACATAAGGTAAAGGTTACTGGAGTCACAGTTCATTATGTTGATGAAGGTGTTGATACAGGTGAGATAATTGCTCAAAAGAGTTTAGATATTTCATCTTTAAATTCAAGAGAAGAGATAGAAAAAGAAATACATAAAATCGAACATTTACTTTACCCAAATACAATTATAAAATTATTGGAGGAATAGTATGAAAAGAGCTTTGATAAGTGTAAGTGATAAAACAAATATAGTAGAATTCACAAAAGGTTTAGTTGAGTGTGGCTATGAAATTATTTCGACTGGTGGAACAAAGAAAGTCCTAGAAGACGGAAATGTAAAAACTATCTCAATTGAAGAAGTTACTTCATTTCCTGAAATTCTTAATGGAAGAGTTAAGACACTACATCCAAAAATTCACGGAGGACTACTTTCGCTTAGAGATAATGAAAGTCATATTGCACAAGTTAATAAATATGATATTGAATATATTGATTTAGTTTGTGTAAATCTTTATCCATTTAAACAAACTATTGAAAAAGAAGGATGTACATTTAATGACGCTGTAGAACAAATTGATATTGGTGGTCCTTCAATGATTAGAAGTGCAGCTAAGAATTATCAATATGTAACTGTTGTATCAGATATTGAAGATTATGATAAAGTTCTACAAGAAATAAAAGATAATGGAGATACATTACTAGTTACTAAAAAATATTTAAGCGCAAAAGCATTTTTATTAACTGCATCTTATGATTCTGTAATATCAAATTACTTTACTGAAATACTCAATATTAATAGTCCTAAAAACTTAATAAGTACTTATGAGTTTGTTCAAGAATTAAGATATGGTGAAAATCCTCATCAAGAAGCAATTTTATATAGATCTAGCAATTCAGAATATTCATTATTAAATACAGAATTATTAAATGGGAAAGCATTATCTTACAATAATATCCAAGATGCTAACTCTGCGATTAATATACTAAAGGAGTTTAGTAATCCAACTGTAGTTGCTCTTAAACATATGAATCCATGTGGAGTAGGATCATCAACTAATATTGAAGATGCATTTACAAAAGCTAAAAATAGTGATCCTGTATCTATCTTTGGTGGAATTGTGGCTTTAAATAGAGAAGTAACATCTAAATTAGCTGAAGAATTGAATACAATATTCTTAGAAATAATTATCGCTCCTGAGTATCAAAAAGATGCTTTAAAGATTCTATCAAAGAAGAAGAATTTACGAGTTCTGAAACTAGATACTACAAAGATTAATTCAGATTCTTACCAATTTACAACTGTTAATGGTGGCGTATTAGTTCAAGAATTAGATGATTATATTGTAAGAAAAGAAGATTCAAAAATAGTAACAAATTCTAGTCTTTCAGAAGAAGAATTAGATGAATTATATTTTGCTTGGAAAGTAGTAAAACACGTTAAATCTAACGCTATTGTAATTACTAAGAATCACCAAACAGTTGGTGTTGGAGCTGGACAAATGAACAGAGTAGGAGCCGCAGAAATTGCACTCTCGTGGGCTAAAAAGTATGGACATACTGAAGACTTAACATTATCAAGTGATGCTTTTTTCCCATTTGATGATGTAGTTAAGTTAGCTAGTAAGTATGGAGTAAAAAGAATAATCCAACCAGGTGGATCTATTAGAGATAAAGATTCAATAAATGCTTGTAATGAATTAGGAATTACAATGGTATTTACTGGTAATAGACACTTTAAACACTAGGAGTGAGATAAATGAATGTATTGATATTAGGACAAGGTGGAAGAGAACACGCGCTAGCTTACGTTGTTAGTAAATCAAAGTTAATAAATAGTTTATTTGTCGCAAAAGGGAATCCTGGAATAAAAGAATACGCTACTATTATCGATATTGATCCTCTTGATTTTAAAGCTATTATGGAGTTTTCACTTCAAGAAGAAATCCATTTAATTATTCCTGGAAGTGAAGTATATTTAGAAAATGGAATTGCTGATTATTTTTTAGGATCAAATATATCTGTATTTGGACCAACAAAAAAATCAGCGCAAATAGAAACATCAAAAGCATTTGCTAAAGAGATTATGAAAAAATATGATATTCCAACAGCTGAATATCAAATCTTTGATAACTATAATGAGGCAATAAAATATTTAGATAAAAAGGAAATCCCAATAGTTATAAAGTATGATGGACTTGCTGCTGGAAAAGGAGTAGTAGTGGCTACTACAAAAGATGAGGCAGTTAATGCACTTAAAATAATGTTAGAAGATAAAAAGTATGGAAATGGCAGTGTAATTATCGAAGAATTTTTAGAGGGTGAAGAGTTTAGTTTAATGGCCTTTGTTCATGATGAGATAGTTATTCCTATGCCAATAGCACAAGATCACAAGAGATTACTTGATAATGATCTTGGACCAAATACTGGTGGGATGGGAGTTTATAGCCCAGTACCAATTATTAGTAAAGAAAGTGTAGACTACGCAGTTCTTAATGTTATGAAAAAAGCAGCTAAGGGACTAGTTAAAGAAAAATATAACTTCACTGGATTTTTATATGGTGGATTAATCCAAACAATAGATGGTCCAAAAGTTATTGAGTTTAACGCAAGATTCGGAGATCCTGAAGCTGAAGTTATTTTACCTAAATTAAAGACAGATTTTCTAGAAATTATTAACAATTTACTTCATAGCACTGTTAAAGAAATAGTGTGGGATAATGATTATTATTTAGGAGTAGTACTTGCTTCTAAAGGGTATCCAAATAAGTATAGTATTAATCATAAGATATCAGGTATTAATAAAACTGATAGTCCATTATTTCATATGGGAACAAAGATGATTGATAAAGAGTTATTTACTAATGGAGGAAGAGTATTGCTTGTTACTGGAAAAGGTAAAACAATTGAGGAAGCAAAAGAGAATGCTTATATAAATGTAAAAAATATAGAATGTGAGAACCTAATTTATCGCACAGATATTGGAGCTAAGTCTGTAAAGAAGTAGAAAGAAATATTTGTGATAAATCCTATAGATAAAATATTAGAAATAAAAAACCTTAAAACTAAACTCAGTTTTAAGGTTTTTTATTTTTTTTATTTTTTAATCCAAGATTCATCACTTGGATCTATTTTCCATTGATGTAATTTATTAAGATCAAATTCCTTAATGTATCCTTGTTCTAAAGCAACTTCTATTAAAATATCATAATTAGTAATTGAATAATATTCAACATTAGCTTGTTTGAATGTATCAAAACCTTTTACTAGATTATATGTAAAGATTGATACAACACCAAGAACATCAAGACCTGCTTCTCTAAGAACTTCAACAACTCGAATACAAGATCCTCCAGTTGATATTAAATCTTCAATTACAACTACTTTCATTCCTTTTTTTACTAATCCTTCAATAACATTATTTCTACCATGAGTTTTACTACTACCTCTTACGTATCCCATTGGAAGATTTAAGATATCAGCAACTAAAGCAGCGTGTGCAATACCTGCGGTTGCAGTACCGATAATCATATCAGCTTCTGGATATTGTTCTTTTACTTTTGAAGCTAATGCTTTTTCTATTATATCCCTTGTTTTAGGAAAAGATAAAGTTAGTCTATTGTCACAATATATTGGTGATTTTATTCCACTTGCCCAAGTGAAAGGGTCGTTTGGTTTTAGGAAAACTGCATTTATTTTAAGTAGTTCTTTAGCTATTGTTTTTTCCATTAGATAAACTCCTTAATACATTTATTATAAGCTTCTAAAACATTAGGTGCTTTAGTTATTGCTCTACCTACAACTATATAAGTTGAACCTAATTCTTTTGCATAGCTTGGTGTTGATATTCTTTTTTGATCGTCAGCACTTCCATCTTTAAACCTTATACCAGGAGTTACACTAATAAGTCCCATTTTACTTATGATAGGTGCTTCAAGAGGTGAACAAACTACTCCGTCTAGTCCTGCCTTTTTTGTATTAAGAGCATAGTGAGCTACTGTATCATTAATTGATTCATTAATTAATAATTCCTCTTTTAATGTTTGAGTATCTATTGATGTAAGTTGTGTAACTGCGATTAATTTACAATTACTATTAGTTTCTTTAAGTCCAGCCAAAGCTGCTTCCATCATTTTTATTCCACCAGCTGCGTGAACGTTTGTCATATCTACATTAAGTTTTCCTATGTTTTTCATAGCTTTGTAAACCGTATTTGGTATATCGTGAAGTTTTAAATCAAGAAATATACTGAAACCTTCATCTTTTAATTCTTTTACAAACTCTGGACCTTCTTTGTAAAAAAGTTCCATACCTATTTTTAAGAAAGGTTTTTCTTTTGTAAAATTTGCTAAGAATTTTCTTGTTTCTTCTTTATTTTGAAAATCACATGCAATAATTACATCTCTCATAAATGTGCTCTCCCTATTATTCCTTTTATATTTTTTATTCCATATTCATCCATTACTTTTGGTAACTCTTCAATAATATTTTTACAAGCTAAAGGATCTATTAGATTAGCTGTACCTACTTGAACAGCAGTAGCTCCTGCATACATCATTTCAAGAACATCTCTCGCATTCATTATTCCACCCATTCCAATGATTGGGATCTTTACTTTTTGATAGACTTGATGAACAAGTCTCAAAGCAACAGATTTAATCGCAGGACCACTAAGTCCGCCATATTTATTAGCTAAAATAGGTTTTCCTGTTTTTAAATCTATTCGCATTCCTACTAATGTATTAATCATTGAAATAGCATCTGCGCCAGCTTCTTCAACAGCTAAAGCTATCTCAACTATATTAGTGACGTTAGGTGATAGTTTTACATAAACTGGTAAGTGTGTACTTTCTTTAACTAGTTTTGTTAGTTTATAAGCGATATCTTTATTAGTTCCAAATGCCATTCCACCGTCTGATACATTTGGGCAACTTATATTGAGTTCTATCGCTCCCACAATACTACTTTTAGATATTATTTTTACTGCCTCAATATAATCATCAAAAGTACTACCTCCAATGTTTGCGATAACAGGTTTATTAAATACTTCCTTTAGTTTCTTTAATTCAATATTTAAGACATCATGTACCCCAGGATTTTGAAGTCCTATAGAGTTTAACATCCCTGCGTATGTTTCTGCGATTCTTGGAGTCTTATTTCCAAATCTCTTTTCTAAGGTAGTCCCTTTAAAAGAAAGACTACCTAAGATGTTGATATCGTAATATTCATTAAATTCATAGCCAAATCCAAATGTTCCTGAAGCAGGAATAATTGGATTATCTAAATCTAATTTTGGAAGTTTTACAGATAATCTATTCATGATAAATCACCTCACTTGATTCTAGTACAGGACCTTCTTTACATAACCTTTTATATGAAGTTTTTGTTTTGATAGAACACCCCATACATGCACCAAATCCACAACCCATTCTTTCTTCAAATGATAACTGTCCTAATTTTTTTGTTTTAATTAAACTCATCAACATTTTCTCAGGACCACAAGTATAGTAATAGTCATAAACAATGTTTAATTCGTTTATAACGTCTATTACATTCCCTTTTATACCAAAAGATCCATCCATTGTAGAAACAGCCACATTAACTCCTAAAGCCTTAAATTCTTCAATTAAGAATATATCTTCATATGTATTAAATCCTAAGACAACTTGGAAATTAATGTTGCTTTGTTTTAATTTCTTTGCGAGAAGGTATAAGGGAGGTATTCCAACTCCACCACCAACTAGAAGTTGTGAGTTACATTCATTCATTATTTTATAACCATTACCTAGAGGTAGTAAGATATCTAAATATTCATTTTCTTTTTTTAAAGATAATACTTTTGTTCCTTCACCAAGGATTTTATAGATGATTGTTATTTTATCTTCGTGGTAATCACATATGCTTATTGGTCTTCTTAGTAAGAAACGATAACCATCTTCAATTTTAATATTTATAAATTGTCCCGGAGCTATTTCTTTATTGAATTTTCCTTCAAATATTAATTTATAAGTATCTTTAGCTATTTTTTTATTAAGCAATATTTTATATTTATTCTCCAAAATAATCACAATCCTTATAAGCAATTTTACCGTTAACTATAGTCATTATAGGCCATCCTTCACATACCCACTTATCAAATGGTGTATTTCTTCCTTTAGAGAAGAATTGTTCTTTATCAATTGCTTTTTTAGTATGTAGATCAATTATTGTAATATCTGCGACTCTACCTTCTATAAGATTTCCATAACCTAAGTTAAGTCTTTTAGCAGGATTAAGGCTAAACCACTTTATAGCATCACTTAGTTTTGCTATATTAGTTTTTACAAGGTTTGTATAAATAAGAGGAAAGGCAGTTTCTAGTCCTACAATTCCAAAAGGTGCTGTTTTTAATCCTTTATTTTTTTCTTCTAAAGTATGAGGAGCATGATCAGTAACAATACAATCAATTGTTCCGTCAAGCAATCCTGAAATTAAAGAATACTTATCATCGATCCCTCTTACAGGGGGATTCATTTTAAAATTACTGTTTTGAACATCAAATTCTGTCAGAAGAAGATGATGTGGAGTAACTTCACAAGATACATTAACACCTCTTTTTTTTGCGTCTCTTACAATTCTGACACCTTCTTTAGTAGAGATGTGGCAAACATGGTATTTTGCATTTGTTTCTTCTGCAATTAAAGTGTCACGTGCAATTTGGATACTTTCAGATAAACTAGTAATTCCATGCCATCCATTTTCTAAGGCTTTAATACCTTTATGAACATATCCATCATATAATAGTCCTTCATCTTCACAGTGTGCAGCAATCAAAGTTTCATAACGATAAGCGTTATTCATTGCTTCATACATTTGTTTAGTACTTTGAATTCCAAATCCATCATTTGAAAATCCACAAACATCATTTTTTAAGCTATTCATATCAACAAGATCTGCGTCATGTTTTTGATTAACTGTGATAGGAGCGTACGCAAGCACTTTAATAACTGCATCCTTTTTTATTTTTTCTTTTAAAGCTGTTAAATTTTCGATTGTATCTGGAGTAGGAATTGTATTAGGCATTGCGCAAACAAGACTATATCCACCTCTTGCAGCGGCCATTGTACCTGTTCTGATTGTTTCTTTTTCAGGGTTACCTGGTTCTCTTAAATGTACATGCATATCAATAAATCCAGGAGAAATGAAGTTATTATTAACATCAATAACTTTCATTTCTTTTGTTTCTTCTATTTCATCTTTAATAGAAATTATTATTTCGTCTTCTATTAAAATATCTTTTGGGATTAAATCATCTTTAGATAGAATTTTTCCGTTTTTAAGTAATATTTTCATCAGCATTTACTTAATAATTAAAACTTTATCATCAGCTGATAAATCAGTTAAAATTACTTTGATTAATTCGTCTTCAGATGTTGGAATATTCTTACCAATATAGTTTGCTTTTATTGGTAATTGACGATGTCCTCGATCAATTAATATTGTTAATTCAATTCTTTTAGGACGTCCTAAATCCATTATCGCATCCATCGCAGCTCTAATAGTTCGCCCTGTATATAGTACATCATCAATTAAAATAACAATTTTGTCTTCAATTGAAAAAGGTACAGTCTCTTTATTTATTTCTTTTGAAATATCAGATTTGATATCATCACGGTAAGGTGAGATATCAATAGATCCAAGATTAAGTTTTATTCCTTCAATATGTAGGATATTATATTGAATTATCTTTGCTAAGTTAATTCCTTTAGTTTTAATTCCAATTAAAACAACATTTTCAATACTATTATTTTTTTCTAAAATTTCATAAGAAATTCTTCTAATTGTTCTTTTTAGTGTTTCTGAATCAATAATTATTTTTTCCATTCTTTTACTCCAATGCCCATTTTAAGACAGCCATACGGACAAATACTCCATTTGCCATCTGTTCAAATATTCTTGATTTTTTACATTCAACAACAGGGTCATCAATTTCAACTTTTCTATTAAATGGCGCTGGATGCATAATAATTGCATCATCTTTCATTTTGTTTACTCTTTCCATAATAAGTCCATACTTTTTCAAGTATTCATCTTTTTCGAGAGTCATACAATATCCATGTCTTTCATATTGGACACGTAAAAGCATAATTATATTCATTTCCTTTATTGCTTTTTCAAATTCAATATATTCTCCAGAACCATCATCAAATTCTTTTGGACCTGAAACATATACTTTCATTCCAAGTCTTTTCATTACAGCAATATTTGTGTGTGCAACTCTAGAATGTCTTATGTCTCCAACAATAGTAATTTTAAGTCCTTCAAAATCTCCAAAGTTTTCTTTGATTGTCATTAAATCTAAAAGACTTTGAGTTGGATGATTACCTGTTCCATCTCCACCGTTTAAGATTGGAACATTAATGTTAGTGAGTTGTCTATAGTAATTGTTTTGACTGTGTCTAATAACAAAACAGTCATAACCTAAGGATTCGAAAGTTTTTACAGTGTCATATAAACTTTCTCCTTTTTTTAAACTTGATGTATCAGGGTTAAAGTTAGTTTCATCCATCATCATGTTGCTTTCTGCTTTAAGAAAGCTGTAAAGTGTTCTTGTACTGTTTTCAAAGAACATATTAACTACTGATTTACCCTCAAGTTTGTCATACTTCTTTCCATTTTTGAATTCAATGGCTTCTTCTAAAATACCGTTAATGTCTACAACTGATAAATCCTTCAATGCAAATAAATTTTTCATTTTTCCTCCTTATATTATAAAAAAAATTCTTGCCAGTCATAGACCAGGAAGAATTTTATAAGTTGTATTATTTTATTGAAAAAATTTATTTTCATCGAAAATAATATATACTCTTATAAGTCTCTCTGGACTAATTTAAAAAGCTACTTTAAGTATATAGTATATTTTAAAAAACTGCAATAAAAAATATTAAAATATTACATTATTTTCAATATTAAATTTGTTTGATAAAAAAGACATTGATTTTTTCTATTATCCTTTCAAAACATACAAGTTTATTGTATAATATTTACCATCAAGAATTAATATTTTAAGTTGTATTTTTAGGAGGAAAATAATGAATACATCAATTAATGCAATACGGTTTTTAGGAATGGATGCAATTAATAAAGCAAATAGTGGACATCCAGGAATAGTATTAGGTGCTGCACCTATTATCTACAGTTTATATACAAAACATATGAGAGTTACACCTAGTAATCCATTATGGTTTAATAGAGATAGATTTATTTTAGCTGCAGGACATGCAACAGGAATGTTATATCCTTTATTACACTTAGCTGGATTTGGTGTTGAGATACAAGATTTAAAAGAGTTTAGACAATTAAATTCTTTAACTCCAGGTCATCCTGAGTATTTACATACTAAAGGAATTGACGCTACAAGTGGACCTTTAGGGCAAGGTATTCCTATGGCTGCTGGTATGGCACTGGCTGAAAATTATTTAGCTGCTACATTTAATAAAGAAGGATTTAACGTAATTGATCATTATACATATACAATATGTGGTGATGGAGATTTACAAGAAGGTGTTACTCAAGAAGCAATGAGTTTAATTGGTAATTTAGGATTAGAAAAACTAATCGTTTTATATGATTCAAATGATATTCAATTAGATGGTCCTCTTGCGTGGGCAAACACTGAAAATGTTAAAGAAAAATATGAATCAATGAATTGGGATTATTCACGTGTTGAAGACGTGAATGATTTAGATGAATTAAATAAAGCTATTGAAGCTGCGAAGTTAACTAACAAACCTTCAATTATTGAAGTTAAATCTATTATTGGATTTGGTTCTAAAGATGCAGGTAAAAGTTCAACTCATGGTTCTCCAATAGGAAAAGAAGAAACAGATTTAATGAGAAAAAGAATGGATTATAATTATCCAGAATTTAGTGCTCCTGATGAAGTTTATGAAGATTTCTTTAAAAATACAATTCAACGCGGTGAAACTGCGATGAATGATTGGGATAATTTGTTTGAAGATTATAAAGAAAAGTATCCTGAATTAGCACAAAAATTAGAAAACATTATTAATGGTAAATTAGATATTAATTATGAAGAAGTATTAGAAACTATGCCTATTGGTACTAATGAAGCAACTAGAGTAACTGGTGGTAAAGTATTAACTAAGTTATCTGAAACTTTAATTGAACTTATTGGTGGTAGTGCTGATTTAACTAAATCAACAAAAGCTAAAGGAATTAACGGAGATTTCACTAAAGATAATAGACTTGGTAGAAATATAAGTTATGGTGTTAGAGAACACGCTATGGCAGCGCTCGTTAACGGTATTACATTACATGGATTAAAAGGATTTAGTGGAGCGTTCTTCGTATTTGCTGATTACTTAAAACCTTCAGTTAGAATGGCTGCGATTATGGGATTACCTTCAATCTATATATTCACTCATGACTCTGTCGCAGTTGGAGAAGATGGTCCAACTCATGAACCAGTTGAACAGTTATCAATGTTAAGAACTACTCCTAACGTTAACGTACTTAGACCATGTGATGCTAATGAAACAGCGTTTAGTTATAGATTTGCTTTAGAAGCGACTTCGACTCCAACGGTAATTACTTTATCAAGACAAAACTTAGAAGTTAAAAAAGAAACTAATTACGAAGACTTTATAAAAGGTGCTTATGTAATTAGTGATATGAAAGACTTTGAAGGAATCTTAATAGCAACAGGTAGTGAAGTAGGACTGGCTATTGATACACAAGAGTTACTTGCCAAAGAAGGAATTAAAGTAAGAGTAGTATCTATGCCTTGTATGGATGTATTTAAATACACAAGCAAAGAATATCAGGAAGAAGTATTACCAAGTAAGATTACTAAAAGGATAGCTTTAGAAATGGGTAGTCCTGATTTATGGTATAGATTCGCAAATACTGTAGTTGGAATTGATAGATTTGGAGTTAGTGCACCTGGTGGTGTAGCAATTAAATACTTTGGATTCACTAAAGAAAACATTGCAAAAGTTTATAAAAATATATAAAATAAATTAATGTGGCATTTGCCACATTTTTTTATGATATAATAAAATGTGATAGGGGTGATAACTATGATTAATAATAATAATATAATAACTTATGTAGGAAGGTTTTTGATTTATAGCATAGTAGCTTTATTTTTATTTTTTCTAGGTGGGCACTCTATCTATAATTATATATTTGTTTTGTTACTAGCTGTTGATGTTGTGAATCAAATTACAATTATTATTAAAGAATTTGATGTCTTTAAATTATTAATAGTAATTGTAAATGTATTAGTGAAAATGATTTTAATAGTTTTCTTTATTGTTGTTAGTCGAGGTAATTTATTCGCTGATAACGTATTATTCCAAATATACTTTTATATAATTTATATTGGATTACTTGTTTATCCTATATTTATTGTATTATTCTTAATTAGAACATATAAAGAGGAAGTTATTGTTGTTAACAAACCAGTAGTAGTTGTTTTATTAAATGGTGTTGTATTGTTTATTCTTCAGTTTTTTGTTGATACTAAATATATAGGTAGTGAAGGATATGAGTATTTATTACATTTTAATTTTGAATTTATTATGGTAGTTCTTTATTTACCAGTTGTTGTCTTATCTTTTCTTTATGTAGCTAATTTATTTATCTTGGATAAAGAAAAGAAGTAAAATAGTAGTAGGTGATTTTTATGAAAAGAAAAGTATTTATTTATCAAGAATCAATAAGTGAAGAAATTATAGAACTGTTTAGTAGCCTAGGTTCTTCTTTTACAATAGAATCAGTTAAGGAAGATGTGATTACTTTACTTGATAATGATTATTATAATCCTGAACCAATTGATTTAGGAGGATTTAGTGAGTTAATACTTGAAGATTTTGATAGTAATATTACAATGTTTTTAGAGCCTTACTTTGAGAGTGAGTTTGTGTTAAGTAATGATATTAAATCATTTATTAAAGAGATTCCTCATGGAGTATATTATTTTGAAGATATAGTTACTTATAGTGTTGTGAGGAATAATAAAGTTTTAAAGAAAAAGATCTTAGATTATATTAATAAGAATGTAAATAGTGAGGTAGTACATACTGTATTAGAGTTTATTGAAAATAATATGAATTCAAGTTCTACTTCAAAGAAATTATATATGCATCGGAATACATTAAATTATCGGATTGATAATTTTATTGAAACAACTAAAATAAATGTGAAGACATTTAAAGGAGCAAATGCAGTATATTTACTCTATAAGTACTAAAACAGTGGGTTTGTGCATGTTGCACATAGAAATTACTCACTGTTTTTTATATAATATAGTCAGTGTGAAAATATAAGGAGATGAAATTTTATGGCAGAGTTACAATTTAAAGGATTAGATAAAGTTTATGATAATGGTGTTCAAGCAGTATTTGATTTTACTTTAAATGTTAAAGATAAAGAATTTATCGTATTTGTAGGACCTTCTGGTTGTGGGAAATCTACAACATTAAGAATGGTTGCTGGATTAGAAGAAATTACTAAGGGAGAATTATTTATTGATGATGTATTAGTAAATGATGTTGCACCTAAAGATAGAAATATCGCGATGGTATTCCAATCTTATGCATTATATCCTCATATGACTGTTTATGATAATATGGCTTTTGGATTAAAACTCCGAAAAATGCCTAAAGATGAAATTGATAGAAGAGTTCAAAATGCAGCTGATATTTTAGGACTTGCTCCATATTTAGACCGTAAACCAAAAGCATTATCTGGTGGACAAAGACAACGTGTTGCTTTAGGACGTGCAATTGTACGTGATGCTAAAGTATTCTTAATGGATGAGCCACTTTCAAACTTAGATGCTAAGTTACGTGTTCAAATGCGTGCTGAAATTATTAAATTACATGAAAGAATTGGTACAACTACAATTTATGTAACACATGATCAAATAGAAGCAATGACAATGGCTACTAGAATTGTTGTTATGAAAGATGGATATATCCAACAAGTTGGAGCTCCTAAAGAAATTTATGACAACCCTAATAACTTATTTGTAGGTGGATTTATTGGTACACCTCCAATGAACTTCGTTGTTGGTAAAGCTGAAAAAGGTCGTTTCGTTGGTGAAGGAATCAATGTCCCATTACCTGAAGGAAAAATTGAATTATTAAAAGTTAATAAATTCTTAAATAAAGAAGTTATTATGGGAATTAGACCTGAAAATATTTATGATAATGAAATTGATAAAGCAAGACTTAAAGATTCTATCGTTAAGCTTAAAGTTGATGTAGCTGAGTTACTAGGGGCAGATTCAAATGTTTATGCTAAACTAGGAAGTAGTGATATCGTGGCTAAAGTTAAAGCTCGTACTAATATTCATATTGGTGACGATATTGAATTAGCATTTGATTTAGAAATGACTCATTTCTTTGATCCTGAAAGTGAATTAAGATTAAAAGATAACGTAAATTAATAATTTAAAAGACAAACTATGGTTTGTCTTTTTTTTAGTTAAATAAATTATTGAATATTTCAATACATATAATGTAGAAAAGTGTAGCCATATCAGTATTATATATATGGGTGATATAGTGAATTATATAAAAAGACATGAAGAAGGTATTGAAGTTAATACGGAAAATGGATCAAAAATATTGAATACTAGTTTAAAGAAGTATATTAATAAATTATGTATGAAAAACCTTTCTACTTACGATGGAAGAAGAGAAGCTTTAAGTATGTTATTAGGTGAAAATAACAACATTCCTATCTATGTAGATAAGGAAATAATCTTATATCCAGTAAAGTCTATTAGAGTGTATAATACAGTATTTGTAAACTTTAATGAGGTTTTAAGTGTCAAAATGGTGGGTATTGGGTATACAAAATTTATATTTACTAATCTTTCTGAAGTTAAGCTAGAAGTAAGTATTCATAAAGTTAGGAAACAACATGCTAGAATCCAAAAAATATTAGAATATCTGAGTGATTAAAAATAGTTCTAAAAAGAAAGTGTTTTCATTACGTGATATTAATAGATTTTATAGTGTATTTTTAGTATAATGTATTTGAAGAAAAAATTTGGAGGTATTTATAATGGCAAAGAAAATTGTTACTGATTTAAACGTTGAAGGAAAAACTGTCTTAGTTAGAGTTGATTTCAACGTACCTATGAAAGATTCTGTAATTACAGATGACAACAGAATAGTTCAAGCATTACCTACAATTAAACACTTACTTGGTAATAACGCTAAAGTTGTTTTATTTAGTCATTTAGGAAGAGTTAAAACTGAAGAAGATAAAGCTGGGAAGAGTTTAAATCCTGTTGCTAAAAAACTTGAAGAATATTTAGGTAAAAAAGTTAAGTTTGTTCCTTATACAAGAGGAGTTGAACTTGAAACTGCTATTAAAGCATTAAAAAATGGGGAAGTATTAATGTTTGAAAACACTCGTTTTGAAGACATTGATGGTAAGAAAGAATCTAAGAATGATCCTGAACTTGGTAAATACTGGGCATCTTTAGGTGATATGTTTGTAAATGATGCATTTGGTACTGCACATAGAAGTCATGCTTCTAATGTTGGTATTGCTGCTAATATTGCTGAAGTAGCTGCTGGATTCTTACTTGAAAAAGAAATTAAATTTATTGGTGGAGCTGTTGATATACCAGAACGTCCTTTTGTAGCTATCCTTGGTGGAGCAAAAGTTGGAGACAAAATTGGTGTAATTAAGAACTTACTTGATAAAGCTGATAAAATCTTAATTGGTGGTGGAATGAGTTATACATTCTTTAAATCATTAGGACTTGAAGTAGGAACTTCAATTTGTGAGTTAGATAAATTAGATTTAGCTACTGAATTATTAGAAGCAGGTAAAGGCAAATTAGTACTTGTTGATGATATTAAAGTAACTAAAGAATTTAGTAATGACGCAGAAATTAGAATTGCTGCATTTGATGATATTCAACCTGATGAAATGGGATTAGATATCGGACCTAAAACATTAGCGAAATTTAGTGAAATATTAAAAGATGCTAAAACAGTTGTATGGAATGGACCTATGGGAGTATTTGAATTCCCACACTTTGCTGGAGGAACTATTGGTATTTGTGAAGCATTAGCTAGTTTAGATGATGCTACTACAATTATTGGTGGTGGAGATAGTGCTGCTGCAGTTATCCAAAATGGATTTGCTGATAAAATGACTCATATTTCTACTGGTGGTGGAGCGTCACTTGAATACTTAGAAGGTAAAGCTTTACCTGGTGTTACTTGTATAGACGAATTATAATATGTTAATAAATGAAATTGGAATTAAGATTAAACAGTTAAGACTTGAAAATGGTTTAACACAAGTTGAACTAGCTAATAGATGTGAGTTAACAAAAGGTTTTATATCGCAGATAGAAAACAACTTAACTTCACCTTCAATTTCAACATTAACTGATATCTTAGAAGTACTTGGAAGTAGCCTCGGTGAGTTCTTTGATGAATCTGAAGAGGAAGCTTATGTATTTACTAAAAAAGACTTTTATGAGAAAATAGATGAAGAGCTTAAGAATAAAATTACTTGGATAGTACCCAATGCACAGAAATATGAAATGGAACCAATTTTGTTAGAATTAGAACCATTTGGAAAAAGTCCTGAGGATCAACCACACAACGGGGAAGAATTTGGATATGTTCTAAAGGGCTCTATTACTTTAAGAGTTGGTAAAAAGAAATATACAGTTAATGAAGGTGAATCGTTTTATTATAATGCGAATAAATTTCATTACTTGGAAAATAACGAGAAAGAGAAATCGGTAGTTCTTTGGGTAAGTACTCCACCGATGTTCTAGAGGGAAATTACTATGCAAAAAGAAATTATATTAAAAAGTACTGTAGGATTACATGCTAAAATAGCTTCTAAATTAGTTCAGTTAGCTACTAAATATTCAGTAGATGTTAAACTTTACTATAATGATCAAGTTGTAGATGCTAAATCAATCTTAGGATTGATGTCACTAGCTATTCCAAGTGGCGAAAATATAAAATTAGTTGCGAATGGTGAACAAGCAGAAATTGCTATTGACGAAATCGTAAAACTATTAGGTTAGGAAGAAAAATAATGAGAAAACCAATTATCGCAGGAAACTGGAAAATGTTTAAAACTAGAGATGAGGCATTACAATTTGTTTATAACATAAACATGAAATTACCATCAACTGAGTTTGTTGATAGTGTTGTATGTGCTCAATCACCTATATTAAGAGATCTTGTTAAAAGACAAGGAGATAACTTAAGAATAGGAGCTCAAAATATGCATTACTTAGATAGTGGAGCATATACTGGAGAAGTTAGTGCACCATTACTAGAAAACATTGGTGTTGAATATGTAATTATTGGACATAGTGAAAGAAGAGCTTATTTCAACGAAACTGATGGAGCTATCAATAAGAAGTTACATCAAGCATTTAGATATGGCTTAAAACCTATTTTATGTGTTGGAGAGAGCTTAGAAGTTAGAGAAGCGAATGATACTAATGAATTTGTTAGAAATCAAGTAGAGCTTGATTTAAAAGGTTTAGGTACTGAACAAGTTAAATCATTAGTTCTTGCTTATGAACCTATTTGGGCTATTGGAACAGGTAAAACAGCTACTTCTGAAATGGCTAATGAAACTATTAAAGCTATTAGAGGAGTAGTAAAAGATTTATATGGAAAAGAAACAGCTGAAGCTATACGTATTCAATATGGTGGATCTGTTAAACCTGGTAACATCAAAGAATTACTTGCAACATCTGATATTGATGGAGCACTTGTTGGTGGAGCTAGTCTTGACCCTGAAAGCTTCTTAGCATTAGTAAATGCTGGAGTTAAAAAGTAATATAACAATAAAAGTTGATTTCAAATGAAATCAACTTTTTTATTTAAAACTAATAAAATACTGTATAATGGTAGTATTGTATGAATTTTTAATATGGAGGGATAAGTTATGAAAAGAATTATATTAACGCTTTTATTCACAGCTCTTAGTTATGTATTTATTTTTTATACTACAGGATTTAGAGGACAGTTTATAAATGAATATCTTCAAGAAATATTTGAATATTTCATGTTTGGATCTATATTCTTTAATGTATTTGGATCAGTAATAATATATATTTATATAGGGTTTCTGTATTCTAGAAAATCAATTTTAGGTAAATATGAAAGATTGTTTTTTCAAATGTATTCTCCGTGGGCAATTCTAGGTTATACTATAGTAATGTTAATGTCTATGACTGAACCATCTGAAGATTTTAGTTTAGTATTTACTGCTTATTCATCAGTGTTCTTTATTTTAGTAATGATGACTGTAAGTGTGAATATTGTATCTTTTAGAGCTATGCTTGAACCAAAGAGTGTATTTGCTAGGTTAAATATGAAAATCATTTTTATTATTGATATTTTAATACTTATTATATTTTTTATAACAATCTTTATATTTGCGTTTAACAATACTTTGTAGAAATTTTGAGACTAGTATATTTTTCTAGTCTTTTTTATTTGAAAAATTGTATTAAAAAAAGCCATTCAATGAATGACTTTTAAGAATTATCTGTTATAGAATTCTACGATTAGGTTCTCTTTGATATCATTTAAGATTTCTTGACGCTCAGGGAATCTAATATACGTAACTTCGAATTTCTTTTCATCAAAGCTTACAAATTCAGGTCTAACAACTTTAGCTTCTAAACTGTCTAAAACAATACTGAATTTTTTCGCTTTTTCACTTAATGAGAAAGTTTGTCCTGGAACTGCTCTATATGATGGGATATCAACTCTTTTTCCCTCCACAAGCACGTGCCCGTGATTTACTAATTGTCTCGCTTGACGGCGAGTACTAGCAAATCCAGCTCTGTATACTAAGTTATCTAATCTTGACTCTAAAAGAGTTAAGAAGTTTTCACCTTGTTTACCAGCCATTTTTTTCGCTTCGTTAAATGTTTTTTTGAATTGCTTTTCGTTAACACCGTAAGTAAATCTTACTTTTTGTTTTTCTTGAAGTTGAACTCCAAATTCACTTACTTTTGTTCTTCTTTGTCCATGTTGCCCTGGAGCGTATGGACGTCTTGATAATTCTTTACCAGTTTCAGAGATTGAGTACTTTAAACGTCTTGCAATCTTCCAACTTGGTCCTGTGTATCTTGACATAATGTATTCCTCCTTATAATTTGCGTCTAAGAGTAACAACGATCATTTAATCAGAATGTTTTAATGTTTTCACCTCGTCAGCGGAGACTACTAGTAAACCCGTAGGAACATTCAGCAGTTAACTTGTTTCATTATTTAGCTGCCTTTATTACACATGCGCAATAATTATTATATAGAAAGTCTTATAGTTTGTCAACTAATTTAGAAATAACTTTCTCTAAGTACAATTTATCGATTTTATTGAAGCGTGAAAATGATGGACTATCGATATCTAAAACTCCAATAAGTTCATTATTTTTTATGATAGGAATTACTATTTCACTATTAGATGCACTGTCGCATCCAATATGATTTTCAAACTGATGAACATCTTTTACAACTATTGTTTCCTTAGTTGAAGCACTTGTACCACAAACACCGTTGCCAAGCGCTATTAAAGTACACGCAGGTAGTCCTTGGAATGGTCCTAAGTATAGTTTATCTCCATCGTATAAATAGAATCCAACCCAGTTGATATCATCAAGAAAATAATTTAAGTATGCACTTAAATTAGATAGGTTTGTGATTAAGTTATCACCTTTAATAATATAGTAATCTAGATTTGATAATAGTATCTCATAATTCTCTGTTTTGTCTAAGCTCTTTTCAATATTAACAAACATAATTATCACCTAAGAACATTTTATGTAAAAACATTCAAAAATGCAACTAATTATGGTAAAATATGTATGATTTTATAAGGAGTTGGTATTAATGTACGATAGAATTTTAGTAAGGTATGGTGATTTAACTTTAAAAGGTAAAAATAAAAGAGTTTTTATTGAAAGAGTTAATAATCTTATCAAAGAGAAAGTGAATAATCCAAAAGTAAAAATAGAAAAAAATCATGATCGTTTATATTTAGTTCTAAATGGTGAAGATTATAATGAAGTTATCGAAGGTTTAAATAAAGTTTCTGGACTATCAAGTTATAGTTTAGTTTCAAAATCTGAAAGAGATGTTGAAAGTATTTTTGAGAATGCTTTGAATTTAATTAAATCTGAGATTAAAGGAAGAAAAGTTACTTTCAAAGTTGAGAGTAAAAGAAGTGATAAAAATTATCCGATAAAGAGTCCTGAAATGACTCAAAAAGTTGCGGGATATGTACTTAAAAACACTGATAATTTGATAGTTGACGTA
This sequence comes from Candidatus Izimoplasma sp. HR2, assembly GCA_000753575.1. Lineage (GTDB taxonomy): Bacteria > Bacillota_I > Bacilli_A > Izemoplasmatales > Izemoplasmataceae > JAFGXW01. The sequence goes on along the minus strand of JRFF01000009.1, from coordinate 69,321 downwards.
CATAATCCTGAAGTTACGCTTACTGTAGAGGTACGTTTAGACGCTGCTTTTGTGTACATTTCTAAGATAAAAGGAATGGGTGGTTTTCCTGTTGGTGTAGCTGGTAAAGGGCTGTTAATGTTGTCTGGAGGGATTGATTCTCCGGTCGCTGGATTCCTTGCGATGAAGCAAGGTATACAAATAGAGGCTATTCATTTTGAATCAACGCCTCTAACTTCTATTGAATCGGCACAAAAAGTAATTGATCTAACTGAGAAACTTAGCGTGTTTGCGCCAAATTCTAAAATTAAATTACACATGGTACCTTTTCAAAAAATACATACTGCTTTACTAGATTACATTCCTGAATCATACAACATTACAATTATGAGAAGAATGATGTATAGAATTGCCGAAAGTATTGCAAATGAAAATAATTGTTTAGTTTTACTTAATGGAGAAAGTGTTGGACAAGTTGCTTCTCAAACTTTGCAAAGTATGAAAGTGATTACTGAAGTTTCTAGAATTCCAATTATTAGACCGTTATCTACATATGATAAATTAGATATTATAAAGATTTCTAAAAATATAGATTGTTTTAAAACATCTATTAAGCCATTTGAAGATTGTTGTACTGTATATGTTCCTAAGAAACCAGCAACAGCTCCAAGGCTACATAGAGCGGTAGAATATGAATCAAAATTTGACTTTAATGAATTACTTGCTGAAGCTGTAGAAGATACAAAATCTATAATAGTAACTCATAAAGAACATCTTGATATTACAATGAAAGGCTTAGTTGTTGGTGAGGTATTATAATGGAAAGAATAAAAATTGATAAAGATATTTACTTATATAGATTTGAAAAAGCTTTAGGACATTTTGTAGGTCTTAATACTGTTGTTATAGAAAATGGGAATGAAGCTTTACTCATTGATACTGGGTATGAAGAGAATTTTCTTGAATTAAAAGAAGATTTGGATAGAAGAGGACTAAATGTTACTCACGTAGTGGTCAGTCATTTCCATCCTGACCATATCGGTGGTTTAAAATATTTATCAGATGTTGAAATATATGGTAGTATTTTCGCTAAACATTCCCTAGAAAAGTTTAATGATATATTTGACCACATACTTCCAAACAATGTAATTGTTGAGGAAAAGACATTGATTTTTGGTGGACATATAATAAAGATGGAAAAGAATGTAGGACATTCAAAAGATGGTATCTTAATAACAATTGATAACAAATTTATGTATGTTGGAGATGATATGGTATTTTCACATGATGGGAAAGCTTTAATTCCATTTTGTGCAGATCAAATAGTTGATAACCATGTTTTATCTATTTTAAAGATATACAATCAATATAAAGGTAAAACAATAATACCTACACATGGAATGATTATGGAAGATCAAAAAATTATTGAACAAGATTTAAAAAATAGATTAATATACTTGAACTATATTATCGAATATCCAGATTGTACCTTCAAAGAATTTATTGAAGAAACAGGAATTAGATTTATTGGAATGAAGAGTCATGTATACAATACTAATAAAGAGGTGAAACAATGGTAAACTGGGATTTAAGTAAATTTTACGATTCATACGAATCAAAAGAGTTTCAAAATGATGTCTTAAAGATTGATGATTATATTAAACAAGCTAACAGTTTTCAAAATAGATTTTTGAGCGATGAAGAAGCAAGTGTTATTGTTGAGGAATTCTTAAAATTAGAGATAGAAATACAAAATCACATTGGAAAAGTATATTCATTTGTAAGTTTAAAGCAAGCTACAAACACTACAGACCAAGAAAGCGCTAAATACAGCGTTATACTTCATAATAAATTTACAGAATTTACTATTACAAATATTTTATTCACTAAGTTTTTGAGCTCTTTAGACGATATTGATGTACTTGTAAACAGCTCTAAATTCTTAACTGAACATGCATATTATATTAAAGAAATTATTAAATCAAGTAAGTATAAACTAGATGAAGATACTGAAGGATTATTATCAAAATTAAATCAAACAGGATCTTCAATGTGGAGTAGACTTCAAGGTGTTTTAACTTCAACTTTAGAAGTTGAATACGATGGTAAAGTTTTTACTTTACCTGAGATTTTAGGTAAAGCTGAGGATAGTGATCCTGAAGTTAGAAAAAATGCATATCTTGCAGAACTTGCTGCTTATCCTAAAATTGATAAGTCTGTAGCATTCGCTATGAATGGTATCAAAGGTGAAGTAAATACTATGACTGAAAAACGTGGATATAAGTCTGCGCTTGATCAAGCATTAATTTATTCACGTATGGAAGAAAAATCTTTAAAAGCTATGATTGATTCAATGAAAGACTTTTTACCAGTCTTTAGAAAATACTTAAAAAGAAAAAGTGAAGTATTAGGACATAAAAACGGATTACCTTGGTATGACTTGTATGCTCCTATGGGAAGTAGTGCTAAAGAGTTTACTATTCCTGAAGCTCAGGAATACATCTTAAAGAACTTTGGAACTTTTAGTCCTCACTTAAAAGATTTAGCTCAAAGAGCAATTGATGGAAACTGGATAGACTATTTACCTTATAAAGGAAAAGTTGGTGGAGCATTCTGCGCAAACATTAATCCTTTAAGTGAATCAAGAGTTTTATTAAACTTTAATGGTTCATTTGGTGATGTAGTAACTATGGCTCATGAACTTGGACATGCATATCACGGAGATAACATCTTTAGTGAAACTATTCTTAACGCAGAATACACAATGCCTGTTGCTGAGACAGCTTCTACGTTCTGTGAAACAATAGTGTTAAAGGCTGCTTTAAAAGACGCTGTCAAAGAAGAAAAGATATATCTACTTGAAAATAGTCTTCAAGGATCTACCGCAGTTGTAGTTGATATTTTATCTAGATACATTTTTGAGTCTAGTGTATTTGAGGCTCAAAAAGGTGATTTCTTAGATGAAAATAGATTAAAAGATTTAATGTTGACGGCTCAAAAAGAAGCATATGGTGAGGGATTAGATCCTGAATATCTACATCCTTATATGTGGCTTTGGAAACCTCATTACTATAGTGGAGGACTTAGTTTCTATAACTGGCCGTACGCTTTTGGACTTTTATTTGCTAAAGGTCTTTATGGTCTTTATCAAGCAGAAGGTGAATCTTTTACTCCTAAATATGATGAATTATTAAAAGCTACAGGTAAGATGAGTGTTGAAGATGTTGCATTACTTGCTGATATTGATATTACTAAGAAAGATTTTTGGACTACTTCATTAAAAGTAATTGAAGAAGATATTAACTTATTCTTAGAATTAACAAAGTAATAAAACATATCTTTTGAAATTAAAATAGATTTCTTCTATAATTACTTAGAGGTGAAATAAATGAGAAAAATATTATTAATTGTCGCAGCTTTACTTTTAGTTTTTACTTTATCAGCTTGTGCTGAACAAGGATTCACTGATATATCAAATGAAGAGTTAGTAGAAATGCTTGCTAGTGATACTGAGTATCTATTTATTGATGTTAGAACTAGTGGAGAGTTTTATAATGAAAGACTTCCTGGTTTTAATTTAAACTATGATTTCTATATCTTTGAAGAGGATTATTCTTTATTAGACGGGATTGATACTACTATGCCTGTAGTTATTATGTGTAATAGTGGAAATAGGAGTGTAGACGCTTCTAATATCTTTTTAGAGATAGGATTTACTGAAGTTTACAACTTAGAATTTGGTATTGAAGGTTGGGACGGAGAAACAATAAACTAAAAGAGTCATTAATTTGACTCTTTTTTTAAGAAATAATGTATAATAATTAATGGAGGTGATATATATGGAAATTACAAGTGTTAATAATCAGTTAATAAAAGATATGGCAAAACTTCATCAAAAGAAACATCGAGATGAAACTAGTCTTTTTCTAATAGAAGGATATCATTTATATGAAGAAGCTTTAAAGATGGATGTTATTAAAACTATCTTTACAACTGATGATATTATTCAAGGTCACAATGTTATTCATGTATCACAATCAGTACTTGAAAAACTTGCTAAAACTAATAATCCACAAAAAGTAATCTGTGTTTGTGAGAAGTTAAAAAGAGAAAAAATAAATGATAGAGTTCTTATTTTAGAAGGAATTCAAGACCCTGGTAATTTAGGAACATTACTAAGAAGTGCACTTGCTTTTGACTTTAAAACTATCATCTTAGATAATACTGTGGATATCTATAATGACAAAGTAATTAGAAGCACACAAGGAGCAATGTTTAAACTTAATTTTATTGAAATGGGTACGTTAGATTTTATGAATTTATATCGTGATTATACGTATATAGGAACATCATTAAAAGGAGAACCATTAGAATCAATTAGAGCCTTAGATAGAGTAGTTCTTATTTTAGGTAATGAAGGTAACGGGCTATCTTTAGATGTTTTAAAGAACACTAATAAAAACGTCACTATTAAAATAAGTGAAGTTGAAAGTCTAAATGTTGGAGTAGCTGGAAGTATAATAATGCATCATATTAATAGTAATACTTAATATTAGATATAAGATACTTGATTTATATATTATATTATGATAAACTATCATTGCATATGAGTTAGAGAGTGGGTCGAAACCCGCTCTTTATTTTGATTAAAGGAGTAAACCATGGAAAAACTAAAAGAAAAATTTAAAAAGATAGTTGAAGATTTAGGATACTATTTATATGATGTTATTTATGAAAAAAGAGGAAACGATTATGTTCTTGAAATATTAATTGAAAATGATACTTTTATTGATATTGATGACTGTGTTATAGTTTCAAAAACATTAAGTGAAGAACTTGATATTAATGATCCATTCAATGAAGCTTATAATTTAGAAGTTGCAAGTTCTGGAGCTGAAAGAGAATTAAGAAACAGTGAAGAAATTGAAAGAGCTATTGGTAAAAATGTATATATCGAAACTATGGATCAAAAATTTGAAGGTAAACTTAAATCCTTTAAAGATGGATTCTTAGAAGTATTACAAAAAAATAAAAGAACTACAAAAGTTAATTATATTGATGTTAGTTATATAAGACTAACTATCATCTTTTAGGAGGATAATAAAATGATTAGTAAAGATTTCTTTAAAGCTTTAGAATTAATAGCTATTGAAAGAGGATTAGAAAAAGAAAAGATTTTAGAAATAATGGGTAGAGGACTTTTAAATGCATATAAAAAAGTTCATAATACTTCAGAAAACGCAAGAATTTCTTTTAATGAAGATAAAAATGAAATTCAATTAGTTGCGGATTATATCGTAGTTGAAGAAGCAGTTAATCCTGGTGAAATGAGTTTAGCTGATGCAAAACTAAGAAGAAAAAGTGCTAAGATTGGTAATACAATAACTGTTAAAGAGAAACTTAAAGACTTTGGTAGAATTGCAGCTTCAAGTGCAAAACAAATTCTTACTCAAGGATTAAAGCAATTAGAAAGAGAAAGAGCATTCGAAATCTTTAAGGAAAAAGAAAACGAAATGATTAATACTGAAATCGTTTCTCTGAATAGAGATTTTGTTACTTTAGATTTAGGTCAAAACTTAGAAACTAGTTTACCTAGAAAAGAGTTATTAAGAAGTGATGATGCAAGTGTTGGTTCAAGATTAAAAGTTTATATTACTAAAGTAGAAATGACTACTAAGGGACCAAAAGTGTTTGTATCAAGAACTGATAAAAACTTAGTTAAGAGATTAATTGAACAAGTATGTCCTGAGATTCATGATGGTACTGTTGAAATAATGGGAATTGCAAGAGATGCTGGAGACAGATGTAAAGTTGCTGTTTATTCACATGATTCTAATGTAGATCCTGTAGGTAGTGTTGTAGGATATAAAGGTTCTCGTATCTTAGAAGTTTTAGAAGCTTTACAAGGTGAAAAAATTGATATCTACGAATGGAGTAAAGATCCAATGATATTAATTCAAAACGCTTTAGAGCCAGCTAAAATAATTGCGATAAACCCTGATAAAAAGAAAAAACAAGGTTTAGTTATTGTTAAAGATAAAGATTTAACAAGTGCAATAGGTATTAAAGGACAAAATGCAAAACTTGCAGCTCAATCAAGTGGATGGAAAATAGAAATTAAATCTATTACTCAAGCTAAAGAAGATGGTATTAGATACAGAAGGTTAGATAATGCATAACCACAAAGTTCCACTAAGAAAATGTATTATATCTAATGAGCAACTTCCAAAAAAAGAATTGATTAGAGTTGTTAAAAATAAAGAAGGTATTGTAAATGTTGATATAACTGGAAAGTTAAATGGACGTGGAGCATATCTTAAACGTGATTTAAAAGTTATTGAAAAAGCAATTAAAACAAAAAAATTAGATAGACACCTAGCTATTAAAATACCTGAAGAAATTTACGAACAATTATTAGGACTATTTAAAGATGAATAAAACATTAAACCTTCTAGGTCTTGCTGCAAGAGCAAGAATGATAACACTAGGAGAAGAATTTGTATTAAAAGCACTTCCTAAGGGACCACATAATTTAGTGTTCTTAGCAAGTGATGCTGGAAAGAATATTTCAGGTAAAATAATAAACAAAACTGATACGTACGGAGCTCTAGTTATAAATACATTTACTACCGATGAACTCTCAAAAGCCATTGGTAAAGAGAACCGTAAGGTTATATTAGTTACAGATAAGGGATTTATAGATAAATTTAAAGAATACATGAATTCCTAAAGAAAGAGGTGATTTTTGATGGCAAAAAAGAACATCAAAAAAACTAAAAAGCAAGATACAAGAGTAACAAACATTCCTCAAGTAACTCAAGATAAAGGTGAAGGAGTATTATACTACGCACCTGATATGACTGTTGCTGATATTGCTGATGGATTAAAAGTAACACCAACAACAATTATCAAGAAATTAATGGGTCTAGGTATTATGGCTGCTCAAACACAAACTGTTGATCGTGAAACAGTTGAATTATTAGCTATAGAATTTGGGTTTGATATGGAAAACGAAATTATGACTGATTTAACAAGATTTGAGGAAATCGAAATTAAAGATGAAGAAGATGACTTAGTAGAAAGACCACCTGTTGTTACAATAATGGGACATGTTGACCATGGTAAGACTACTTTACTTGATACTATTAGAAATTCAAGAGTAACTGAAGGTGAAGCTGGAGGTATAACTCAACATATTGGTGCATACCAAGTAAAGAAAAACGGTAAATTAATAACGTTTATTGATACACCTGGTCATGCTGCTTTTACAGAGATGAGAGCACGTGGAGCACAAGTTACAGATATTACTATTTTAGTAGTAGCTGCTGATGATGGAGTAATGCCACAAACTAGAGAAGCAATAGATCATGCAAATGCTGCAGGAGTTCCAATTATAGTTGCAGTTAATAAAATTGATTTAGTAGGTGCAAACCCAGATAAAGTAAAACAAGAACTTTCTGCTTTTGATCTTGTTCCTGAAGAATGGGGAGGACAAACTATATTCTGTGAACTTTCTGCTTTAAAAGGAGAAGGTGTAGACAATTTACTTGAAATGATACAATTAACTGCTGAGATGAATGAATACAAAGCAAATCCAAACAGATTAGCTTCAGGAAATGTAATTGAATCTAAATTAGATAAAGGAAAAGGACCTGTTGCTACATTACTTGTTGCAAACGGAACTTTAAAAGTTGGAGACATATTAGTTGCTGGTGATACATTTGGTAAAGTAAGAGCAATGGTTGATGATTCAAATACTAGAATTGATATTGCAGGGCCTAGTAAGGCTGCAGAAGTAACAGGACTAAATGACGTGCCACAAGCTGGAGATTCATTTATGGTCTTTACTGACGAAAGAAAAGCAAGATTAATTGCTGAAGAAAGAGCACATAGAACATGGAGAGAAGAAAGAGGAGTTGGAAAAGCTGTTTCTTTTGAAGATCTCTTTAATCAAATTAATGAAGGTGACCTTAAAGAATTAAGATTAATCATAAAAGGTGATACTCATGGTTCAATCGAAGCATTAAAAGCTTCAATTGAAAAAATTGATATTGAAGGTGCAAAAATAGATATAATTAGAGCAAGTGTTGGAACAATTACTGAAACTGATGTAACTTTAGCATTAGCGTCAAACGGATTAATCATTGGATTCAATGTTAGACCAATGGCAAGTGTTAGAGATATTGCAAAAGAAAAAGGAATTGAGATAAGACTTTATAATATTATCTATAAAGCATTAGAAGAAATTGAATTAGCACTAACAGGAATGTTAGACCCAGAATTTGAAGAAGTAGTAACAGGACAAGCAGTAGTTCGTGAAACATTCAAAATTTCTAAAGTAGGAACAATTGCTGGATCATACGTTACTAATGGTACAATAGAGAGAAATTCTTTAGTTAGAATTTTACGTGAAGGTATTGTGGTTTATGAAGGTAAAATGGCATCATTAAAACGATTTAAAGATGATGTTAAAGAAGTTAGAGAAGGATTTGAATGTGGAATAATGATTGAAAAATTTAATGATATCAAAGAAGGTGACGTTTTCGAAGCGTCAGTTGAGAGAGAAATTAAAAGATAATGTCAAAACTAAAAAGATTAGAATCCACAATTCAACGTACTCTAGCTGACATAATTAGAACTGAAGTTAAAGATACATCTATAGGGTTTATTACTTTAACTGAGGTTAGACTTGCAGGAGACTATAGTCATTTAACTATATTCTATACAATACTTGGTGGAGATAACAAAAAAGAAGCTACTAGGAAAGCTTTAGATAGGTCAAAGGCTTTCATTAGATCAAATTTAGCAAGAAGAATCAATATGAGAAAGACACCTCAATTACATTTTAAGTATGATGGAACACTTGACTATGCTAATAAAATTGATAGAGGCCTAAAAGAAGTAATGAAAGATATGAAAAAAGAAGACTAGTGATTACTCACTAATCTTCTTTTTATTTGGCTTATTATATATTAAATAGTACACACTTGGTATAAGAAATATCGTTAATATCGTACTAGTAATCATACCACCCATAAATGTTATTGCTAATGGTCTAAAGAAATTTCCACCAGTTAAAAGTAATGGAATTAATCCGAAAATTGTAGTTAAACTTGTAAGTATAATTGGTCTAAATCTCATATACACTGCATCAACACATGCTTGCCTAACATCACTGCCATTTTCATGATTTCTACTGATGTACTCAACAAGTAAAATACCCGTATTTACAGTAACTCCTATGAGACTGACCATACCTATTAGACTAGTTGCTGTAATTGGACAGTTAAAGACGATTAATGCCATAAAACTACCAGTGAAACTAAGTGGAATGGTCAAATAAACTATCAATGGTTTAACAAAATTATTAAATTGTATGAACATAATTATATAAATTAAGATTAAAGCGATAAAACTTGCAGTAATTAAGTCGCCACTAATCTCTTCGAACATTTTATTTTCACCGTCATATTCAACTTCGATTTTTCCAAGAGAGTAATTACCAATAATTGTCTCAACATCATTTTCTAATTTTGCTAAGCTTGAAGTTTCAGAATAATATAATTCAATGTAATTTGTTCCAGTATTATCTATTTTATTTATTACACTATATCCGATGTCGCTTTCAATATTTATAAATTCATCTAGTGTAAAAACAGTGTCCAAAGTTTTGCTATAAATTTCTAAATCTAAAATATCTTCTACTATTTCAATATCACTATTGATACTTATGTTAATTGTTTCATTATTATAAATAAACGCATTTAAATCAAGTCCATTTAGATTCATTGCAATGATTTGATCTATCTCTGCTTTGGTCAAAAACTTATTACTAATATTCTCAAGATCATACACAATGTTATACTTCAATGATTCAATATTAGTAGTTTCAGTATAGCTCTTAACACTATCTAATTTTTTTATATCTTCAAATATCTTATCGCTAGCCAAGTCTAACTGATCTAAGTTATCACCTTTTAAAGATACTATTAAAGGTGCTAGTGGAGGGCTTAATTCTATATTATTAACAGTAATTCTTGCACCTTCAATGGAACTAAGTATTTCTTCTAATTCTTTTTGGTAAATTAGAAGATCTTTTTCATTTAAATCTAAGTTTATATAGATTCTTGAAACATGTTTTCTTTCATTTATTAGTTTAGCACTAAAATGGAAGCTTGGTAAGTTTCCACCAATGCTAGTAGAATAGTTTATTACATCAGGATTATCTCTAAAAGTGTCTATTATTTCAGTGCTTAATTCATTAGTTGATTCTAAATTACCTAAAATGTTATTTTCAATATCTATGTACAAAACTCCTCTTTCATCATTAGGATATAAATCAATTTGTTGATTACTAAATGCAAAATATACACTTGAAACCAGAAGTATAATACTAACGAAAATCCAGACTAATGGAAATCTAATTGTAAAGCTGATCATTGATTTTATATTCTTTTCATGTATACTTTTCTTTTTGCTCTTTATACTTTTAGACCTCTTTAGGAACAATGTTGCAAGTACAGGACTTAGAATCATACTTACTATATAACTGAGTGAAATAGCTATTATTACAGTTAGAGGCATGCTAGATACTATTTCACCTAGAAAACCAGGTAATAATACTAATACTATAAATGCAGCTATTGTTGTCAATGTAGAGCTCAAAACAGGAATAGAATTATCATAAATTGCTTTTTTAGCACTTGTTAATCTATCCAGTCCTTGATCTAGGTGACGCTTAATTCCTTCAGTAATAACAATAGAATTATCTACCAGTATTCCTATTGCAACAATGAGTCCAACAATAGTAAGTTTATGCAACTCAAAACCAAAGATATATAGCACTGATATTGTAGCGAATATTATAAGAGGAATTGTTAAAATAATTAGGATACTATTTCTAAATCCTATACCTATAAATACAATAATCATTACTACTAAAATACAGATTAAAAGACTATGAAAAACATTGTTAATCTGTTGATTGACATAATCAGGTAAAAACAGCATATCATCTATAGAGAGGTCTAAATTACTATTTTCTTCTAAAAAGTTACCTTTTAGAGCCGTAACTTCATCACCCATTTTTGTAAAATCTACATCTTCTTTAAAATATAAACTAAGAAATACAGATTTTTCATCATTGAATTTATATATCTTTTCACTAGTATTTTCAAGTGAGATAGATGCAATATCTTTTAAGTAAATTGTTTCAGTAATCGATGGTATTTCAGGTATGATAATCATGTTCTCTAAACTACTAATATCATCAATCTCAATAGTACCATTTATACTTATAATTCCATATGCTGTACTTATGCCCCCAAGGGGCAAATTTAAAGAGTTAGCATATAGTATTTGATACACTTCATAAATATCTATACCGTACAATCCAATCTTCTCTGAATCTAGAACTATTACTACTTCATTTTGAAATACACTATCAATCTGAACAGTCTGTATTTCATCTAGTAGCATTAAGTCGTTTTTAAATTCTTCACTGTAACTAATCAGTTCCTCATCAGTCATTGAGTTAGAATGAACAGAAAATATAATATGTGGATCATCAAAGTTAGAAGAATAAGAAATATCAGTTACACTATCATTAAGTGAAAGATTACTAATTTTAGTAAAAATATCATAACTTAACTTATCTGGATCTTCAGCACTAAAATTATATACAGAAATGATTACTGCATAATTATCATAGACAGTACTACGTACATTATCTACGTCTGCGTAAGTCAAAATAACTTTTTCAATATCATCAACAACAGTTTCATTCATGTCGTTAGCACTTAAACTAGGCGCTGTAACTACTAATACCATATAAGGAGTATCAATAGTTGGCATTTCTTGTTTAGGTATTACTATATAACTGTATATTCCATGAAGCAAGAACATAGAAAAGAGTAGGATAACTAGCTTTCTTCTACTAAAAATCAAATCAATAAGCATTTTCATACAATCATCACCTTTCAATACATAGATATCAATAACATACATTTGTATCGTTTACACTTGTATGTTATAATATATAGAAAGAGAACACAATAAATAAAAATCATATGATACAAGGAGGTACATTATGTTCAGTATTGAGAAACTAGACATGAGAATTAAGTATACAAGAGAGTGGACATTTGAAGCTCTATACAAACTTCTAGAAAACAATGAATACGATAAGATAAAAATAACTGATATTATCACTAAAGCAGGTATATCTAGAGCAACATTTTACCGTAATTTCAGTACGAAAGATGATATTATTAAGTTAAAAGTCAAGATGTTCTTCGAGTTCTTTTATGTAGATATAGTAAATCGCTATAAACAGCTTGACCATGAAGATGAAATCTTTCTAATTCAGAACTTTTTTAACAGTGTAGATGAAGAAGAAAAATTAATTTCAACAGTTATAAAAACTAATCTAGAATACTTGATGGTTCAAGGTATTTTAGATATAATTAACATGCAAAGAGATAAGTTTTATAAAATTGTTAAACCTAATGAAAAATCAGAAAAATATACTATGGAAATAGTAGCATCTTCTGCATGGACATTACTATCAAGATGGATTAAAACTGGTAAAGAAGAAACTGCTTCCGAATTAGTGAATATTTATTTAGTTACATTTAAAAGTGTATATATTGCATTGTTTGGAGATAAATCAGATCTAGCTTAGAAGGTGATTATATTGTTTAAAGAAAAAATAGCAACTATCCCAGAACTTCCTGGATCATATCAATTTAAAAACAAAGATGGTGTTATCATATATGTTGGTAAAGCTAAAAATCTAAAGAAGCGTGTTGCTTCTTATTTTACAGGTAGTCATAATGCTAAAACCAGTAGACTTGTTATGAATATAAATGATATTGAATATATAATTACTCATAGTGAGCTAGATGCATTGCTATTAGAATTGAATTTAATTAAGAAATTCAACCCTCGATATAATATTATGCTTACTGATGATAAAACATATCCATACATTGAAGTAACTACAGAAAAACATCCTAAATTAATAGTAACAAGAAATATCACTAAGAAGTCTAGAGTGCTGTTTGGCCCTTACCCGAACGTAAGAGCTGCCAGGGAAACAGTTAAACTTCTTAATAATATATATCCACTTAGAAAGTGTATTAGATTGCCAAAAGAAGCTTGTTTATACTATCATATGGGCCAATGTTTAGCCCCATGTATTAAACAAGTAACTATTGATGATTACGAGCAAATTATAAAAAGTATTAAAAAGTTTTTAAAAGGTGATACAAAAGATGTTATAAAAAGTATTGAAGAAAAGATGCATATAGCAAGTGATTTAATGGAATACGAAAAAGCTTCAGAGTACAAAAAGGTTATAGATAGTATTAAAACAACAACTAATAAACAAAAGATTAACTTAAGTGATCTAAAGGATAGAGATATTATAGGTTACTATTATAATGAGTATTTACTATCTATGGAGATATTCTTTATTAGAAATGGAAAAATATCTGCGAGGCATCAAGAGCTTTTTGAATACTATTCAGAACCATTAAAATCTGTTGAAGATTTTATCGCACAATTTTATGAAAAAAACATAGTACCAAAAGAGATATTTGTACCATTTGAACTTGATTCAGAGACATTATCTAAATACTTAAACACAAAAATAGTTAAACCACAAAAAGGAGATAAAGAAAAACTTCTTAAATTGGCCATAATAAACGCAAAAGAGTCATTAATTCAGAAGACTGAAATAGTAAAAAGAGAGTTAGATAGAACAATTAATAGTATCGATAAGCTTGGTAATCTATTAGATCTTCCAACTCCTTATGTAATAGAAGCATTTGATAACTCAAATCTATTTGGTACAGATGCTGTAAGTAGTATGGTAGTATTTATTAATGGAAAGCCTTCTAAAAAGGATTATAGAAAATTTAGAATTAAATCATTAGATAATAAAGCTTCAGATTATCATACAATGAAAGAAGTTATATATAGAAGATATTACAAAGTACTTATGGAAAATCTTAGAAAACCAGACTTATTACTAGTAGACGGAGGAATTCAACAAATAAATGCAGCAAAAGAGATACTAGATTCACTAGATTTAAATATTCCTATTGCTGGAATTGTAAAAGACAATAACCACAGTACAAATCATATCTTAAATGGTAACTTAGATAAGATAGAAATTGATAAGAAAAGTGATGTATTTCATCTAATTACTAGAATACAAGATGAAGCACACAGATTTGCTATAAATTATCATAGACAAATCAGAGGTAAAGGTATTTTCAATTCAATACTAGATGAAATAGAAGGAATTGGTCCAAAAACAAAAGAAAAACTACTTAAAAAATATAAATCAGTGAATCTAATTAAGTTTGCATCTATAAAAGAACTAACTTCTTTAGGTATAAATGAGAAAATAGCATTAAATTTAATCGAAAAACTAAAAGAAAACTAAAACTATGATATAATATGATAGGTGATTACATGAAAACAATAATAAGTGGAAGAATATTCTACATAAATGAAGAAGAACGAATAATAGGATTAAAAGTAAAAGATCGACAAACTTTCTTTTACTTACAAAGATCACTATTAAATAGAATTGGTAAATACTTGGAAATATCAAGATTTATCCAATTTGTTATAGAAGAAGAACCTAGAATCTACAAAAAGACAAAAGTATACACTGTAGACTATATAATTAAGGTAATGGCAATAAGATACCGTAAGAATATAGTATACTACGATATCAAGAATATTAAGAAAGGTACTAAAGATCTTATTAATAGTCTAAAATGCAAAATGTTTCTAGATTTAGAAATGTCAATGCATCCTTATAACGTAGATAAGTCTTTTATTCAAGAAATAATCCAAGTTGGATTTTACCTAGTTGATGAGAATAATAATATAATAGAAGAGTATAATGAACTTATAAGACCAACGATTCATCCTAAACTTACAAAAAGAACACTAAAATTCTTAAAAATCACCCAAGAAGAAATTAATAATGGAATAGAATTCAAAGAATTCTATAATCACTTTAGTGCGGTAGTAAAAGCGCACAAGCCTGCAATCATTGTATGGGGTAGGAATGACTTTTTGGCATTAAGAGATTCATATAGAGTAAATAATGTTCCAACATTGAAAAATAGGACTAGATATATTAATCTTTTAAAACTTCATAAGAACTTCTTTAATCTTAAGAATGATTTAGGATTGTTTAATGCCTACAAAACCTATTCAAATATTGAGAATCCTCAAGCTCATAATGCATTAGAAGATGCTAAAGTTACATATGAGATATTCGAAGGATTCAAAAAAGTTGTAAACAATAAGTTAAAAATAGATTTATCTAATTTCAGGTAAAACCTTTAATCTTCAGTAAAATTATGGTATAATTTTACTGAAGATTTTTAATTGAGGTGAAACTATGGCAACTTTAAAAGAAATAGCTAAAAAAATTGATGTTTCAATAACAACTGTATCTAGAGTTTTAAACAATGATACTTCTTTAAGTGTGAGTGAAGACATCAGGAAAAAGATAATTAGTACTGCTATAAAAATGGACTACAAAACTCCTCGTAATAGAGTAAGACTTAAATCAAGTAATAAGTTGACCATTGCCATTGTGCATTGGTACAATATACACGAAGAAATTGATGATCCTTATTACATGCAGATTAGAAGAGGTATAGAGCAGGTTTCTATCAAATCTAACATAAATACCGTTCTTATCTACAAAGATAATGGAGAGTACGATTTAAACACCATTGCTGGAGTGAATGGAATGATATGTATTGGTAAATTCTCTAGAACTCAAATCAGTTCTTTTGAATCAGTAACTAATAATATTGTATTTGTTGATTCTAGTCCTAATGAGGATGTATTCGATAGTGTTGTTATTGACTTTAACACAGCAGTTAGAGATGTATTACAAATAATTATAAAAAAAGGTTACAAACGCATTGGATATATTGGCGGTATAGAACATGTAAGTAGTAGTGTAAAACTAGGAGAAAAACGTGAACTTGTATTTAGAGACTATCTATATCAAAAAGGCTTAATAAATACTAAATTTATTCATGTTGGTAAATTCTCAAGTGAATCTGGATATAAATTAATGAAAGAAGCATTAAAAGCTAAAACAAGAGCTGAAGTATACTTTTGTGCTAATGATGCAATCGCAATAGGAGCACTAAGAGCTATACATGAAAAAGGACTAAAAGTGCCTGAAGAGATAGGGTTATTTGGATTTAATAATAATCATACATCTAAATATACTTATCCGCCATTATCAACGGTACATGTATACACAGAATTTATGGGCGAACAAGCACTAAATTCTGTACTTGAAAAAATTGATGGAAGAATCATTCCGATTAAGAAAGTTATTCCAACTAAAATAGTAAATAGAGCAACTTTAAAGTAAAATTTTACTAAGGAGAATATAATGAAAATTCAAGATATAATAGATAGTAATTTAGATTTTCTAGGTACTAAAGAAATAAATAAATATTTTTCACCAGGAAGAGTAAATTTAATTGGTGAACATATAGATTATCATGGAGGGAATGTTTTCCCTACTGCAATAAATTTAGGCACATACGCATTTGTAACTAAAAGAGAAGATAATGAATTTCATTTTCTTTCATCAAATTTTAAAAAGTTTGGAAAGCGAGTAGCTTCTTTAGAAGATATGAGTTATAAAAATATAGATAACTGGGCAAACTACGCAAAAGGCATGGTTGAGAGCTTTGTGGATATGGGATATAGTATAAAAAGTGGATTAAACATCTTAATATATGGTAATTTACCAAACGGTGCAGGACTATCTTCTAGTGCTTCACTAGAGGTATTAATTGGGACTGTACTAAAAGAAGAATATAATTTAGATATTGATATGATTAATATTGTAAAAACAGCTAAAATAGTAGAAAATGAGTATATAGGAGTTAACTGTGGAATAATGGATCAGTTCGCAGTAGGTATGAGTGAAGTTAATAAAGCAATATACTTAAATACTGATACTTTAGAATATGAGCTTGTACCGCTAGAGTTAGGGGAATATACACTTGTTATAGCTAATACTAATAAAAAAAGGAGTTTATCAGATTCTAAATATAATGAACGTAGAGAAGAATGTGATAAAGGAATTGAGATATTGAAAAATGAAAATATCAAATTTAATAATCTTTGTGATATTTTGGTGAAAGATTATGAATCGATTAGTAATCTTATAGATGACAAAATAATTAACAATAGAATAAAACATGCAATATTTGAAAATGATCGTACTGTGAAAGCAGTAGAGGCATTAAGATCAAGTGATTTTATAGCATTTGGTAAGTTAATGAATGAAAGTCATGATTCACTTAGAGACTTATATGAAGTTTCATGTAGAGAATTAGATGTTCTAGTTGATTCATTTAGAGCAAATGGGGCAGCTGGTAGCAGGATGACAGGGGCTGGGTTTGGCGGTTGTACGATAAATCTAGTAAAAACAGATATAGTGCATGATGTAATTAAAAATGTAAAAAAAGATTACTTAAATAAAGTTGGACATAAAGCAGATTTCTATAAAGTAAAAACTAGTAATGGAGCAAAAAAGTTAGAAAGTGAGGATTTATTATGAATGTATTAGTAACAGGTGGAGCAGGATATATTGGAAGCCATGCAGTAAAAATATTACTTGAAAGAGGATATAAGGTTACAGTAATAGATAATTTATCTACAGGTTATAGTGAAGCTATAGATAAAAGAGCTAATTTTTATAACATCGATATAAGAGAACTAGATAAAGTAGTAGAGGTTCTTAATAAAAACAAAATAGATTCAGTAATTCACTTTGCAGCCTTTAGCTTAGTCGGGGAAAGTATGCAAGTACCTCTTAAATATTATGAAAATAATGTATATGGGACAAAGGTTTTACTTGAAGCAATGAATCAAGCTAATGTAAAAAGGATAGTATTTAGTAGTACAGCTGCAGTATATGGAGATAAAGATGTATCACCTATAACTGAAGAATTTACAGAAACTCCAACAAATGCGTATGGAGAAACTAAATTAGCTATGGAAAAAATGATGAAATGGGCAGATATTGCACACGGAATTAAGTATATTGCACTAAGATATTTCAATGTTGCAGGAGCATATTACACTGGAGAAATCGGAGAAAGTCATAATCCTGAGACTCATTTAATTCCATTAATTTTACAAGTTCCTCTTGGAAAAAGAGATAAAATTAGTATCTTTGGAGCTGATTATGATACACCAGATGGGACATGTATTAGAGACTATATTCACATAGAAGATTTGATAGAAGCACACATTCTTGCAATGAAGAATTTAGAGAAAAATAACACTAGTAATTTCTATAATTTAGGTAGTGGAGAAGGGTACAGTGTACTAGAGATGATCGAAGCTGCAAGAGAGGTTACAAAACATGAAATTCCAGCAATATTATCTGATAGAAGAGCTGGAGATCCTGCAAGACTTATTGCATCTAGTCAAAAAGCAGAAAAAGAACTAGGATGGATAAAGAAACATAAAGATGTGAAAGAAATTATCTCGTCAGCATGGAGATTCCATCAATTGCACAAGGAGGGGTTCAAAAATGATGATAAATAATCATATAATTGATCTAATTAACTATGCAATTGAAAAAAGACTGATTCAAAACGAGGATTTTGAATATTCGTATAATCGCGTGACCGATATACTAAAGGTTAAACAACAGCACTATGTAAGCAATGATAATAAAAGAGTAAAACAACTGTCTATCATACTTAACCTAATTTTAGACTTTGCATACAATAATAGACTTTTTACTCCAAATTCAACAAAACAACGTGATTTATTCGAATCTAAGCTAATGGACGTATTTTCGTCACTTCCATCAGACTTAAATAAGACATTTTACCACCTTTTCAATGAAAACCCAGTTAAAGCAACTGACTTTTTCTATAAGATGTCACAAGACAATAATTATATAAAAAATGATAGAATTGCCAAGAATATTAAATGGCAGTCAACTACTAAATACGGAATTTTAGATATGACAATTAATCTTAGTAAACCTGAGAAAGATCCTCGTGATATCATAGCACAATCAGGTAAAAATGATACTGATTATCCTCTATGTTTACTATGCAAAGAGAACGTTGGATTTTATGGAAATAATACTCATCCTGGTAGATCAAATCATAGGATTATTAAACTAAATTTAAATCAAGAAGAGTTCTATCTTCAGTACTCACCTTATGTATATTACAATGAACATTCAATAGTTTTAATGAAAGATCATATTCCTATGAATGTTTCAGAAAATACGTTTAAAAGATTATTTGATTTTGTAGATATGTTCCCTCATTATTTTTTAGGATCTAATGCAGGACTTCCAATTGTTGGTGGTTCAATTTTAAGTCATGAACATTATCAAGGAGGAAGACATCATTTTCCTATCGAAGATGCCAAAGAAGTATTTATTAGTAAAATTGGAAAAGTATCTTTTAAATATTTAGTTTGGCCACTAAGTGTTATAAGACTTGAATCTACAAATAGAGAACAATTAATTGATAAAGCAATAAAATTATTTGAATTCTGGGAAAACTATTCAGATGAAGAATCTGGTATTTATTCAAACACTGATGTTCCTCATAACGCAATTACACCAATTGCTAGAAAAAATGGGGATACATATATACTAGATATGACACTAAGAAACAATTTGACATCAAGTGAGTTCCCACTAGGTATCTTCCATCCTCATCCAACACACCATAATATTAAGAAGGAAAACATTGGACTTATAGAGGTTATGGGCTTAGCTGTACTACCTGCTCGACTTAAAGAGGAGCTAAAAGCAGTTAAAAATGCGTTAATAAATAACGTAGAATTGACTCAAGAATTAGCTATTCACAAAGACTGGTTAACAGAATTAAAGGATAGATATAAAGGTGAAGAGATAGAAAAATTTATCAATGATCAAGTCGCAGATAAATTTATGAGATGTTTAGAAGATTCTGGAGTATTTAAACAAACTCCTTCAGGAATTGAAAATTTTAACAAGTTTATCTCTTTATTAATAAATGCACTTAATAAATAAATATAAAGTAAGAAATAAAGAGTTCACCTTTATTGAAGTAAATCAAAAAGACATAAAAGTTACTTTTATGGATTATGGAGCTACAATAATGAGTATCTTTGTTCCTGATGAATCTGGGGTTATGGAGAATATATTGTTAGCTTATAATGATTTGGAATCATATATAGAAAACGAAATGTACTTAAATGCTACTATAGGTCCAAACAGTGGTCGCATTAAGGATGCTAAATATGTAATAAATGATAATGAAATCAACGTAGAAAAGAACTTTTTAGAAAGTGAAAATCTTCACTCAGGAAGTGATTGTTTTGCTTTTAAATTCTTTAGTTATGAAGTGAAAGAACTAAAAGATTCTACTAAAGTTATTTTTGAATATCATAAAAAAGAAAGTGAATCTTCATTTCCTGGAAATCAAGAAATAAAAATCACTTATACAGTTTCAAGTACACAACTATTAATAGAGTTTGAAGGAACAACAGATAAAGATGCATTATTGAATATTACAAATCACGCATATTTCAATTTATCAGGAAATATAAAGGATAAAATATTAAGTCATTCATTACAAGTTAATTCATCTAATTATATAGAACTAGATGATAAGTTTGTTCCTTATAAAGTAAGTCCAGTAAATGAAACAATATTTGATTTTAAGAAAGAGAGAGATTTTAAAGAAACCCTAAATGAAGCCGTTTATAATATTCCAACACTTGGAGTAGATCATCCATTTATACTTGATGATGTTGGCTTTGAATATAAACAAATCATTTTAAAAGATCCAATTTCAAAAAGAGAATTAGAAGTATATACAAGTTACCCTTGTATTGTTGTTTATACACATAACTATCCTGATATGAAAGACCTGCTTTTTGGTAGAGAACATGTTAAGCATTTAGGTATCTGTTTTGAGACACAAAACGAGCCAAATGGAATCAATATTAAGGGACTAAATAATAGTATTTTAAAGAGTGATGAAAAGTACTATCATAAGACTCTTTATAGATTTAAAATATCTAAAAAATAATTAAGTATTTATTAAATGACAACTATAATTATTGCTATTTTATGTATCAAAAATATATAAAATATATTGAAAATATACATATTTTATTTAATACATATGTAATTTAACTATGTATTTAATGGTCATTAGACATTTTTACTTAATAAACACTGTAAAATAAGGTTATTATTTATTTAAAAATATATTGTATTTATTACGGTCAATTAGTTTTGACCGCTATAAATACATATCATAAAGAGTTTTAGATAGCCTTAAGCAACATATATTAGCTTAAATATTTAATGTCAATTTTGATTTGTTAAATCTTTTAAAAGTAATAAGAGGTGATAGTATGAAAAGACAAAAACTTAAAGTATTTCATTTAAATTATGATTGGGATTATGTCCCAAAATATAACGAGAAATTTATTGAAAACTTTCCTAAAAGTAAGAAGATAAATATACCACATACAAATATCGAATTACCTTATAATAATTTCTCTGAAAAACTTTACCAATTTATTAGTAGTTATCAAAAAGTTTTTGAGTTTAAAAAGAAAAAAGGTAAACGCTACATTTTACATTTTGACGGAGTTATGGAGTATTCTATAGTTTATGTTAATAACAAGCATGTTATTAGTCATAAAGGTGGGTATACACCTTTTGATGTAGATATAACTGATAACTTAATAAATGGATCTAATAAGATTTTTGTAATGGTTGATTCTACAGAGAGAATAGATATACCTCCACACGGGTTTGTAGTTGATTATTTAACATATGGTGGAATATATAGAGAAGTATATATTGAGGAACAAATACAATCTTATATTAATCATGCTTTTATATATTACGACGCAGATAGCTTAGAAATTAAAATGTTCTTAAACTATGATGAAAAGAATAGTAAAGTATTTACTTATAATATCTATAAAGGTGATGAGTTAGTTAATAGCTTTGAAAGAGAATACTATTTTAGAGATGAAATTCAAGTATCTCAATTAATGGACTTAGATAGATGGAGTATTGATAATCCAGTTATGTATAGTTTAGATATTTTAATAGATAATGTATTATCTTACTCTTCAACTTTTGGAAGTAGAAGAGTAGAATTTACAACTGAAGGATTCTATATTAACGGAGAAAATACTAAACTAAGAGGATTAAATAGACATCAATCATTTCCTTATGTTGGCTATGCAATGCCAAGAAATGCACAAAGGAAAGATGCTGATATTCTTAAGTATGAACTTGGTTGTAATATAGTAAGAAGTAGTCACTATCCACCTTCAAAGCATTTCCTAGATCGATGTGATGAGATAGGATTACTTGTCTTTGATGAGATGCCTGGATGGCAACATATAGGTAATGAAGAATGGCAAGAAGTAGCTTTAAAGAATGTTGAAGAAATGATTTTTAGAGATTATAATCATCCATCAATAGTTATTTGGGGAGTAAGAATAAATGAATCTTCAGATAATGATGAGTTTTATAAGAAAACAAATATCTTAGCTAAATCACTTGATGAGTTTAGACCAACAGGTGGAGTTAGAAACTTTAAAGGAAGTCACTTTTTTGAAGATGTTTATACATATAATGACTTCGTTCATAGAGGTATAAATGAAGGCTTAGAAGAATCTAAAAAAGTTACTAAAATGAAAGTACCTTATTTAATTACTGAATACAATGGACATATGTATCCTACTAAGAAATTTGATGATGAATGGCATCGTGTTTACCAAGCTAAACGTCATTTGAAAGTTCAAAATGATTCATATAAATATAATGGTATATCTGGGGCAATTGGTTGGTGTGCTTTTGATTATAATACTCATAAAGATTTTGGTAGCGGAGATAGAATTTGTTACCACGGTGTTATGGATATGTTTAGAATACCTAAATACGCTGCAGCAGCTTATTCTAGCCAATCTGATATCAATCCATATTTAGAAGTTTTATCTAATTTAAATATCGGTGAACAAGAAGCTAGTGAAATAAAACAAGTATATGTTTTAACTAATACTGATTATGTAAAATTCTTTATAGATAACGAGTTAATTGGTAAATTTTATCCATCTAAGATGTATAAAGATTTACCACATCCTCCAGTTATTATTGATGACTTTATTGGTAATCAAATCCATAAAAATGAAACATTTAGTAAGAGAGATAAAAATCGAATTAAAGATATCTTAAAAGCTATTATGGTTCATGGTAAAGATTTACCTCTTAAATACAAAATAAAACTGAAAAGATTTCTATTTAAAAACAAAATGACATATGATGATGCTTTAAGATTATATGCAAAATACGTTGGTAAATGGGGAGCAGAATCTACAACTTATCGTTTTGAAGGATATCTTAATGATAAATTAGTTTTAAATAAAGAAATTGGAACTTCTCATATAAGTGATTTATATCTTGAACAAGATGATAAAGTTATTACTGAAATAAACACTTATGAAACTACTAGAGTAATTGTTAAACATTTAGATGAATTTTTGAATCCTTTAACTTATTCATCTGAAGTAATAAACATTAAAGTCACAGGACCACTTGAATTAATTGGACCTCCTAGTTTAGCGCTTTTAGGTGGGAGTACTGGATTCTTCTTAAAGACTAAAGGGACAGTTGGAATAGCTAAAATTACTGTCTCATCAAACAATTTTAAAAATAAGATAATTGAAATAGAAGTTAAGTAAAAAAGATGGAAATTCCATCTTTTTTCTTTATCTAATGATTATTTAAAACTCCTTATAAATAAGGTTGACAAACGCTTACATATTAAGATATAATTATAGTGATTTTGTAGGGGAAAACTAAATACAGAGGAGCACATTATTGAGTATTAGACAGATGTTAATAGAGAGGACTCTAAATACTGTCTAAGAAGGAGTAACGTGCCGAAAGATCTACAGTGTCCTTATTGTAGATACTTGATGAATAAAGGCACACTTTATTCATTGTCATTTTATAAATGATGAGCTGTTTATGTCTATTGACATGAACGGCTCTTTTATATTCTAGAAAGTGAGGATTTTATGAAAGGGAAAACAATTGATTTAATTAAAATCGGAGATACTGCATTTCAAGTAAAGAAAGTAACTGAGCATGATATTGAGCTTTTTGGTGAAGTTACAAATGATTATAACCCAGCGCATTTTGATAGTGAATATGCCGCGGGTACTATGTTTAAAAAGAGAATTAGTCATGGGATGCTTGTAGGTTCATTATTTAGTAAAGTGTTTGGAATGGATTTACCTGGTGAAGGTTCAATCTATTTAACACAATCATTACGTTTTAGAAGACCTGTTTATTTTGAAGATGAAATCACTGCGACAGTGACTGTGACCGATGTAGATATAATGAAAAACAGAGTTAGGTTTGATTGTGTAGCTAAGAACCAAAATGATGTAGTAGTAATAATAGGGGAAGCTGAACTTATGCCTCCAGAGAAGAAATAATATAATACTCAAGAAAGTAGGTACATTTTATGAAAAAATTACTAAATATAAATAACTTAAAAGATCACGTATTTGACGGAATGAGTATAATGGTTGGAGGATTTATGGTTGTAGGTACTCCGGAGTTTATTGTTGATGAATTAGTTAATATTGGAGTTAAAGACTTAACATTAATATGTAATGATGCAGGATTACCTGGAAAAGGAATCGCAAAACTGATTACTAATGGTCAAGTAAAAACATTAATTGCTTCACATATTGGTTTAAACCCAGAAGCGGGACAATTGATGAGTGCTGGTAAAATGGAATGTATCTTAATTCCTCAAGGAACACTAGCTGAAAGAATTAGAGCAGGTGGTGCAGGACTTGGTGGTATTTTAACTCCTACAGGGATAGGAACTATCGTTGAAGAAGGTAAACAAATTATAAATACTAACGGTAAAGACTTTATATTAGAGTTACCTTTGCGCGCTGACTTAGCTATTTTAGAAGGTACTACAGTTGATGAATATGGAAATGTAGTATATACAAAAACAACTAGAAACTTTAACCCAGTTATGGCAACAGCGACAGACCTTGTAATAGTTGGAGCTAGAGAAATAATAAAAAGAATTGATCCTGACAATGTAATGACTCCTCATATTTTTGTGGACTACGTTATTAAGGAGGAATTATAAATGGATAAACTACAAACTAGAAATTTTATCGCAGCGAGAGTTGCGAAAGAATTTAAAGATAATGACGTTGTAAATTTAGGAATTGGACTTCCAACTTTAGTAGCTAATTTCTTACCTGACGATATTACAATAAATTTACAAAGTGAGAATGGACTTATAGGTCTTGGACCTAAGCCAAATGAAGTCAATTTTGATAGAGATATAACGAACGCTGGAGGTCAGCCAGTTACACTCTTGGAAGGTGGTATGTATTTTGATTCAACACTATCTTTCTCAATAATAAGAGGAGGACATGTTGATGTCACAGTATTAGGTAGTCTACAAGTAGATGAAACAGGTAGCCTTGCTAACTGGATCATCCCAGGAAAAATGGTTCCTGGAATGGGTGGAGCTATGGACTTAGTAACTGGTGCTAAAAAAGTAATTATAGCAATGACACATACTAACAAAGGTAGACCTAAAATCTTAAAAGCATGTACATTACCTCTAACTGCAAAGAATCAAGTTAATATGATAGTGACCGAGATGGGCGTAATGGCTATAAAAGAGGACGGTATTCATTTAATTGAATATAATCCAGAGTACACAATAGAAGAGATCAAAAACGCAACAGAAGCGAATTTAATAGTGAATGAACCAATTAAAATGAAAGTGGAGGTTTAATTATGGAAAAAGTAACTTTAAGAATGAGACTTAGTGCACATCAAGCGCATTATGGTGGTGGACTCGTTGACGGAGCTTTCATAATGCAAATATTTGGAGATGTAGCAACAGAGTTGTTAATTAGAAATGATGGCGATGAAGGATTATTTAGAGCTTATCAAAGTGTTGATTTTTTAGCTCCGTTATATGCGGGAGATTATATAGAAGTATCAGGGTGGATTAAGGAATTAGGTAATACATCCCGCAAAATGGAGTTTGAAGCATATAAAGTAATTGAAGCTATCCCTAGTATTAGTGCTTCAGCTGCACATGTACTTAAGGAAAAAGTATTAGTAGCAAAAGCAAGTGGGACGTGTATTGTTCCTAAAGACAGTCAAAGATACTAATGGAAAAGCTAATTATTACCTGCGCCATCTCTGGCGCAGAAGTAACAAAAGAAGATAATCCTTATGTACCTTACACAGTAGAAGAAATGGCTATTGAAGCTTATAACGCTTATAAAGCTGGTGCTAGTATTATTCATCTTCACGTTAGAGAAGATGACGGTACTCCTACACAAAACGTTAAAAGATTTGATGAAGCGATTATTGCTATTAAAGAGTTATGTCCTGGCGTTATTATTCAGCCTTCAACAGGTGGGGCAGTAGGAATGAGTAATGATGAAAGACTTCAACCTATTTATTTAAAACCTGAAATGTGCACTCTTGACTGTGGAAGTGTGAATTTTGGTGGGGATGAAGTATTTATTAATAGTGAAAATGATGTTATATATTTTGCTGAAAAGATTTATGAGAAAGGTATTTTACCAGAACTTGAATGTTTTGGGAAAATGCATGTAGATCAAGTATTAAGATTATATAAAAAAGGTCTTATTAAAGACCATCTTCATTTTAGTTTTGTGCTTGGAATTCCTGGGGGAATGACAGGTGAAGAAAGAGATTTCTTATTCTTAAAAGATAGTATTCCAAGTAATGCGACATATAGTGTCGCAGGTGTTGGAAGATTTGAGTTTAAACTAGCTGAACTTTCAATTAAACATGGAGGTCACGTAAGAGTTGGACTTGAAGATAATATATATATAAGTAAAGGTGTAAAAGCCCTCGGTAATAAAGCTTTAGTAGAAGAAGTAGTAAGAATAGCTAAAACTTATGGACGAGAGATAGCGAGTCCAAATGAGACTAGAAAAATATTAGGATTAAAGGTGTAATGATTATGGAAAAATTATGTAAATACGGTACTAACAGAGTAATAACTCCAAAAGGAGTATTACCTCAAGCAGCGACTAAGATTGATAATACAATGGTAGTTAAAGATAATGAATTATTAATAGATGTTATTACATTAAATATTGATTCAGCTTCTTTTACTCAAATAAAGAATGCTTGTAATAGTGATGTTGTAAAAATGGAAGAAATGATTTTAAATATTGTAAAAGACAGAGGTAAAATGCAAAATCCTGTTACTGGTAGTGGTGGGATGTTAATTGGTAAGGTTAAAGAAGTAGGGAAGTTATTTCCTGATCAATCTTTAAAAGTAGGAGATAAAATAGCAACTTTAGTTTCTTTATCTTTAACACCTCTTTTAATTAATAAAATTAATAATATAAATATAAGTAATGATCAAGTAAATATTGATGGAACAGCTATATTATTTGAAACTGGAATATTTGCGAAAGTTCCAAGTGATATGGATGAACATCTAGTGCTCGCTGCACTTGATGTTGCGGGAGCTCCTGCTCAAGTTGATAAGTTAGTAAAAGAAGGAGATTCAGTAGCTATAATAGGTGCCGCTGGAAAGAGCGGAGTATTATGTGCTTATCAAGCTATGAAAAAAGCTGGGATTAACGGAACTGTAATTGGTGTAGTTAATGAAGCTAATCAAATATTAGAACTTAGAGATTTAGAGTTATGTGATGACGTAGTTATGGCTGACGCAACTGATGCACTTGACGTATATGAAAAGATTATGGCAATTAACGGTGAACAAGTTGACGTTACTATTAATGTAGTTAATGTTCCTAATACTGAGATGGGTTGTATCTTAAGTACTAAAGATACTGGTATTGTGTATTTCTTTAGTATGGCAACTTCATTTACTAAAGCGGCTCTTGGCGCTGAAGGTATTGGAAGTGACGTTAAGATGATTATTGGTAATGGATATACAGAGGGACATGCTGATTTAACTTTAGACTTAGTAAATAATGCACCACTCATTAAACAACTATTTGAAAAGAAATACACTTAGGAGGTAATAATTATGGCAGTTAAATTATATATGAAGCATATTGAACGAAGAGAATTATATTTTCCAGGTGTAACTGATGAAGATTGGAATAGTTGGCACTGGCAAGTAAAGAATAGATTAACAAGTGTTGAAGACTTGAAAAAATACTTTAACTTAGAACAAAGTGAACTAGACTCAGTAGGTAGTGTATTAAACCAATTTAGAATGGCGATTACTCCTTACTACTTTACTTTAATAAATCCAGATAATATGAAAGACCCTGTAAGACTTCAAGCGGTTCCTGCGCTTGATGAATTATATGTTGGTAAACATGATTTAGATGATCCTCTTCATGAGGATGGAGATAGTGTAGTTCCTGGGTTAACTCATAGATATCCAGATAGAGTACTATTCTTAATTACTGATATGTGTAGTATGTATTGTCGTCACTGCACTAGACGTAGATTCGCAGGACAACAAGATACTGGATCTAAAATGGATAATGTTGAAAAGGCAATTGATTATATTAGAAATCATCCTGAAGTAAATGATGTATTACTATCAGGTGGAGATGCCTTATTAGTAAGTGACGCAAGATTAGAATATATTATTAGTGAGTTAAGAAAAATAGATCACGTTGGAGTTATAAGACTAGGTACTAGAACACCTGTGGTAATGCCACAGCGTATTACTAAAGAATTAGTTAATATGCTTAAAAAGTATCACCCAATATGGGTTAATACTCATTTTAATCATTCTAAAGAATTAACTCCTGAAGTAAAAATTGCGTTAGACTTAATGGCTGACGCTGGGATTCCTCTTGGGAATCAATCAGTATTACTTAAAGGTGTTAATGACTGTGTAAACATTATGAAAAAATTAGTTAAGAGATTAATTATACTTAGAGTTAGACCATATTATATTTATCAATGTGATTTAT
Source organism: Candidatus Izimoplasma sp. HR2 (assembly GCA_000753575.1). Taxonomy (GTDB): domain Bacteria; phylum Bacillota_I; class Bacilli_A; order Izemoplasmatales; family Izemoplasmataceae; genus JAFGXW01. Next base: position 40,272 of record JRFF01000009.1, on the reverse strand, counting down.
CTAAAGGTATTGAACACTTTAGAACTCCTGTTTCTAAAGGTATAGAAATTATTGAAGGATTACGTGGACATATTTCAGGTATCGCAGTTCCTACTTTTGTAGTTGATGCGCCTGGTGGTGGTGGTAAAATTCCAGTTATGCCTAACTATGTATTATCTCAAGCTCCTTCAAAAACAATACTTAGAAATTATGAAGGTATGATTTCTACGTATTACGGTCCAAAAAGTTATGATGATAAATGCGAATGTGAAGATTGTGTTGCAGCAGCTCAAGGAATAATTGACCCTGAGATTAGTTCTAAAATCCATTTAGACCAATTTAATGGTGGAAGGAAGCGAAAACATAATGCTTAAGAAATTTATAAAAGACCATCACACTATATCAATTATTGGAACCGCTAAAAACGTTGGTAAAACAACTGTCTTAAATCAAATTATTAAAGAGTATCAAGGAATTAAAATAGGGATTACTTCTATTGGATTAGATGGAGAAAAATTTGATAATTTAACTTATAAACCTAAACCTAGAATATTAGTTCATGAGAATATGATTCTAGCAACGGCTAAAGACTGTTTAGAACAGTGTTATTTTGATTATGAAATACTAGAAGAAACAGATATTAGAACGGGACTTGGAAAAATCGTTGTTATTGAAGTTAATTCAAGTGGTCTTGCGCTTGTCGCAGGACCATCAACAAATAATGAAATGCTTTCAATAATAGCTTTATTAAATAAACATGGAGTTGAAAAGATTTTTATTGATGGAGCTTTATTTAGAAAATCAATTTCAAGTTTCCATATTTCAGATGCGATTATATTTAGTACTGGTGCTAGTTATTCTATATCACTTGATGATGTGGTTGAAGATACTGTTATATTAGTTAAAAACTTTAACTTAAGAACGATAGATGACGAAGCTGTAAGAATCGCAAAATCTCATAAAAACTTCAAAGTAGTTATAATGGATTCTGATTTCTTCTGTACACCTTTAAAAATAGATAGTGTAGCTGGAAATGAAGAATATATTATTGATCAAGTTATAGGTAAAACAAGAGCTATTTATATAAATGGAGCATTTACTTCTAACTTTGTTAAACACTTAATAAATAAAAGACATGAGATTGAAAGATTAACTGTGGTAATTAATGACGCTTCACAGTTATTAATGGAACCTAGTGAGATTATTAGTTTACGTAAGATGCATATAGATTTAAGAGTAGTAAATAGAATAGAAGTTATAGCTTTAACTTATAACCCATATTCACCTGCGGGATATTCTTTTGATGATGAAGAATTTAGAAGTAAACTACAAAGTAAAGTTACTTTACCTGTAATAAATGTCTTAAAATAAACGAGGTTATAATATGAGTAAATTAGGATTAGATAAAAATAAAATAAAAGAAGCTAGAAATTACGCTTTAAAAATTGCCAAAGACACTCAAGATTTTATAGATAAACATACAACTGTGACAGTTGAAAGAACTGTTTGTCGTTTACTTGGTGTTGACGGAGTTAATGAATTTGGAGTTCCTTATCCAAATATTTTAGTTGATTATATAATGAACAATGGTGATTTAGGAATTGGTATTGGTAATTATTTAGCTAGTACAGTTAAAGAAACTAATTTAAGTTTAGATGAGATATCTAAACTTGTTTGTGATAACAAATTAGATATTACTAAATATCCAATATTAAAGAAATCAGAAGTTAATAAAATACTTAAACCATTTATAGAAGAATCTCTTTATAAAATAAAAGAAAACAAATTTAAAAGAGAAGATTACTTTGATAAATTCGGACAGTCAGAGGGGCCTATGCTTTATGTAATAGTTGCGACAGGTAATATTTATGAAGATGTTACTCAAGCTAAAGCTGCGGCTAAAGCCGGAGCGGATATTGTCGCAGTTATTAGAACTACAGGGCAAAGTTTATTAGACTATGTACCTTATGGAGCGACTACTGAAGGATTTGGTGGAACATACGCAACTCAAGAAAACTTTAGAATAATGAGAGAAGCATTAGACGAAGTTGGAGAAGAACTTAAAAGATATATTATGTTAGTGAATTATGCATCAGGTTTATGTATGCCTGAAATAGCTGCAATGGGTGCACTTGAAAGATTAGATATGATGTTAAATGATTCTTTATACGGAATCTTATTTAGAGATATAAATATGCAAAGAACATTTATTGATCAATACTTTTCAAGAGTTATTAATGCTTATTCAGGAATAATCATTAATACTGGAGAAGATAATTATTTAACTACTAGTGACGCAGTAACTGAAGCGCACACTGTGCTTGCTTCAGAGTTCATTAATGAACAGTTCGCGAAACTTGCATTTATGGAAGAAGAATTAATGGGACTAGGACATGCTTTTGAAATTGATCCTGAAGTTGAAAATGGATTTTTACTTGAAATTTCTCAAGCCTATATGGCGAGAGAAATATTCCCTAAAGCGCCTTTAAAATATATGCCTCCAACTAAACATATGACAGGTAATATATTTAAAGGATATGTTCAAAATACATTATTCAATATAGTAACTACAACTACTAATCAAAATATCCATTTATTAGGTATGTTAACTGAAGCTGTTCATACTCCTTTTATGAGTGATAGATATTTAGCTATAGAGAATGCTAAATATATTAATAAGACTATGAAAGATTTCGGTAAAGAGATTGAATTTAAAGATGGTGGAATAGTTAAAACTAGAGCTAGCCATGTTTTAAATGATTCTATTAATTTATTAAAAGAAATTGCAAATATAGGAATATTTAATACAATTGAAAGAGGATTATTCGCAGGCATTAAAAGACCATATGACGGTGGTAAAGGACTTAAGGGAGTTTCTTTAAAACAAGAAAATTATATTAATCCTGTCCTTGATATGATGATTAAAGAGTTAAAGGAGGAGAAGTAATATGGGATACGATTTAGAAGAAAAGAAATATTCTAAAGCTCTTGATTTAACTAAACTTACTCCTTATGGAGATACTATGAATGATGGTAAGGTTCAACTTAGTTTCACCTTACCTATAAAGAATGATGAAAAAGGTGTTGAAGCAGCACTTACTTTAGCTAAGAAAATGGGAATCGCAGATCCAATAGTAGCTGAAAGTATGACTCTTGATAATAACTTTACAATGTATGTAGTTTATGGATCTGTTTTACATACAATAAACTATAATGAAATTAAAGTAGAAAAGATAGAATCTGACGTTATGACTAAGTATGAAGTTGAAGATTTTATTGATAGAGAAATAAAACGTAATATAGTCGTTGTAGGAGCATCTACAGGGACAGATGCACATACAGTAGGAATTGATGCAATAATGAATATGAAAGGCTTTGCGGGGCATTACGGTTTAGAAAGATACCGTAATATAGAAGCGTTTAATATGGGAAGCCAAGTTGAGAATAGTGATTTAATAAAAAAAGCGATAGAAATGAACGCTGATGTTTTACTTATTAGTCAGACTGTGACTCAGAAAGATGTACATATTAAGAATTTAGTAAACTTAGTAGAACTATTAGAAGCTGAGCATTTAAGAAATAAGTTTATTGTAATTGTTGGGGGACCAAGAATTACACATGAACTTTCTAAGGAACTTGGGTTTGATGCTGGATTTGGACCTAAGAAATTTGCGGAAGATGTTGCTTCTTATTTTAGTCAGGAATTATTACATAGGATTAAAAAAAATAAGTAAAACAATACTTGAACGATTGTATTGTTCATTTAGAATGTGATACGGTGAGCCGTATCACAAATAGTTGCAACTAATGATATACATAGCATAACAAAGCCCTCTTGGGCTTTTTCTTTTGGGCCTTATATGACCTGTTATTTATAATAATATGTGATATAATATAAATAAGAATAGAGAATAAAAATATGACAGTCCCTTGGACTGTCTTTAATGGAGGATTATATGGACGATGGAGGATACTTTGCTTTAAGAGGATTTGAATACCAAATTGATAAAGCTTTATTTGAAATATTGCATTGTGAAAATCAAAATCAACAAATATATCTTGAAAATATACAAGATATAGATGCAGACTCATGGGTTATGCAGGTGAAATATCGAGAAAAAACAAAATTAGTACCTAGTGTATTAAGGGACCCAATAAAGCAATTAATTAACGAATTTGAAAAACACCAAGAGAAGAGTTACTATCTATTCACATATTTCGCTAATAAAAATGGCTATGATGATTATTTCTCGGAGTTTTGTGTTGTGAAATTAAAAAAAGTTCTTGGGAAAGATATATCAGAATATTCAACAGAAATATTAGAGAAGTTTCTTACTAAATTCAAACTTGTTAACGCACCTAATATTCAAGAACAGTATAAATCAATTATTCAATATCTTAACTTACCATATTTAGATTATAGCAATAATGAAGTTGAGTTCATCTATTCGATGATGGTAGATTATCTTTTTAAAAAAATAACAAAGAATAGTTTGCATGAAGTTAAGAATAGAAAGACATCAAAAAGAGAACTGTTTAATCATATAAACAAGGGAAGAAATATGATTTTCAATAAAGTTTTCTCTGAAAACCAGAGTATTGAGAAATATGTTAAACACTTAAGGAAAAACGTATTAAAAGTAAATAGGAGAATGCAAAACATTGTATTTATTGGTGATGTGGATGATTCTAGTCTTTCAATAGGGAATATGATACGTGAAATAAATGATAATCACTATAATAAAGCATCATACACAATAAAACCACTTACTTTTGTTATATCAAATAGCTTAAATATACTTGATATAAAAAGTGAATTGCTTCAACTTAATAACGTATATAATGATGGGTTTGAGGATATATTATTTAGTAAGAATCAATTTTTAAAACCTCCAATGATATATAGACGTAAGAAAGCGAATGGAACAGTTACTATTTATTTAAGTAAAATATCTTATAATTTAAGGATAATAAAAGAAGAAAACTTTGATCGATTAAGTCTTGACGATTATTTTAATTGGAAAATGATATATTTTAATTGGAGTGATAACAAGACAAAAGAGAGTTGTGATGTATATACAATAAAAGGATTGAATACTAAACAAATTATGGAGGTGTTGTCATGAATTCTGATAATTTTAGAATTTCAGGTGTAAATTCTAGTGAAGTTGAAATAGAAATTTTAGATGCTGATGAGTTTGAGAATCAATTCTCATTAGGTAGTTTTATCAAGATACCTTTTGACGATAATGGTATAAATTTTGGTGTGGGAATCATAGATGATTATAGAATAAAGTCTATTAATAATGATTCTGAAGAAAGTGAAGCAGAAAGAGTGATTTTCACAATTAAGGTAAAACTATTTGGTAGTTTATTGTTTGATGAAAGCAATGTAACCTTTAATAGAGGTATAAATGGGATACCTTTACCACCACAAACAGGTATTTCTATTTTGTCGAATGAGGAATTATCTATGATATATAAATCTGGAATAAATGTGAATGATATTTTTGAGTTTTCGACATTACCGAAAAACTCAAATGTACCTGTTCAAATGAATGGAAATAAGTTCTTTAACAAACACTTTGCTATAGTTGGAGCTACGGGTTCAGGAAAATCTCATACGGTTGCAAAAATTCTACAAAAAGCTATTACTATGAAAAATGATGGTTATGAAGGTTTAAACAATTCTCATATAGTTTTGTTTGACATACATGGGGAGTACCCTAGTGCATTTCCAAACGGTAATCATATAGATATTTCTGAACTTGTATTACCATTTTGGATGTTAAATAGTGAAGAACTTGAAGAACTATTTATTGATACTGAGGCAAATGACCATAATCAAAGGAACGTATTTAAAGAGTATGTAATAGAGTCGAAAAAGAATTTGTTTACTGGTTCAGAAGAAGAGTTGGATCGAATTCATTATGATTCTCCTTTGCTTTTTGATATCTACGCGGTTTATGAAAATATAAAAGCAAAGAACGAGGAAACTATACAAGGCACTAGGGGTCCTAAAGCTGGTCCTTTAAATGGTAAACTATCCAATTTTGTTAGTAGACTCGAAAATAAATTAAATGACAAAAGACTAGAGTTTATTTTAGGTGAAGATACTAGAAGCATCACTTTTGAGGAAGTTATTCGAAGATTTGTAGGTTATGTAACAAATCAAAACTCTAATATTACAGTTTTTAATTTAAGTGGGATACCATTCGAAGTTTTAAGTATATCTGTTTCTTTAATCTCAAGAATTTTGTTTGAGTTTGGGTTTTATTATTCTAAAGTAAGAGAAGAAGGTTCAAATGAAATTCCTTTACTATTAGTTTACGAGGAGGCTCATAAATATGTACCAAGGAGTAACTTGGAAAGATTCAGAGCATCAAGGACATCTATTGAAAGAATCGCGAAAGAGGGAAGAAAATATGGTGTCACTCTTGGTATTGTAAGCCAAAGACCAAGTGAAATATCTGAAACAATATTTTCACAATGTAATAATTTTGTGTCAATGAGACTTACAAATCCAGATGATCAAAATTATGTTAAGAAATTACTTCCTGATACACTAGGTTCAATTACTAATCTACTACCTGTTTTGAAATCTGGAGAAGCTTTACTTATAGGTGAAGCAATAAATCTTCCAACTTTAGTTTTAATTGACAGATGTAGTCCACAACCTAAATCAAATGATATTATGTTTTTGGAAGAATGGAAAAAAGAATGGGAGACCTTGGATTTTGATAGATTATTAGAACCGTGGAAGAAAAGATAAATTTTTATTTCAATTAAAAAGAAAGGAAGTTATTTATGGATTTTTTTAAGACAATAGATGATTTAGATCCATCTAAATATCATAAAAAGTTTAAATTTATAAAGGATGACTTAAGCGAATATAAATATATTATAAATAATTGGGCAAAAGACTTTGTAGATAGAGACAATAAAATTGTTAAAGAGTTTCAGACTACATTTCATTCAGTTTTTTGGGAATTGTTTTTGTATAGAGTTTTTGTAGATTGTGGATTAGAAATTGATTTTACACAACAAGTGCCAGATTTTATCATTAAAGGGGAAAACAGATTTTATGTAGAAGCGGTTGTTGCTAATATAAAACATAGTGGACAACCGGAAGAAGCAAGAAACTTTAAAGATGTAATAGAATCATTAAACCCACCATGGTTATTGAATGATTATAGTACTCTAATTAACGAGTCCATTGTGAGATGTTCAAATGCATTGACATCTAAAAAGAATAAATACGTAAATTCATACAAGAGTAAAGAGCATGTAAAGGATGATGCTCCATTTTTAGTTGCACTTGCTTCATACGATGATATTAATTACGGGAAAGAGTATTATTATGCAATGTTGTCTTTATTGTATGGATATTCGTTCGATATTGAATCTAAGAGTTTTAGTAAAATAAGCGAAGTAGAAAAGATTGGATCTGATTCTAAAATTGATGTTAATCTTTTTAATAAATCAGACTTTAAAGATGTAGCTGCAGTCATTTTTAGTTCAAGTTTAACCATAGGAAAACTTGTTTCGCTACATATCAGTTCTGGAGAATATTCCAACAATAATGTTTATTTAATAAGAGATACACATAGCAATGACAATCAGGTACAATATCTATTTCAAGAAGTAAAGTCAGATAATGAAGAGCAATTAACAGATGGATTATTTGTTTTTCATAATCCAAATGCGTGTGTGCCATTTGATAGCAGTATTTTTGACAATAGTAATATTACTGTTGTCCGAGAGGTTAACAATAGTCTTGAGATTGATGCTAAAAATGAGCCTACAATTGTAAGAAGATTAAACATAGCAAAACCAATTGCAAATCAAAGTGTTGTTCAAGATAGATTCGCATTACTTATGGACGAGTGGAATAAGTGATTGTCAAGAAAAACGAAATAAAGAAAACATATCAATTTTCAGCTTGATATATACTTTTGCTCAAAAATTCATAATAAGTTGCAACTAAATGCGTTACAACGAGCCGTATCACAAATAGTTGCAACTAACGATATGCATAGTATAACAAAGCCCTCTTGGGCTTTTTCTTTTGGGTCTTATATGACCTGTTATTTATAATAATTTATGATATAATATAATTAAGAAACCAAGGGAGAAAAATGAACAGTCCTTGCGAGGGCTGTTTTTTATGGAGGTTTATATGAGTAATTCAATATGGTTAAGAACAGACTTACATATTCATTCAAAAAAAAGTAACGAGGTTAAAGGAAGTGACTATAAGGGCCCTGAGTATAATGCTAATGACTTACTTGATAAACTATGTGGACTAGAGAATCCAGTTAGATTGTTTAGTGTGACTGATCATAACATCATAAACGTAGATTTATACAACGACATAGAAACTTTAATAATTACAGACAAGTATAAGAATAAAATCAATTATATAATTGGTGTTGAGTTAGATATTCATGATACAAAAATTTATAAAGATAGATTTCACACTCTATGTTTTTTTAAATCAAGAGATATAAAAAAAATTGATAAGGTAATTAAATCATTTAGCTTAGAAGAAGAAACTGATAGTATAGCTGATTTATATGAACTCTTTAGGGAAATAAATAAGGAGCAACTTGGTAGTTTTATACTAATACCCCATTTCAATAATAAGTCACAAGGATTACCTGCTAGTCTTGAGGAACTTGATCAGTTGACACGTTTGATTTTCGATGCATTTGAGGATTCTAACAATGTGGAAAACATAAAAAAATCTTTGGCAATATACTTATCAAATGGATATGTTGATTTTCCTTTTGTTGCATTTTCTGATTGCCATGACATAAGTAAATATCCAAAGAGTGAAGATGGTGAAGATGATAAGTTAATTTGTGATATTTTAGGTAGTTTGGATTACCCTTTTGATACTTTGAAAACAGCTTTTGAAGAACCTAGATTAAGAATAAGCATTCAAGATGTTGATTTAATGAGAAAATCTAAATATGAGAATTACATGATATCTAGATTTTTTAACGAAGATGTTCCAGTGAATGTTAGTAATTGGTTGAACTCTATTATTGGACCTTTTGGTTCAGGGAAGTCTTTACTGATCGATAAAATAATTAATGGTGTAGATGGTATACAAGAAAAATACAATAGTGTTGTGGATAAGAATACATCATCTTTTCAAATAGAGATTAATAAGGTAAAGTACAGTTCTCTTAAGGAAGCTATATCAGCAGAAGCTATAAAGCAAATTGTTGAAATCCAGCAGTATGAAGAACTTTATTATGATTCAGAGATAAAGAATGAGTATATGAAGAACTTGTCAATGAGATTGGGGTTTGATTTACCTAGATTGAATCAAGTAGATATAGATTTCAATGTAGATAAATTGATATACTCATTAAATAAGACAATAGACCATTATTCTAATCGTAGTAGTGCATACTCATTTAGATATGACAAGGCATTTATTGAGAATAGTGGTTACTTTGTAAAAGAGGAGAATTTGACATTCAATATAAATGATATTGTTTCAAAAATTGAAAAAAATGAGATTAATATAACTCAATTATCGGAATTATTAATTAGAAGCTATAAAGTATTCAATACTCAAGAGATTGTTGACTTTAAAACTAGTAACAAGATAATGAAAAATAAAGTAAGGCTAATAACAAATCTCGAGAAATCAATTTCAACTATTGATGAGTTATTTAAGGCTGGAATTCGAGATTTTAATGCTGCTAATGATATATCGACTGATAAAGAACACATAAATCTAGCAGAAAATACATTGAAAGACTATTCTGATTCTATAATAACCTTAGTTAAATGTTTGAGAGAAATTGATAGTGTTTGGACTAAAGATGTATATGATGAATGGATCAGTATTAAAAAGGAAGAGAGTATTGATAAGTATAAAGTAGTAATTGAGTATGATACAAGTAACTCGACTTATAAATCTATTTTGAAATACATGTATTCAAATTTGACAGAGCAAGATACTTTTGAGACTCGTTTTCTTGATAGCTTAATGAATAAGTCTACATTAAGAGGGACCAAAGAGTTTAATTCAACAAATATTCGTGATTTTATATCAAAATACAAAGGTGAGTATTTGAAAGTGTTTGATAAATCGAATACTAAATATGATTTAATTTATGACACAAAAAATAATAAAAGCATTATAAGTTTATCTGCAGGTGGAAGAGCTAAAGAAGTTTTAAAAATGGCATTTTCAAAGATATACACAAATATTGACAAAAGAATAAAAACAGTTGTTGTTATTGATCAACCTGAGAATAACATGGATAATAATAATATTAAGAAATTGGTTGTAGAACATATTAAAAAAATTAAAATAAAAGATAAGCAAAATTTGATTCAATTTTTAGTCGTTACACATAATGCAAATGTCAGTATAACATCAGATAGCGAAAATATAATTATAGCTGAAAATAATGAGAATGAATTTAAATACAGAAATAGTAGTATTGAAGATGAAAAATTTATTGATGATGTTTGTGAAATACTTGAAGGTGGAAAAGATGCACTAATAACAAGAGCTGTGAAATATAATATTAATATATTGAAGGGAATGGAGATAACAAAATGAAGAAATTAACTGGGTACTACTATAGTGAAGAAAATGTTTGCATCTTCTCGCTTATAGAACAAGAAGGATTAGAATATAATAAAATAATTGAAGATAAGCACATTAAAGTCAACATCGAGACAAAAGAAGTTCAAAAAGTACACTCATTTTTTCAAAATGCCATAATAAAAGATTCGATTAATTGCGATTTTGAAGAATATGTGTTAGATTTCTCGAGAATAAAAAGTGAAGACTTTTACGATGAGGATTTCACAAAATTAGCTGATTTCTTTGGGCAGCAAGTCGAGGTTGTTAATATTACTCTTAAAGAAGTAAAAACAAACTATGAAGCTGAGGTTGAAGAATGATTGTAAAGTGTAAAGATTGTGGTAAAGATATGCTATTAGCCTATGTTACTTCGAAGTCACTTGGAGCATCTGCTGTGTCTGATGCTTTGAAAATGTATGTAGCTAGTTGTGTTAAGTGTGGTAGAACTGTGGAGATTACTATTGAAGAAATAAAAGTAATGAAGAATGATATCATGATTAAGTAAGTTGTAATTAAATGCTATCAACGAGGATTATCCTATAAAGAAAAAAGACAAGTTACCAAACTTGTCTTTTTTTTGGTTTATTATGTGATACAATTATATTGATATTTAAGATGTATTGAGGTGAATATATATGAAGAAACACATGAGAAAGCCAATATATTGGACTGATTTTGAAGATTTATGTAAAAAGACTTGGGGAAGCAAATATAATTTTGAAGATATAAAGAAGAATGGAAGACAAGGACAAGCTCAACATGGGGTAGATGTATATGGCAGGTTGGATAGTTTAGATGGTTATTTTGGTATTCAATGTAAAGGTAAAGATGCATATAATCCTGATGCTTCTTTAACTATAAAAGAAATAGATGAAGAAATAGAAAAGTCTAAAACATTTAAACCACCTTTAAAGAAATTTATATTTGCTACTACAGCTAATAAAGATGTAAAAATTGAAGAATACATAAGATTAAAAGATGAAGAATCTAGAAAGTTAGGATTTTTCCCAATAGTTCTGTTCTCATGGGAAGATTTAGTAGACTTGATTGAAGAAGATAAATACGTATATGATTGGTATGTGAATGATATTTTACATTCTAGTTCATACTCAATTAAAGTAAAAGTAAATGATAATTTGTGTGATAAGGTTAATCCTTATATTTTAAGACCTAAGTACATAAAAGAGACTATTAATCATGTATGCAGAATGGATGCTTTAAACAGTAGCAATGTACTTAAAGATTTGCATTTTCCAAATATTAAATTTCCTAATACAAGCTTAAATATTGCTGAAAGCATTATCTATGCCACTTCGGGTAGAGAAATGAAACAGAACTTCCAAGTTTTCGAAATTCAGTTTAGCAATGAGGGAAGTGGGTCATTTTCTAACTGCAACTATGGAGTAATCATTGATGAAGAAGATAATTTGGATATCTACTATTCAGTATATTCTGGAGGTCTAAGTTTTGGAGATAGAACGAAAAGATATAGCGATAAGTTTGAAATATTGAATACGGGTATTTTGAAGTCCAAAGAATTATATTTTGAATTTCCGGAAACTTATAACGATATGGATGATATTCTTTCTGAATTTATAATGCATTGGTATTTTACATCAAAAGAACATACTAAAATGAGTGAAGGTGAGTTATACTTTAAAGTTCAACCTGAGATTACTGAAACATATAAAACACTCAATGATGCTAAACTACATGAAGAGTATACAAGCATTTTATATAAAGCTGAGAAATTTGAATCTGAAGAATAGATGTTCCTAAGTGATTTTAGCAAAAATAAGTGCAATTAAAAGGTTTTAATAAGTCACACCACAAATGGGGATAACATATAGCATCGATGTTAAAAGATTATCAGTAAAACAAATATGGATTATCTGATATATATTAGAGTAAAAAAGGAGATTGTTATGAAATATAGTATGAAAAAAGGTGTCACTTTAGACTACATTTATACTTCTGGTTCTCCTAAACAAGGTCAGTTTATAGGAGCAGTTGTAGTAGTTATCGGTCTAGGTTTAACTAGTACTTTTGAGATAAAATATGAAAAGGATATTACGATAGCTTATAGTTCCAAAGCACAACCTATACATTTTGCTTTTACCACATCAAGTAAAAAGCCGGTTATCTATGTAGATATAGAACTACTAAATTATTTTACAACAGATATCGATTTATTCAACATTATTATTTGCCATGAAGTAAAACACTGTTTGGATGTAACAAAGGGGATAAAACCGCCAACAAACTTTGCTACATACATACAACAGGAAAATGACGCTGACAAATTCTCATATGACTGTACTCAAGACAAGGTTGCTTTGATAAGCGCACTAACTACAATAAATCAATTTTACATAAACAAATATGGGAAAAGTAAGATGAAATCAGTTCAGCAGCAAGTACAAAGAATGAATAGTTTACTCAAGAAAAGAATTGGATTTGTAAATAAGCTAAAGTGACTAATAAAGAAAGGTGTCAATGTCTATAAAAAAGTCAATCTTATTTCACATCATATGTTTACAATAATAAGTTGCAACTAAATGCGATACAACGAGCCGTATCATAAGTAATTGCAACTAATGATATGCACAGTATAACAAAGCCCTATTGGGCTTTTTCTTTTGGATCTTATATGACCTGTTTTTTATAATAATGTATGATATAATATAAATAAGAAGACAAGGGAGAAAAATAGATAGTCCCTGTTTAAACTATTTTTTTTGGGAGGAAAAGATGAATAAAGATGAACTAAGTATAAAAAATGAACTAACAATAAGCAAAATATTAAAAAAATTAATAGATAAAAATATTACAGAAGAAAATTTGGATGATAAATTAACTGAGAAATTCGGGATAAATTATCAATATTCAAAATTGCTTAATAAAACAGATGATGAATCCAAAAAAAGCACTAAAGAGTATATTAAGAATATGGATTTCAATACTAGTAGTGATGATTTAAGTGTCGATGAATTAACACGTTTTTTCAATAGCAAAAATAGTGATTTTTTCAAAACTAATGAGGCTTATAAGCAATTATCAACTTTGGATAATTCAGATTTTAATTCTCTGGTTGATAATATTGAGAAAACCAGATTTGACATATTTTTATCTCATTCAATGAAAGACAAGTATATTGTTTATGGTACATATTTGATATTAACAGAGGACTTGGGTTATACTGTATATGTAGATTGGATTGTAGATCCTTTTTTATCTCAAAGTAGAAGTCATGTAGCGAAAAGAAATATTAGAATTCTTCAAATTCGGATGAGAAGTAGCTTTAATTTGAATTTATTAAAAACACTAAATTATTCGATTTCTAAATGGATTGCATGGGAATTAGGTTATTTTAATGGTAGATCAAATCAAGTATATATTCAAAAAATTCATGGGAAAGAATTCGATGACGATAAAAGCGGAATGGGATTTCTAAAGATATACAATGAGCTATTTATGTACAAAGATGAACTTGTATATTTAGATAGAGGAAAAATCACTAGAATAAATTAAGGAAACAAGGCGATAAACTAGACTTGCAAAAAAAAGAGAGAGGTGAGATGAATGATAAATTTATGGGAAATATCATGGGGACTAATTAATCTGCTATTAGATTTCGTTGTATTAAACTGGATATTTTTACTATGTGCCTGTATATTATTATTTTTATTAAAAAAACTTGGTATTTTTAAAAAGCTGAAAAAGCAAATAGATATTAATATCATTGATTTTGACATTAAGGGAGTAAAAATTAGACTGAATAAAACTAATAGGCAAGCTGCATATAAAATATGGATTGAACTTGTAACTAGAAAAATTGTTTTAGAGTTCGAAAATGATGATATAATTGTGGAAATATACAATTCATGGTATGATGCTTTTTTAAAAATTAGAGAATCTATGAAAGAAATCGAACCATATAAATGCAACCTAGAGTTAATAGATATATCTGCAAAAGTATTAAACGAAGGGCTAAGACCACATCTTACTAAATATCAAGGTGAATTTAGAAAATGGTATAAAAGTGAAATTGTTAAATATCCCGATGAGAAACCTCAAGATATTCAAAAAAGATTTCACAAATATGATGAACTAGTTTGCGATATGTTGAATGTATCTAAAAATATCAATATATACATTTTGGTACTTGAAAAAATATTTAAGGGAGAAGTGTAAAATGATTAAGAGAAAAGTATTTATTAGTTATCATCACGGGAATGATCAGAATTATAAGAATGAGTTGCTAAGATTGAACGATATTTATGATATCTTTGAAGATTACTCTGTTGATACTGGAGATATTGATGATAACTTACCTTCAGAAGTTATCCGTAATAAGATTAGAGATTTATATTTGCAGGATTCTACTGTTACTATTTTACTATTAGGTTCAGAAACAAAAGGTAGAAAGCATGTTGATTGGGAATTATACTCTAGTATGTATGACGGTAAAATAAATAAAAAATCTGGTATCATCATTGTCAATCTACCTAATGCAAACCAAAGTATGTGTGCATTTGATAATGAAGAAAAACAGTTAGTTTCACCTAATTCTAATTGGATTGACTACACTTATCGAAGTGAATATGAGAAAGTTTTTCCATTTATGCCATCAAGAATAATAGATAATATGGTTGCAAATATACCAATGGCAGTTGTTAACTGGAATAGAATTTCATCAGATATAGGTATTTTGAAAGCTCTAATAAATAAATCTCATGTTAGAAGAAAATCTTGCAATTACGATTTATCATCACCAATGAGAAGGAATAATGCAAAAAGAATTTAACATCTTTAAGTTTTGTGAGTTTACTTGATAAAAGTGTAGAGACCGAGTCATTGTGTCTTTATAATATATAGTATAATATGATATAATTGGAAAGACTTTATATACGAAAAGGGGAGTTACTATGGCAATAAAAATTAAACTAGGTAAAAAAAGAGATTTTGATTATCCAAAATCAATTAAAGAAGTAGATGAGATGACCGGAGAGCAATTTGAATTATTCATTTTCAAGTATATGAAAGAGTATCAGGGTTATGAGGGTGAGTTAACAGAGAAGAACGACTACGGAGTTGACATAATACTTTGGGATAAGGATAATCCAACTAACAGATTTGGAGTCCAGTGTAAAAGATATGGTCCAAAAACTGTATTAGGTGAGAATGAATTAATGAAAATGCAAAAGGGTGTTAAGCATTATGGCTTATTTGATTTTGATACTAAAAAACCAAATTTATATCTATTTACCTCAGCTGAGCAACATCAATTAACTGGTAGAGGGTTAGCTTATATTGTTAATGAAGATATACAAACATATTATAGAGAAGATATTATTGAGTTTATTAAGGATTTGGATGAAAAGCTTAATAGAGATGTTATGCAATCAAATTATAGCAACATTGCATTTGAAACTAGTAAAAAGAAAAAAGGATCATTCAAAGAAAATACGAAGTTTGTTAGTATGCTGAAAAAAGAGAGAATGAATATTTCAAAATATAACAAGATATCACCTGTTTATCTCGTATACAATGATAAAACAATAGAGGATATCATAAACAAGAAACCTACTACCTTAGAGAAGTTACTTGAAGTAAGAGGTTTTGACCAAAAGAAAGTAGATTTGTTTGGTGAATACTTGGTGAATAGGGTAAGAGTATTTATGAAGTTGGATCCAATTAAACCACAAGAAACAGAAGTTGCCAAAGTTAAACAAGAAGAATTTACACTATTCCTTAAAGAAACAAGAAAAAAGATTGCATCATATAACAAAATTGATAAATTATATAATGTTTTTAATAATAAAACTTTGGAGCAAATAGTGGAAAAGGTACCAAAGACGGAAAGTGAACTGTTAACGATAACAGGAATTGGTCCAGCTAAAACAGAGTTATGGGGTAAATATCTTGTAGGAGAAATAAAAAAATTCTTAGAAAAATGTTGAGTCAAAATGAAAACAAATGGAAAGATCGGATTATCGATCTTTTTTTATCTTTTTTGCTAACTAAATATTGTGTTTGATAAAAAAACGAAGTTTCTATAAGTGTGTTAAAAACACACAAACTTTACTTTAATAGTATGCTGCAGTATACTATTTATGTTGTGAGGGCAATGAAGCAGTTCACAATGGATTGCTTTTTATTATACAAATTCTAAAATAAAGTATTTGAAGTTAACGAGATAAATTAACAGAGGGGGAATAATTATGGTTTGTCCAAAATGTGGTAACCCAATGGTAGAAAGAATTGCAAGAAGAGGTAAAAACATAGGGAATGAATTTTGGGGATGTTCAAACTATCCGAAATGCAAACATGCAATAGATATTAGAAATGGCAAAGAAAGTAAAAAAACGAACAAGGATAATACAATTATTAGCAAAAATATATATCAAATCAAACCATTATTTGTTAGACCCAAAACTCTAAATCACGAGGTCTATTTCTTTAATTCTCTTGGGGTTTCAGAAAGTGTCCTAAGAGAGCTAGCGTTCAATGAGTCGCTTGAAATGATTTACCCGTATTCAAAATTTAGAATTGATATAAAGTCAACCCAAAGTAAAGTTGATCCAAAAAGAAGGCAAATTTACTCACTATTACTTAGATTATTAAATAGGGGTAGGGTTACAATCAATTCTCTTGAACTAGAGAAAAGACTTCAACGTAAATGGGAAATAAACAAATGCAATTCTAACACAATAGAGATTTTAGATAATTTTATTGATTTTTCTAATGTAGAAAAATCTGTTGATAGTGAACTAGAGAAAAACTTTATAGATTTGTTTTTAAAGGAAATGATTGGAAGTAACTGGGCATCTCATGTATTAACCCAAGTTGAGATAAGTTCGCTAATTGAATCAAATGACTTTGATTTAACATCTCAAAGAGTTGATTTTCTTGTTAATGTTAATAATAAAAATATTGTTATTGAATTAGATGGAGAGGAACATTTGCTTCATCTAGATAAAGATAGAAAAAGAGATCAAGCTTTGAAAAACGCTGGATATCAAGTATTCCGTATTAAGAATGAGGAATTAAACAAAGCTGATTCTGAAATATTGACAAAACTTAAAAATGAACTGAAAGTTACTAGTAAAGTATCAGTTTTTACTAAGTTACAGAAATATCATATTGCTATGAAAGTTGTGCATCAGTTGCAGATTACACTTCTAAAAGCACTTGAACAAGGATCTATAGTTGAAACAGATGCAATTAATATAAACCTTCAAACAGATGCATTCTCAAAAGAAGAGATTAATTACATCTCAAGGATTGCAATAGGAAAATTAAAGGAGCTTTTCGGTGCCTATTCAGAAATCTATGATTTCAAATTTGAATTGTGCTTGAATATAATTTCAAATTCTAATGAGGATAGTGTGGAAATCTCATTCGGGAATAGCGTATCAACTACAAAACAAATAATTATCAGTGACATAGCGTTTAGAGATAATTACTTCTGTGACATTAATAGTTTTGATGCTTTTTCTCCAAAAAGATCGGATGAAGAGTCGTTGAAACTGATAATGAATTATATATACAGATTTACAATCTTTCAAGAAGGACAATTTGAAACTATTCAAAGAGTAATTGATAAGAAAGATTCCATTGTTCTCTTACCTACTGGCAGCGGGAAATCTTTGATTTATCAGTTAACTTCATTAATTATTCCTGGACAAACAATTGTAGTATCTCCAATTACTTCATTAATGGATGATCAACTAGATAATTTACTTATTAAGGGGATTGATAATACAGTAGCAATATATTCAGTTTTTGATAAGGCTACCAGAGATGCAAAACTAAATTGGATGAAAAGTAATAACGTATCGCTTGTATACCTATCACCAGAAAGACTGCAAATGAAAAGTTTTAGAGACGAAGTAAAAGCTCAACTTGTTAATAATAGTGTTTTTACAGTTGCTATTGATGAAGCCCATTGTGTTTCAGAATGGGGCCATGATTTTAGAACAGCATATCTAAACATAGGAAAGAATGCAAGAACAGTGTTTATGAAAAACAATGAAGTACCATTAATACTTGCACTTACAGGGACAGCATCGACCGCAGTATTGAAAGATGTTCAAAGAGAAATCTCTATAACTGATTTTGATGCAATAATCACTCCTCAAACATTTGATAGAAAAGAACTGATTTTTTCTATTCTTAGTACCTCAAGTGATAGTAAATCAATTTTGGTATCTCAAGTAATAAAAACAACTCTACCGCAAAATTTTGGGGTTTCAACAAATAAATTTCTCAACTCAGAAATGAGAAATCCATACTGTGGAATTGTATTTTGCCCACATGTCAACGGGGACTATGGAGTGTTTCCTGTTAGTCAAGATTTATCAAAAACACTTAGAACTACTGTTGGGTTCTACGCAGGATCTGCACCAAAGAATTTTGATAAACACAAATGGAATAGTGTTAAAAAAAATACAGCAATAAAATTTAAGAGAGACCATCTAAAATTGCTTGTTGCTACAAAAGCATTTGGGATGGGAATTGATAAACCCAATATAAGATATACTATACATTATGGTATTCCTGGTTCAATCGAGTCATTTTATCAAGAAGCAGGAAGAGCTGGAAGAGATAGAAGCGATGCACATTGTGTCATAGTTTTTTCGAATGATAATGAAAGAAGAAATAATCATTTATTGGATGTTAATACTTCACTAGATGAAATAAAAGATTACATCAAGGATCTCAAACGTGATAATGCAGATGATATATCAAGAATGTTATTCTTTCATGTAGGATCATTTAGAGGAATTGATGAAGAACTTAATGAAATAGAGAAAGTTGTTGAAGTCTTATTTAGTAGCCAAGATAATAATCAAACGTTTTTTACTATTACTACAAAAAGAGGCGAAGCTAGAAATGATCTTGAAAAAGCAATTCAAAGGTTAGTAGTTTTAGGAATCATAAATGATTATACTGTAGACTATTCATCAAATGAATATATCATGGCATTTGCCCATTCTGATAGAAAGATAGTAATAGAAAAGTTTTGTGCTTATGTTAGAGGATATAATGAAGGACGTGTTAAATCTGAAAAATTAAAGGCAGAAAAACTTTTAGACGGAAATGACAAGAACTTCATTATGCATATGTCTCGAGTACTATTGGAATTTATTTATGATACTATTGAAAGAGGTAGAAGACGTGGTATAAGAGAGATGGTTCAACTATCTCAAGCAGCACTAAAAACAGAAGACAAGGATAAAGTCATTAGAGAGAGAGTAGTTAGGTATTTTGAATCAACTTTCTCTGAGTTGATTACTGAGATATTAAATACTAAAGATGCAGGATTTCCAAAGGTTATTGAACTTTTCGAAGGAGATGTTAATGAAGTTGGAGAAAGAATAGGTGGGATAAAATCTCATAATGATGCAGCTGAATTAAGAGGGCAAGTATCAAGAGAGTTAGAATCTACACCAGATCATCCGGGACTACTATTCTTAAGATCTATGTCTGAATTATATTCTAAGGAGTATGATGAAAAAGCAGTAATGGATGATTTTATAGCAGGAATTAAGTTTTCAAAAGAAAACTATTCAATCGGTGAAGATACTTTACTTGAATTTACAATGTATGTAATGAAAAAAATATTTCAAAGAAATGATAAACTCTATTACGATCTAGTTCTTCAAATTGAAGAAATGTTTGAAATTGAAGACCTATATTACAAGCTTTCAATATCTGATGTAATTGAAGATGATATGAGGGATTTTCCATTATTATTACATGTTGACAATCAATCAGCCAAGCTGAACTATTTTATAAAAGGGGAGAAATAAAGATGGAACAAACAAAAGTGGATGAAGTAAAGAATAGAATCGCAAGTGCACTAGAAAATATTGAGAAATTAGATCAAGAGGCTATCTCTTTTGCAGCTGGTAAGGTCGAATTAGTGAAAACATCAGAGGAATTAAGAAATTTATTGAAAGATATAGATGTCCTTACTAAAGAGATTAGTGAATTAGTTGCAAGGGTTTCATCAGTTACTGTAGAGGATACATTAAAAAGATTTGATGAAAATGTATCAAAAATTGAAAACAAAGTGATTTCATTGGGAGAATCTAACTCAAAAGTTGTTGAAGTTACAAATTCTGTAATAGCTGATTTGAAGAAAACATTCAATAGGAATTTCACTATATTTAGTGCAATTACAATTATTTTATTCATTACTTCAATTGTATTAAATGTATTGCTCTAATTTTAATCATATTCATTAAGGATTTTATAAAAAGCAGTAGCAGATATATTACTGTTGCTTTTTATGATATGTAAACTAGATATAGTTGCAATTAAAAGTGTTACGACGAACCGTATCATAAATAATTACAACTAACGATACGAATACTATATCAAAACAATGAATATATAAATAATTACTTTATAAATATTAGTTCGATATTCAAACTTATTGATTTTTAATTTATATTAATATATACTGAAATTAGAAGGATAACAATATTAAAGAGAGAGATATTTAAGGAATTTTTAATACTTAGAATTACACAAAGACTAAATCTTTTTTTAGTCTTTTGTTTTGATTTAAATGAAAAAAAAGATAGGAAGAGTGATTAGAATTATGAAAAGAATATTGATAAGTATTGTAATATTACTTTTTCTTACTGGGTGTAGCGAAGATACAACTCAAAAGTACAATGTAAGCTTTGAAACTAATAGTGAAACAGTAATAGAAAGTGTTAGTGTTGATAGTTGGGGAAGTGTATTAGAACCAGATATACCTATTAAAGAAGAATATGAATTCTTAGGGTGGTATAGTGATTCTTCTTTAAACCATATTTATGATTTTATTAATCCTATTACTGATAATTTAACTTTGTTTGCTAAATGGGAAGCAAATCAATATGACATTACTTTTTTGGATAAAGATGGGAGCATTTTATATGTCATTAAAACAGATTACGGATATGATTTAGATTTATTACATATAATTAATCCTTCTAGGACAGGATACGTATTTTTAAATTGGGATGAATTACCAAATACAATGCCAGCAGAAGACATTACAGTTATTGCTATTTATACTGCTAGACAATATATGGTACGGTATTTAGATTTTGATGGTACTGAGATTACTTCTGAACAATTTGCATATAAAGATGAATTAGAAGATTTTGTAATACCTCAAGATCCTAGTATGATAGGATATGAATTTATAGAATGGACTGAAGAGTTACCAAGTACAATGCCAGCACAAGATATTATAGTTACTGCGAGGTATATAATTAATACTTACACAATACAATATTTAGATTATGACGGAACTATGATACAAAGTGAATCACATTATTATGGATTTCACTTCAGTGAAATAGATATACCAATTGTTGATGAAAGAGCAGGATTCATTTTTGTAGGATGGGATGACTTACCAAATACAATGCCACCTGAAAATATAATAGTTACTGCAACATATTTAGCTATTCATGCACAATTTTCAGCTGGTGATAATGAAATATATGGAGAGACAATTGAAGTAGAAGGAGATTATATCGTTGTATCTAAACAAAACATCGATTTACAATGGCAGACATATTTATATAAAATAAGTGATCCTTCATATGAGAGATTGATAGGTGACATAGATGCTAGAAGTATACAAATAAAAGGAGATTATATATTTATTTTATTTGAAGAAGGAATATATGTGTATAAAATAAGTGATCTTCTATATGAAAGAATAATTATAGGAAGTGATTCATTGCCTAATGATAGTTTTGGATATGAAATTATAATTGAAGGAGATTATATAATTGTATCAGCATATAGACATAATGAATTACGTGGAGCAGTATATGTATATAAAATAAGTGATCCATCTTATGAAAGAAAGATTATAGGAAAAGATATAGTTGAATTAAGTAGATTTGGATTAAAAATGCAGGTTGAAGGAGATTATTTAACTATATATACAAGGCGTTATAATAACGAATTAGGGGGAATATTTGTATATAAATTAAGTGATCCTCTATATGAGAGAATAATTACAGGAGCTGAAGACGAGGTTATTTATTTTCGTAATAATTATGGAATTGAAGGAGATTATATAATTGTATCTGTATTTTATGCTGATGATGTAGAAAGTGCTGTGCATCTATATAAATTAAGTGACCCATCTTTTGAAAGAAAAATTGTAGCAAGTGATTTATTACCTTTTGAATCATTTGCCAATGAAATTAAGATTGAAGGAGATTATATAATTGTATCAGCATTTTATTCTAATGATGGACGAGGGGCAGTCTATGTATTTAAAACAACTGATCCATCTTATGAAAGAAAAATTGTAGCAAGTGAATTATGGGAAATAAGTAGATTTGGTATTTATTTGCAGGTTGAAGGAGATTATATATTTATATCAGCATTTGATGATAATAATAGCGGAACGATATTCATATATAAATTAAGTGATTCTGCATATGAGAGAAAGCTTGTTAGTTATCCTATAGGTCTTTATTGTATGAATTTTGAGGTTCCAGAAACGGATGTTTTTGTTGAAGGAGACTACATATTCATAATAAAAGATTATGATATGTTTAAATACGCAATATACAAATATAAAATAAGTGATCCTTTGTATGAGAAATTTATTTTCAAGAACAGTGAATCTAATTATTTTACTATGAAAGTTGAAGGAGAATATTTAGTTATACTGTCAGAGACATATAATAAAATATATGTAATTGAATATCCTCTTTATTAATCATAAAACAAATCGCATATAAGAGATCCATTTATTCAGTGTTACAATAAAAACAGAAGTAAAAAAGAGACTATGATAAAATTAAGATATCATAGTCCTTTTGAATGGAAAGGAGAAAACAAGTAGATATACTAGCTAAAAAAACATATATAGCAATATTCTTACAATTAATTTATAAGATATTGCCTTTCGAATAATAAAGTTTAAAAAAATTACCATACATTATAGTGTATAATGTTAACTATATAAATAAAAAGTAGGTGCTATTATGCAAAAAGAAATATTATTTGATGAAATCAAACATGGTGTATCACAAATACATGATAATATTTTCTCAGAAATTGAAGTTGATGAAATTTTAGACAAACATGATAAAAATATAAATTTAGCACTTGATAAATATGTACAATATTTTAATTATTATGAAAATCAAGAAGAGTATAACCTAGAGTTTTGCTTTAAAACAACAATTAATGATTTAAATACATTCTATAATTTTCAAGAAACAAAACTAGATATGATTAGAGATAATGAAAAATTATGCAACTTAGAACATAAAATAAATGAACATATATATGATGAAATAGTATTATGTGAAAAGAAAGTAAACCGTATCTATTTATTTAATGTACTTATATCATATTTCCTAGCTTTCTTGTTGATCTTTGGGATTACGGAAATTACACATTTAGTTGAAATAAATACTGTGACAGGAACTATAATACTAGCTGCAATTCTAAGCTTTGTAAAAATATTCATAGATAAAAGATATCTTGAGGTCTTCCGTAATAAAGTGGGATGGAAATCTTATGGTTACGCAATTAAAAGATCACTTGTTTTTTACTTTGCATCAGTAATCATCCTTAACAAAAGTGAACATAAACATATGGAATCATTTTCTGATGAATCACTTTTAGAATTCAAAAATCAAGTAAGAGAAGCAATTGATATCTTACTGGACGAAATCATAATCAAGGAAAGTTAAACTTTCCTTTTTTAATACTTATTATTCATTTAGTTATAATAAACAACAATATACTTATAAATGAACTATATGAGGAAATACTAAATTATATAAATGATTACAACTAATGACATACAGGGGATAACAAAGCCCTTTTGGGCTTTTTCTTTGGGTCTTATACGACATGTTATTTACAATAATATTGGTATACTGTACATGATGAATTAATACTATAAAAAAAACATAATAGATCTAATATCTATTATGTTTTTTTGTAGCTTTAAACTATGTTTAAAAGAAAATGAATTGATACAACTTATACTTTATTCCAAACCGGACATAATAAACTCAAATAAATAGTCCATAATTTTAGGGAAATATTCTACTCCAATTTCTTCCTTATGCATATCAATATTCATAATTGAGTAAATAATACCATAAACCATGTCAGAATCAATGTCTCTCCTGATTTTTCCTTCTTTTTGCCATTGCTTAATTATCACCAATGTTGATTCTTTGTGTGCGGGAATGCCTTTTTCATAATTCTCTCTGAACATTTTTTCAACTTTCCTATAAACATCTGGATTATACCATTCTCTTAAGATTGGATTATTAATCATACCTTCATAGTTTTTCTTCATTAATTCCTTAATTATATCTATCGGAGTTTGATCCATATTTAAATCGTTTTTAATTTCTTCTTTTAATTGATTGTTTTCATCTAGATATATTTGCATGAAAAGCCAGTCTTTTGAATCATAGTAATTGTAAAAAGTACCAACAGCAACACCTGCTCTTTTTGTAATTTGTGGAACTTTAGTCTTTTTGAAACCTTGGGCTACAAATAATTTCTTAGCAGCATTGTATATTTTTGTCTTTTTATCCATAATAAACTCCTCTCAACTAGTAAACATTATAGACTATTAGTGAATATATATCAAAGAGTTCATTACATATACATGTCTATTTTACTAGATACTATTGATACCATTGTCTTAGTTTCTTGTTCATCAATTATATAGGTACTTGTTTCTTTCATTTTTATATCCTTATTCTCAAGTAAATCAGCAGTATAAAATTCGCAAGTAAAAAGTGGGGCTTTCTTTATTCTTTTTTTGAGTTCACTTTTGTATTTTTTATTTTTTCCCAGTGCTCCACCTGATACTGTTAAAAAAGCAAATTCTTTATCTAATTGTCTGTGTACTTTAAAAAATGGTCTAAGTGGTCTTGCTATCTTCCCCAACCAAAATGGAGCGACATACAAAATTAAATCATAATTATTAATAATGTTTGGGTCTTCGTTATTTTTTGATTTCCGATGAAAAATTAAGTCCATCGTAATTGTTTTTACAGATACATCTCTTTTATCTGTGATTGAAATGTGATTTGCATTAATAGTTTTTGCTAGTTCACTAGCTAATTTTTCATTGTTTCCAGTGAACGAGTATGATAATACTAGTATATTCATAATTTCCTCCTTTATTCTATAGATTCACTATTTAAAGCTATCTCTATTGATTTTAAATATGCTATTGATGTTAAAGTTGCTCCGGTAATCATATCAATTTCAAGAGATTGATTATCAATTACTAAAGCATATAACTCATCAAGAAATTCCTCTGATTTTAACTCTTTATTAATAATGTTATTAATACTTACAATATGTCCGTTTTCGATAATAATCTCAACAGAATTCTCTCTATAACCATTAACACCACCCTCATAGTAACCATAATAAGTACCATCTGCTTTTGTCGAAATAGCTATATTAACAATTTCTACTTGAAGTGCATCTTCCCTCTCGCTTGCTCCTCTAAACCAAAATATTGTCAATGTAACCACTAATACAAGAAAAGTGACTAGTAATAATTTTAGAAAGATCTTTAAAACTTTTTTCATATTTATCCCTCCTTAAATAGAATAATTTATATAATAAGTGAATAAATAAGAATTCATTCACTTATTTGTAACACGAATTTTTAAACATGTCAATATAAAAATGAATGAAAATTAATATATTCATTCATTTTTAATAATGATTAGAAAAGTATGGGTCTAGATTTTGAATTATATTTGCATGATGGGGCCCTGTACCACCACAAGTTCCCGCTCCAATATATAGGAAGACTTCCTGAACAATATAAGCACTGGTAATAACCAATAACCAATTGATAAGCTATTCATTATAAGTTGTAATTAAAAGTGTTACAACGAGCCGCATCATAAGTTAATAGACCGAGTTTTTTGGTCTTCTATTTTTATTCATAATTAAAAAGTATAATTTATGTTATAATACTTATAGTAAATAAGTGAATAGCAATACTTGAATATGTTTTAATAAACTAATTCTGTGGATTGCTTTTTATTTTTAAGAAAAGGGATGATGAATATGTATGATTATATAAAAAGAAACCCAATAAAAATAATGATTTTTGTATCAGCATTTGCGTACTTTTCTAGAATTACAGATTTAGTTACCGCGATGCTATTGTACCTTTTTATATCAACACTTGAATATGGGAATTCTAAAAAAGTATTAACTAAGCTCTCTTATAGTTATATTATATTGGTTTTAATTATAGGGCTGTATAGAATGTTTATGTATTTGATTCGAATAAAAGTGATTACTAGTGAATTAAGTACACAAGATCAATACATGGTATATTCAGTTGGTGCCTTTATAGTAGTTCTAATAAGAGTTATAATGTTTGTAGTATATTTAGCAATGGAATATAAGAATAATATAGATAAATTATTCTTAGTTGTTTTATCAATTCCGTTTATAGCAGTAATAGTGACAACAATAGATATGTTAATTATTAATAAGATATATAATTTCATGTTGAATTGGAATCTTGAAGATGGATTTGCTGCTGGGGCAATAACGTTGCCAACAAGCTCACTATTTAGTATGATTCAAGTTATCTTACTAGTATATCTAATAATGAAACCAAAAGATTCTGTTTTAATAGAATCATATGAGTAAAATATTTAAGAAAGATAGTGTAAAGGTGAATATATGTTTGCTATATTATTATTAGTTATAAATATAACTGTATCAATTCTAGGAGTTTATCTCTTTGATTACCAAGTTGATGGTGTAATAAATAATCCTATTATGATTATTTTGAGTATTCTAGCAGGTACTGTAGTTATGCTTGCTGTGTTCTTTTTATATATAGATGTGTTTTACTTCTTGGTAGCTAAAAGAAGACCACAGAACTCGAAATTTAAACACTTTTTAGCAAAACAAATTATGACTGTTCCATTAGTCTTTACAAACACAAGAATAAAAGTTAAAGGTAAAGAGAACCTTCCTGAAAATCCTGGATTTTCAATATATGTAAATCATACATCAATGATGGATATACCTGTCTTAATGTATAAATTGAATAAACATCCCATTGCTTTTTTACAAAAACAAGAAGTGCTTGATTTATTTGCAGTTGGTAAATGGACACCTAAGCTTGGATGTGTAATGATTGATAGAAGTAATCCTAGAAAGGGTGCTGAAGCAATTGTGAATGTTATCAAGAATGTTAAAAATGGATTAACAATGGTAGTTTTTCCTGAAGGTACAAGAACAAATAAAATAGGAGAATTAATTGAATTTAAACCAGGTTCATTTAAAGTGGCTTTAAAAAGCAAAGCCCCTCTTGTCCCAATTACAATTGTCAAACCTAATAACTTTAAAAAAGTGAAGTGGCCATTACCAAAGAAAATTACTGTTGTAATTCATAAGCCAATTCCTTTTAATGATTTGAGAGGTATGACATCACTTGACTTATCTAATAAAGTTAAAAAAATAATTGAAACACCATTAAAAATATCAGATTAAATACAAGAGATCCATTCAGGGTCTTTTTTATTTAATAATGATTGTTTAGAATACATTGTGTTATACTTATAGAGAATTAAATAGGCATTAATTTATAAAAAAGATAGAGGTGATATAATGCTTACAAGTTTTCTATTAATTATTAATATAGTTGTTACCTTTTTAGGTATTTATATATTTGATTATCAACCTGATGGGGCTGTTAATAACCTATTAGTCATTTTCTTGAGTATTGTTGTAGGAATTATATCAGCATTTATAGGTGCGATAATCTTTTTAGAAATATCATATGCTATTTTTGCTAAAGGTAAACCAAACAATTCAAAGTTTAAACACAAAATAGCCAAACAAATAGTAAGTGTTCCAATACACTTATTTAACGTTAGGACAAAAGTGATTGGTAAGGAAAATCTACCAAAAGATTATAACTTTTTAATTTACGCAAACCATACTTCAGAATTAGATATCTCAATATTAATGTATAAGCTTCCTGAATATCCTATTGCCTTTTTAGCAAAACAAGCAGTACTAGGTTATTTATCAATTGGAAAATGGGCTTTATCGATTGGATGCGTTATGTTAGATAGAGATAATAATCGAAAAGGTGTTGATGCGGTTTCACAAGTTGCTGAAAATGTAAATAATGGGTCCACAATGGTTGTCTTCCCAGAAGGAACAATTAAAAAGGAAATTGGGAAGTTATTAAAATTTAGAAGAGGTTCATTTAAAATTGCTTTAGGGAGTGGAGTTCCTCTTGTACCTGTCACAATAGTTAAAGATGAGAAGTATAATAAAGGATTTTGGCCAATGCCAAAAAAATTCACTATAGTAATACATCAACCATTACCTTATGATGAATATAAAAATTTAAATTCAACTAAATTATCAGAAAAAGTAAGAGTAATTATAAAAAGTGAGTTAAATTGGGAAGAAGATCAAAAAGAAGTGTAATAACTCATAATATTTTGTTAAATTTGAAAGGTGTGATTTACTATGTTTAAAGATAGACCTGTTCCTAATTTTTTTGCAAAAATAATGTATAAGAATCATTCTCCAAAAAGACTAAAAAAAGAAATGAATTTGATAAACTCTGGAATAATCAAAAAAGGGGATAATATACTAGATATAGGATGTGGTCCAGGGCATCTATCATTATACATGGCCATAGCTACAGGAAGAAAAGGAATTGTAACTGCTTTAGATATACACCCACTAGCTATTAAAAGTGTAAAAGAGCTAATGGTTATTAATGATATTAAGAATATCAATACAGTTTTAACAAGTAACCTAGATTCAGGGTTACTAGATAACTCAGTAGATATAGTTTTCATCTTTAATTCTTATTATATGATTCGAGATAAAAATAAATTACACTATGAAATAGATAGAGTCTTAAAAAAAGATGGGAAATTAATTATTCGTAATACTATAAATTTACTAACAAGTAATAAAAAATATATGAGCATTTTTGATAAATATGATAATATGGCTTTTGATAATAAAAATAAAAGATCATATTTTTACAAAAAGATTAACTAATAGATATTAAGAGATAGTATTACTTAGTGAAAAAACAGCTATAGCTAGAAAGAGGTATAATATGTTAATAATAAATCAATTGAAAGTAAGTATTAAAGATAATACAGATGATCTATCTATAGCTATTTCTAAAAAACTAAGAACAAGTAAAGACAATATAAATCATTATAAAGTTATTAAACGATCAATTGATGCTAGAAAAAAACATGATATCTATTTTGTTTATAGACTTTTTGTTGATATAAAGAATGAATCAACTACATTATCAAAAAATATTGTAAATGTAGAAGTATATAAAGAAGATAAAACAAATATAAACATAGATAATGTTAAATATAATAAAAACAAAAAAATAGCCATTATTGGATTTGGTCCAGCTGGTATGTTTTCTGCTCTGCATTTTATGGAAACAGGAATAAAGGTCACAGTATTTGAACGTGGACAAAAAGTAGAAAATAGAATTAAGTCTATTGAAGATTTTCAATTGAACGGAAAATTAAATACTGATTCAAACATTCAGTTTGGTGAAGGTGGCGCAGGAACATTTTCTGATGGGAAATTAACTAGCCGTAGTAAAGATAAAAGAGGAAGATACTTATTTGAAGAGTTTGTTAAAGCGGGAGCTCCTAATGAAATACTATATGTACATAATCCTCATATAGGTACTGATAAATTAATTAATGTTGTTAAAAACATTAGATTAAAACTTGAATCATTTGGTTCATTAATTAAATTCAATCATAAAGTAAGTAATATTGTTCCAAAAGATTCAGGTATATTATTAACTGTTAATGAAAAAGAAGAGTTCTTTGACTATGTTATTTTAGCTACTGGACATAGTGCTAGAGACACTATTGAGATGTTATATAATAATAACTGTGATATAGTTCAAAAACCTTTCGCAGTAGGATTTAGGATAGAACACAAGCAAACTATGATTAATAAATCACAGTTTGGTGAAAGTTATAATAATGAAAAACTAGGAGCCGCAGAATATAAATTAACACACCAAACTAAATCAGGTAAAGGTGTATATACATTTTGTATGTGTCCAGGAGGATTAGTAGTACCTTCTTCATCAGAAGTTGGAATGCTTTGTGTAAACGGAATGAGTGAATATAACCGTGATAAAGTAAATGCTAATAGTGCATTGCTAGTCACTGTAAATGAATCGGATTTTAATAGTAATCATCCACTAGCTGGTATAAAATACCAAAGAGAAATTGAAAAGAAAGCATATGCCTTAGGAGGTAGTAACTACTATGCACCTATTCAAACAGTTGGTGATTTTATAAACAATATAAAAACTACAAAACTAGGAAGTGTATTACCTAGTTATAGTATAGGTGTTACATACTCTAACTTAAGATCAATATATTCTGACAGTATTAATAATGCTTTTATAGAAGCATTTAGAAGTATGGGAAATAAATTAAAAGGATTTAATAATATAGATGCTTTACTAACAGGAGTAGAATCAAGATCTTCATCACCAGTTAGAATTGTAAGAGATAAAGATACATTACAAAGTACTAACTTTAAAAACCTTTACCCAACAGGTGAAGGTGCAGGATACGCAGGTGGAATAGTATCTGCGGGGATAGATGGAATAAAAGTAGCTTCATTAATTCTTGAGGAACTTAAGATTGATTAACTAATGAACGAATAATTCTAGAATCAAATCCACTACTATTAGATGATTAGAAGTAAACTTACCACTATAGAACAGATTGTGCAATAAAACGAAACTATTCAGAAAAATTAAAATAAAAACAGCACTCCTATTCTTTAGGGTTGCTGTTTTAAATTGCACCAATTAATTCCAAATACAAGACTACTAAAAATAAGAATGGAATCACAAGTTTAATTTTATATGATAATAATGAAAAAGTTATACTGATTATTGGAAATGGTTTTGACATTAATTTGTCTGAAATTCAGAAGATTTTTGATGCAAATCACTAATTTCATCTAGATAACTAAGTAAAGATAAAAAACTCCTTATATAATAGGGAGTTTTTTCATTGAAATGATATGACACTGGTTGCACCAGAATATTCTCCACCATTTAAGCCCTTAATCGATTGTTATTAAATTCATAATAAGCATTCACTAATTAGGCTCACTCAATATTCTAGTCTTTTTGTTTGCATCTTTTTTTAACGGTCCAACTCAATCAATAAATATAGTCCAACTCAACTAATAAATATAGTCCAACTCAACTAAATATCTTGTGTTAACTATATGTTAGTGTTATGATATGTATAGGTGATAAAATGAAAAAATATATGAAGAGAATTATTGATGATGTTTTAATAGAAGAATTAGAAGCCTTTGGAGGAGTACTAATTGCTGGACCTAAATGGTGTGGTAAAACAACTTCAGCTAGTCAATTAGCAAATAGTTCATTATTTATGCACGATGAAGATAGTAGAGAAAGCAATATTCAAATGGCAAAAACAAAACCATCTATCTTATTAAGAGGAGCTAGTCCTAGATTAATAGATGAGTGGCAAATTGCTCCTGAACTATGGGACGCTATTAGATTTGACATTGATAACAGAAGTACAGAGGGTTTATTCATATTAACTGGCTCAACTATTGTAGATGAAAGTAAAATAATGCATAGTGGCGCAGGTAGAATATCAAGACTTTTGATGAGAACAATGTCCTTATATGAGTCTGGAGACTCAAATGGAACCATAAGTTTGTTAGAGTTATTTAAAGGGAAAGAAGATATATCTGCACAAACAGATTTAGATATAGAAGATATGGCTAAAATTATTGTTAGGGGTGGTTGGCCAAATAGTGTTGGGAAAAAGACAAATATAGCAATAAGACAAATATCGGGGTATTGTGAATCCATTGCAAATTCTGAAATTAAAACAGTGGATGGAGTAAACAGAGATCCAAATAAAACCAGAAATATTTTAAAAGTGTTTTCAAGACATATAAGTACTCAAGCAACATACAGAACTATGCTCAATGACTTAAAGTCGAATAATGAAACAATTAATATTAATACTATAACAAGCTATATTGACGCCTTAGAGAAATTATATGTTATAGAGGATTTGCCTGCTTGGAGTCCTAAATTACGATCTAAAACAGCTGTAAGAACTTCACCTACAAGACATTTTATTGATCCAGCAATAGCAGCTAGGATGTTGGATGCGTATCCAGAAGATTTAATCCATGACTTAAATACTTTTGGACTACTTTTTGAGTCTTTAGTGATCCGAGATTTAAGAATTTACTCACAGTTGTTGAATGGGAAAGTATATCATTACAGAGATAAAACAAATTTAGAAGTAGATGCTATAATTCATTTAGATAACGGCAAATGGGGTGCTATAGAAGTGAAATTAGGAGCGAGTGAGATTGATAAAGCAGCAAGAAATCTAATTAAGTTTGGTGATAAGGTTGACTTGAGGAATGGTCCATCTTTCTTAGCAATTATTACAGCAACAAAGTATGCCTATAAGAGAAAAGATGGAGTTTTAGTAATACCAATTGGATGCTTAAGACCATAAAAAATAAAAAGTGATTGGAGACTCATTATGCATATACAATCTACAAAAAAAGTTCTAGACTTTTTTGGTATAGAACCAATTAATAAGAATACTGATGATGATATTTATGCATGGCATGTAAATTATGAAGTAGTGAATAGGAAAAAACTTCTTATTCTAATGCATGATATCTCTCGTTTTTGTGTTTTAATATATGGCATCAAGAAGAGTGATAAAAAGAATTTAACAAAGATTATTAAAGAAACTATGTATGTGACAATGAAATCAGAAGCTTATGGTGGATTTATGATAAAAGCATACTTAGATAATTTTGATAAAGTAACTTTTGGAAAAACAAAAAATAGAAAAATGATTTCAAGAATTGTATGGCTTAGAGATTATGTTTTATCATATATGGAAGAACATGGAGTTTATACAGATGTACATGAACAACCACAAATCACAACAATCATTAACAATAATTTTGTTACAGATGATAATTATAAAACTTGGTTCACTCCAAATGAAAAAATGATTCAGATACTAGAACAACATGAAAGTGAGCAGTTGCTTTGCAAACTTGGTGATGATTTCTACAATAATAACTAATAATATAAACAACATAATAAGTTGCAACTAACTGCGATACAACGAGCCGTATCACAAATGACCTAAAAGAATACGGAATATAGCGTATTTAGTATTTACTAACAAAAAAAGAGCATATTGGATTTAAAAATACCTAATATGCTCTTTTCTAATAGTTGAAGTAAAATAAATCTTCGAATTTCTTTTCTAGAATTATACAAAATATTAATGCTAGTTTTGCAGTTGGGTTAAACCTACCACTTTCTATTGCACCGATTGTTTGCCTTGTGACACCACTTAATTTAGCTAGGTCACCTTGTGTTAAACTTTTTTCTACACGAGCTATTTTTAATCTGTTTTTTAGCTCAAGAGAGTCTTTGTTATTATATGATGGCATAATGGTTTAAAGTTCCGTACGTAAAGATTATAAATAATATACTAACGAAAATAATCAGTGAAAAGTTAAGTCTTCTATTACGACCGCTTTTGTACAAGTAATAACACATAAATATCGCTTGCCCAGAAATAACCATACCTAGGTCATGAAGGAATGTATCAGAGTTGAAGGATCTAATAAGGATAATTAGTATAATCGCTATATATCCTCCTTCATATCCTTTTACATATGATGAATTTTTAATACTTCTTTCTCTTTCATCAATAGTACTTTTATCATTCTCAATTGCCTTTATTAATTTTTCTCTATTCATAAGAACACCTCCCAATTCTTATTATACATAAAGAAAATATAAATGCAAACAAAACTTTACATTTAGCAAACAAAACTTTCCTATCTATGCATTTGTAATTTCTTTTCTCTAATTATAACTAACAATGTAAAGACTGCAATAAGGCTTTTTTACAATGTTTATTAACATTAAAGGTAGTATTAAAAACCACCCGTTTTTACGGGTGGTTTTCTATTTATTCTTTATTTTGAATAGCTTGATGAATGACGAGTTGAGGGAATGGAATATTTATACCGTTCTCATCTAATACTCTCTTTAATTCTTTATTTAAAATCCTTCTCACATTAATACGATCCTTTTCCTCACAATGAGCAATAACTCTTACAATTACTGCAGAATCTCCCAGTTGATCTACTCCATCATATTTAGGGCCTTTAATAATTTCAGGGATTTTTTCTTTAATAGACTGTAAATTATTTTTGATAATCTCTTCTACCTTATCAATATCTGCACTGTATTCAATAGAAATTTCAGATATCGCAGCCGATAAATCCTCAGATAAATTAATAATTTCACGGATATCAGAATTTGCAATAATTAGTATGTTTCCAAGAATATTTTTAATACGTGTATTTCTAGGACCTATTTCTATGACTTCACCTCTAAAGCCCTCAACTTCAACATAGTTACCTACAACAAATTGTTTTTCAAAAATTATAGATAATCCAGCAAAAACATCTTCTAGTAACCCCTGGGCACCAAAAGATACAGCTAAACCAACAATTCCAGCTCCAGCTAATAATGTAGGTGTTGGAACATTCCATGCAGATAGTACAAGAATTAATGCAATAACAATACAACCAAATTTCGCAATTGATGTAATAAGAATACCTATCGTTTCACTTCTAGTATTATTTCTTGTAAATAATTTAATAATGACAGATATAACATAAAACAAGATACCGATAAATAGAATTACCGCCATACTTTCTAAAATATTAATATAATTGTTTTTAATTAGACTAGCAACATCAAAAAATTTACCAATTGAACTATCAATAATACTTGCGAAAGCAGTACCAGGAAATAGAATACCTGCAAGACTACCAACTAAAATAAATACAATAATAATACCTAAAACAATCCATTTGTGTAAATCTAATTTATTCATTTTTTCTTTTTCATTCATTATGTTACCTCCCTATTCAAATATAATAATTTCAATAATTTGTTTTACTGTATAATCAAACTGATTTCTTATACCGATTGTGATTTGATATGAAGAAGTTGTTGGTATGAATATGGTGAACGTGATAGATTTATCATTACCATTATCATTAAACAAATGAGTTTCACTATTTAAATATATATCATAATCACCACTTGTATCGTAGGATTCATAATATGCAAGTTCAAAATAATTGTTAGGATCATTTAAGATGATTGATACTTCTATATAATCATTAAATGTCTCAATTGTATAACTGTATGTATAACTATCAAGTGTAGATATTTCCTCTTGATATATAATATCTTGTTCCTGCCTTAAGGTTAGTGGATTTATGTATGTTGCAATACACTCCAAAGCATATGTTGTATTTGGTGATAATTCACCAATTACAAATTCACTGCCTTCAAAATCACTTTGTTCTAAAATGATTTGATCTATTCTTATAAATAAATCGTTTTTATAAATATTCATTTCGTAACTGATATCTCCGACATCTACATCATTATATATAAAGAAACCAATCTCTTCACTATTAATATAATTCATATGAAGTGATGTATATAGCTTAAATGGTGGTGTCACCCAAATCTCATCAAGCAATTCTGTACCTTCTAATGTCGTTCCTTCAAGATATATATGAAAGGCCTCTGATGTAAAAATATCGGATAACTCAATATTCATTCTTGATTGAGTAACAGCAAATGATGAATACTGTATTTCGGTATCATGTTCCCAACTATAACCATAATATAGATTAATGGAAGTATATTTTAAATTAGGATCATACACAGACACATCAACAATATAAGTTGTTGAAAAATCAATGGTTTCTGGTGTCACGGATAAAATCGTACCACCTATTTTCTCCCCAGTTGTAATCATCAAGGTATCCAGTCGTTCTTTTCCAAACCCTTTATTACCGTAAACACTTAAGCGATATTCAGTATCATATTCTAAACTATCAAAATAGCCTGAGTTTTCACCCAAGCTAATAGATTGTTCATAAAATTCTAATTGATTTTCAAGCACTACAAAAAGTGTAGATAAGTCTAAAGCATTATCCTTATCAGTAACATTTACTTGATAAACAATTTCTTCACTTAAAGCAACTGCTTTAATAACTTCAGCTTTAGGAGATGCTGGAATTAAGGTTACAGCAGCAATCACAGCGACTGTTGACATAGCAAAAGTAGACATTAAGTCTTTGATTGCTTCAAAACGTCTTTTTGATTCTTCGTTTTTCTTTCTTTTAGATTTTGACATAGCATACTCCTTAATAATATCTATAAAAAAACGAAAGCAATGTCGTGGTGTACCTTTACTTTAATTATACACATAAAATAATTTAAAAAAATAATAAATTAAAACTTTAAAAAAGAACTATTGTTTAAATGTTTATTGTAATTTGTCTTTTTTAGTTACATACTTCAACCAGGTATAAGTATGTTATAATATTTAATGACTAAACAAGGTGGTGAAAGTCATGATTGAATGTAATATTAATAACATATCCAAATCATTTGGGGCAGATTTAATATTTGAGAATATTTCATTTGATATAAAAACGAATGAAAGAATTGGACTTGTTGGACCAAATGGTTGTGGTAAAACTACAATAATGAAAATACTAATTGGTGATGAACATATCCAATTAGGTACTATTTCATTTCGAAAAGGGACTAAAATTGGGTATTTAGATCAAATACCAAATTTTAGTGATGATAAAACTGTTATTGAAATATTAGAAAATGCTTTTAAAGAAGTATATAAATTAAAAAGAGAAATTGATTCTTTAACTAATTCATTTAGTTCTTTAAGTGAAGTTGAATTAGAAACAGCGTTAAAAAGATATAGTTCAATGATAGAAAAATATGAACTTCTAGATGGATATTTAATAGAGACAAACATAAAAAAAGTTTGTTCTGGGCTTAAGATAAATGACAATATGAAACTAATGACTTTCAATTTATTAAGTGGAGGAGAAAAGACAAGAGTTATGCTTGCTAGAATTCTTTTAGAAAAGCCTTCAATCTTAATGTTAGATGAACCATCTAATCATTTAGATTTAGAATCGATTGAGTGGCTTGAAAGTTATCTTAAAGACTATGATGGAGCCGTTTTAATAATTTCTCACGATAGATACTTTTTAGATAATGTATGTAAAAAAATAATTGAATTAACTTTTAGTAAAGCTCATGTTTATCATGGTAACTATAGTTATTATGTTATTGAAAAAGAGAGAAGATTTTTACTTGAACTGAAAGTGTATTTAGCTCATGAGAAAAAGATAAAGAGAATGGAAGATCAAATAGAAAGATATCGTGTATGGGGTAGAATGCGTGATAGTGATAAAATGTTCAAACGTGCTAAGGAACTAGAAAGAAGATTAAGTAAAATAGAAAAACTAGATAAACCAAAATATGAAAATATAAAAATGAAAGTTAATAATATTGATATCTCAAGAAGTGGAAAAAGAGTATTAAGTGCTTATAATATTGATAAGAGTTTTGATGATTTAATCTTATTGATGGATACAGAGATTGATTTGATATATCAAGATAGATTAGCTATCTTAGGAAATAACGGATCAGGTAAATCAACATTTATTAAGATTTTACTTGAGGATTATAATTTAGAAGAACCTCTATATAAATGGGGAAGCAAAGTTAAGATAGGTTATTTAGCTCAAGAAGTAAAATTTAAAGATGATTCTTTAAGTGTCCTAGATTACTTTATGAAAGAACATGAAGTTAATCAAAGTA
The DNA here is from genome assembly GCA_000753575.1 of Candidatus Izimoplasma sp. HR2. Classification (GTDB taxonomy): domain Bacteria; phylum Bacillota_I; class Bacilli_A; order Izemoplasmatales; family Izemoplasmataceae; genus JAFGXW01. Next base: position 1,798 of record JRFF01000009.1, on the reverse strand, counting down.
GAGCTAGAACTGAATTGGCTAAGGCTTTATTTATTAGAGATGATGTATTTAAATCAATAAGAAATTTAAGTGGTGGAGAGAAAAGTAAATTAAAGTTATGTTCTTTAACTTTTAATAAGGTTAATTTAATGATTTTAGATGAACCGACAAATCACTTAGATATAGATTCAAGAGAAATTTTAGAAGAGTTATTATTAGAATTTACTGGAACAATTCTCTTTGTTTCTCATGATAGATATTTTATTAAAAAGATCGCCAACCGTGTTGGAGAAATTGATGATTATCATATAAATTATTATGAAGGTGATTATGATTATTATAGATATATTAAAAAACGAATATGAAGAGTTTTTAATATCATATGATAAAATATATATTAGAGGGTGATAATATGAAGCTAGCTATGAAGAGATTAAATAGAATACTTAGTTATTTATTTGATGATATAAAGAATCTATCTTATGAAGATAGAGATTTACCTATGAGATGGAGTGTTATGCATATGTACTCAACTTCTCAATTAGGAGTGTTAGTTGCATTAAAGAAAGGTCTTAATCCAGAACTTCTTGGTATTATAGCTGCGTTACATGATATAGGTTCAATTAAGACAAAAAGAAGAGAGAACCACGCAAAAAATGCTAGTAAATATGTTTATGAGATTATTGAACTATATAACTCTACATTGAGAGGAAATTTACCAGTAATCAATGAATCTGAAATTAATATAATACACGAGGCAATAATTAATCATAGTGATAAAGATATAAAATCAGAAGATCCATATATAGAAGCAATGAAAGATATTGATTCTTTAGATAGATATCTGCATGGTATTGAAACAAAAGGAGATCATCTTACACATCTAAATAATATGTTAGACTTATTTGAATTGAGGGAGCTGGAGTAGATGAAAGTAACTAGTGTAAATAAAGTCTATACTGAAATGTTTAATGAAGATACTAGACTATGTAGAACTAACTCATCTAGTATTGAATATTTAACGAATAAGTTGTATATTTTGAATGAATTAAAAACAGGTGATAAGATTCTTGAACTTGGGGCTGCAACAGGTAGATACACAATGATGTTAGCAGAAGAAGGTTATGAAGTAACTGCTTTAGAATATGTAGAAAAAAACTTAGATGTGCTAAAAGATAATATTCAAGATAATCATAATATTCACCCTATACTAGGAGATGCCTTAGATTTATCACAGTTTTCAGATGAATCTTTTGATGTTGTTCTAAATATGGGACCTTTATATCATTTTTCGAATCACGAAAATAGAGATTTGGTAGTTAAGGAAACTATGAGAGTATTAAAAAAAGGTGGAACTGCATTCTTTGCTTTTATTAATAATGATATGGTTTTTGTAACTGAGTCTTTAGTGTATAGTGATAATTTTTTAACTGATCATAATAATCTTTATAATAAAAAGACTCATAAGGTTTCTGATGATCCATTTACTGTCTTAACAGTAGAATCAATTAGGGAGTTAATGAAGCAAAACAAATGTGAGGAGTATAAATTTATTGCATCAGACGGATACGCAGAACTTCTATCAGATAAGATAGATTTATTATCAAAAGATAAATTCGATAAATGGATGAAATACCATTTATATATGTGTGAGAAACTAGAAGCATTAGGTGCTAGCCATCATTTACTATATATCACAAAGAAATAGTTAAAAATTTGGAGAGTATAAATTAATAAAATAAAAAGTCTAGAGTAAATAAAGTGGACCCAATGTCAAGGACACTGTAAAAAAAGGACTAGTATTAATTAAGGTGTAGAT
>JRFF01000008.1 GCA_000753575.1 Candidatus Izimoplasma sp. HR2 | reverse complement strand
GCATTTTTCCCAATGTATGGCGATTCAGAGATTCCAAAGTTTGGATAAATTGTTTGTGTAATTCCACCAAATATCATCTTAAGATTAAGTAAATCTCCTCCACCAATAAGTGCTCTTTCAAGTATTTCATATTTCTTTTCATCTTTAACAATTAAACCAAATTTTATACCCCCAACTCGGTATAAACTTATATCATCTTTTATAAAATTAAACCTAGTTTTTTTCAAGTATTCTCCCATCATTAAATCACCAACATCTCTACCGTATTTTTCATTGATCTTTGGGATGTTTGATAACTTAATAAATACAAGATTATATGGTTGTTTCATTTTTATTAATCTTTGCATTTCATTATACATTTTTTTATACCCTGGTAGAGTGTTCAATACTTCTATTTCTGTCTCTGGAAATCGTTTAATATCCATTGGTTTTACGATAGAAATTATTGACGTTTTTTTATTCATATATAATTTCTTTCCAATCTCCTTTATCCATAAAGATGAACCATCTTTTTCTACTCGATATGTTGTTGTATATACCGGACTTTTTTTGCTTAGTTTTTCCATTACACTTTGATACTGTATTAAGTCATCTTTATATATCAAATTTTCATGTGTTTCACTACTAAACTCATTAGTTTTCAGTCCCATTATACTTATATATCGATCCGTCCCAAAAGATTTCTCTCCTTCTTCACTAAAACAGATTCCATCGTTAAGTAATTCAATTGTTGATATAAATCTTTGTCTTAATAACTCTGTTGCACTATTTAGTACCTCTAATTCCTCTTGTATTTCATAGTAATCGAACTCCGATATGTTCTTTCTGAATGTACCGTTAAATCCCTTAACTATCAAAGATATTACAAATACACTCAATGTACTATATGAATAATATTGGAAGTTTGTTGATTCTACATCATCATAAAAGAAAAAATATAGGAATCCTAATATAAACGCAAAAGTGACTATAAAACTATAGCCCACTTTCTTTTTCTTAAAAATCATAATGATAATATCAATAACTAGCCAAACACTTAATATACCACTAACTACATAGATATCCATCTAATCACCCTTTTGTCTGTTTATCAATTGTTCCCTTAATATATGAATTTGGATAATAATATGTTAAATACAGCCCAAGAACCGCTAAGTAATAAGTTAAAGCTGCATAACTTTGAGTTACTGTGAAACTTAAAGCTGCAATAGAGAAGAATATTACACCCCAAATGAATGTTAATCCTCCAGACATTGATTTAAATAATTTTGTTCTTGTGTAATCTGTGCGATAATCATGTCTTACGTATCCAAAAGCAATAGGTTTATTAATTAGCCAAGTAACTAACCAGTAAATAGAAAAGACTAAAACCATATATTTACTATCATGGAATTCGTTTAATTGAGACACAAATATACTGGTAATGGCTATAACAAAGTATAAGGACATAACAAATATTTCAAATGCTACTAGCAACTTAAGTATTTTGTATTTGAAATATAAGATTGTTCCAAGTGCTACGAATGTAATTGGAGCTATTATCAGATAATCATGGTAATTGGCTAAGAGATTAGATAAAACTAATACTCCGATAAAAGCTAACATGAACTTAATACCATATTTACCTTGAATAAATGTATACTTTTGAGCACTTTCAATTTCAATACCCATGTCAAATCCCTCTATTACTTCATCTAAGAACTCTTTTTCACCTACATATTCAAGTGTTCCGCTAGATAATGCTTTTTCTAACGTTGTATTACCTACACTAAGATCATATAAACATTCATTTGTTGCTATAATAATCAAATCAGATATGTGGGTAGTCCCTTTATATAGGCGTTGATGTTTTCCTTTAGTACGAATAAAGTAATTATCCTTACCTACAGTAAATTGAATATTCTTTTCTTGTTTACCCAAAGTATTAGGAATGAATTGGTGAGTTATTATAGCCATAAGCTCATCATGAGTTATAAAGTATTCAGTATCATCTCCGTGATATATTAACTCATCAATCTTATCTCCATATTCTACACCTACTTGAATCATACCAGTTATCCCAGCTTCAGGTTTAACCCATGAACCAATGAAATATCCATTAGTAAAAGGATTTAATTCACTATAATCATCAATATCAAATAAATCATTAACAGATTTGTTCTTCCAATAAGCTTTGCTAGATAATCCACTGAAGTATGGTCTTTTCTTACCAATCTTACTTACAGCGATATTATCCACTATTTTAGGGAAGTATTGTGCTACTTGATCTATAACTTGAGTAAGTTTTTGTTTTCTAGGTAGATCATCATCCAAGAATTCAACTAATATTGCCCCTTTTCCTGCCTTACAGCTTGTTTTATCAATTTCTTTGTAATTTACCAGACTAAGAAGTCTAACAGCGTCTGTGGGGATATTACTGAACAAATAGTGTTTGTCTTTTATACCTAGAGTTTTAGCATCTTTGTTCAATCCTATATATACTTGATTAATTGTTCTACCTTTTTCTACGGTAGAGTACATATTTAAGAAATTTTCTTTGACTTCAATAGCTTCAGGAAGGTATTCATCAACAAATTCATCTATTCTCATGTTTATAACATAGTGTTTTGCTTGTATCTCAATTCCTTCGTTATCAATGATTTTCTCAATCTTATCATCAACAATAACAAATTCTTTTATCTTTCGATTAGTAAATACTTTCTCTCTTGTTTTTGATATTTCAGTGGTAAATGTCTTAACCACGGTATCAAATGATGTTTGGATAAAGTGTGCTCCATCAATAAAAGTATCAAACCACTTGATAAAATAATTGTATGCATTTATCTCTTTAATTGGAATTCCAATAGAGTCATAAACTAATGTAAACTCATTTATTAAATCCTCATGAGAAAAATACTTTCTAAGTACTGAATATAAACTTAAATCTCCCCATTCAATAAGTAATGAAGGGATAGTATATTCTTTATTGTGTAGTCTTGCTATTTTTTGTTTTTTATAATGCTTGTGGTGTCTCAATATATCTTCAAACAAACTATGAATTTCATCTCTTTGTTTAGGATAATGTCTTATTAGATAAATTAAGAAATTTTTATAGTCATTAGGTCGTTTTACGGTTCTTTTGTTTTTATCAACTATTGTGACAGAAGTATTGTCATTATATTTAAAGTTGTTTTCAAGTCCACAGGCCTTAACATACTCATAGAACAGATCACCTTCGTGAACTCCTCCTATGTCATAGTTATAAAACTTAAATTCGAATTTGTTGTTAAACTCGTCTTTAAGCCTATTAGTGTACTTTTGAAGTTTCTTTCGACTACTCTCTTCAAAAACAGCTACATTTCTTAAGTGTTTTGAAAGATAAGTCGCAGTAGTAAGGCTACCAAGCCCTCCACCAATAATCACAACATCGTATTTTTCCATAATATCACCTTATTTTCATTGTCATCCATTATTATAACATATTCTATTTAATCATAATATATTAATTCAAAAACGTATAAATAAAGACTTTTTCGGTATAAAGACAAATTTAAAACAAAATTCATAATATTTAGTGCTAATGATACCTAAATATATTCAAATGATGTAGTTAAAGACTGGAAAACATCAAAAAAATGAATAGAAATTATGAATAAGTGACAAAAGTGAATGAATTTGACTTATTTATTAAATATTGCAAATATAGTAAAAATATCATTAACTATTACATAAAAAAACAAAGCAAAAATTAGGGTGTTTCTAAGGGAATATAATATGTTAAATCAGTAAATATAAGTGTTTTTCAACATGTAAAGCGTGGGTTAATCGCTAGTGTACGTTGGATTTCCCGTTATTTTGATAGATAAATCCAAAACCAATTCAAAAATTAGAAAGATATTATCAATCTAATGATGATCTGAAGCGTTAAAAACTTAAGTAAATAGATAATGGTTAATTCTATAAAATAGTCAAAAATTCCTGGTTTTTTCTTAATTACAGTGAACTATCACCATGATATACACAATTGATTGTTTTGTCATCTTTTTTATAGTGAACCTCTTTAGAATCTTATAATAAATCAATATCTTTCTCTAATCATATTCAAATTTATGTATGTGATAACATTATTTAATACTATAAAATAAAAAAAGCCCGTTTGGGCTTTTAAGTTTGTAGGTGTTTCTCTAAGTATAGTAATAATGACTCTTTACTAATATCTAGGTCTAAATAGCCATCTACAGCAACACTGATATTACCTGTTTGTTCACTAACAACAATGGTTAATGAATCTGATAATTCACTAATACCAATAGCTGCTCTATGTCTTGAACCTAGTTGTTTAGGTATGTCTAATCGCTCAGTTGAGGGATAATAAGCTCCTGCACAGACTATTTTATTTCTTCTGATAATAACTGCCCCATCATGTAGTGGTGTATTTGGATAAAAAATAGATGATAATAGCTCATTATTAAGTGGAGCATCAACTTTAAAGGCATTATTTATGTATTCATCCATCGAAGAATTCTTTTCAAAGGTAATTAAAGCCCCTATTTGCTTACCACTTAGGTGATCAATCGACTTAATTAACTCGATTTTGATGTTATCTTCTAATGTATTAACAAATAAAGTGTTCTTTTTAAGTCCTAATCTCTTTAATATTAGTAATACTTCAGTTTGAGTGATAGTAACAATTAGTAAAATAAGAGGTATTCCAATTACTAGTAAAATCACTAAATCTAATTCTTCATCAAATGCAAGGACAATAAGATAGATAAACATAGCAATTATCAATAATTTCATAAATCTGTATATTTGGGTAATAGTTTTTGTTTTAATCAACAAAGTAAATACCGATAGTAGGTAAATATTTATTAATAAGAATTCAAATTCAGTCATCATATCACTCCTCTCTAATATTAGTATATCATAAAAATGCTTAGCTTTTTACAACAAAAAACATAAACTTTATTTATAAAAATAATAGTAAAAAAAATCAGTTTTTTCTAACCTATTTTATTATTATTATAATTATTAATATGAATATCAAACAATTGAAAAAAAGTTAAAAATACTTTTTTTAAAGAATGGCTTAGGTAGGCGATATCACAGTATTTATAGAATGTCAAGACTGTTAATTTATTTAATTTTATATTATAATTAAACCACATACACTTTTCATGAATGGGGGTAAAAGTTATGATAAAATATAGTGTCAAAAATATTGAAAAAATTAACAAAGATATCGCAAATGGTTTTCCTCATTTGTTCCCAATAACTGATAACATGGTTAAATGTTTTGAAGGGGTATCGAGATTGGTTATGCTCGATAGGTATACTCAAAAAGATTTATCTTTAGATACATTAGACATAGGAGATTTAGTTATCGCAGTTGTACGACAAGATCCTAAATTCCCAGCTAGAGGAATAGGAAACGTTGTTAATATAGATGGAGATAATATTACTATTAAACTTGAAGAAGATTCACTTGGAAATGCTGAAGATGCTAACAAAGATGGATGTATTGTAAGAACAAAAAGACAAATAGATAAGCCTTTAGAGCTTTTCTTTGAGCAAATTGCTATGAGATTAGCACATCATTTAGGTGAAGATGAAAGTAAAGAAACAATTGATGATTTTTATCATGAAGTAGAAAGTTTAAACTTAGTTCCAGCGGGACGAGTTTTGTTTGGAGCTGGAAGTAATACTAATGTAACATATTTTAACTGTTTTGTTATGCCCCATATACATGATTCAAGAGGTGGAATAAGTGAACACCGTAAACAAGTTATGGAAATAATGAGTCGTGGTGGTGGAGTTGGTACTAATGGTTCTACTCTAAGACCTAAAAATTCCCTTGCTAGAGGGGTTAACGGTAAATCAAGTGGTGCTGTAAGTTGGCTTCATGATTTATCTGAATTAACTCATCTTGTTGAGCAAGGTGGATCAAGACGTGGTGCACAAATGATAATGATGGGTGATTGGCATCCAGATATCATACAGTTTATTATATCAAAAATGCAAAACCCTAAAATATTACAATTCTTAATTGATACTATTAAAGAACCGCTTATTGTAGAGGCTGCAAAGTCAAAACTTAAATTTGTTCCTTTAACAGAATCTGAAATTCAAATAAATGAATATATCTTAGAACAAGCAAGATTATCTAATGATGTATTCAGTAAAAAAATAGTGGATAGTGCCTTTGAAAAGATTAATAAAGGTGGGCATTATGAAATTAATAACCCAGATTTCTTAACTGGTGCTAATATATCAGTAGCTATTACTAAAGAATTTATGGACGCAGTTGAGCAAGACTTAGATTATGATCTTAGATTCCCTGATGTTGATTCTTATACTCCTGAAGAGAAAGCTATTTACAATGAAAAATGGATGGATAGTGGAGATGTAAGAGAGTGGAAAAGTATGGGATACCGTGTAAAGACGTACCATACTATTAAAGCAAAAGAATTATGGAATCTTATAAATATCTGTGCAACTTACTCTGCTGAACCAGGAATATTCTTCCTTGATAATGCTAATGAAATGACAAATGCTAAAGGATACGGACAAAAAGTTGTTTGTACAAATCCTTGTGGTGAACAACCACTTGCTCCTTATTCAGTTTGTAACCTTGCTGCTATTAACCTAGCAAATATGGTAAATAAAGATGAACAAGTAGTTGATTGGAAGAAATTAGAAAAAACAATTAAAACAGCTATTAAAATGCAAGACAACGTAATAGATAAAACAACTTATTTCCTTGATGATAACCGTACTCAAGCCTTAGGTGAGAGAAGAATAGGGCTTGGAATCATGGGATTACATGATTTACTTATTTGGACAAATACAAGATATGGTTCAGAAAAAAGTAATATACTAGTTGATGAATTATTTAAGTTTATTGCTACAAATGCATTTGAAGCTTCTATAGAAATCGCTAAAGTAAAAGGTTCTTTCCCGTTCTTAGAAGAGTTTGGAAGTAGAGAAAAATTTATTAATAGTGGATATATGAAGAAGTTACCTGAATATTTAAGACAAAGTGTTTTAAAACACGGTATTAGAAATTCTCATTTATTAACTATTGCTCCTACAGGATCAACTGGAACAATGGTTGGAGTATCAACAGGATTAGAACCTTACTTCGCATTTACATATTTTAGAAGTGGAAGATTAGGTAAATATATTGAAGTAAATGCTCCAGTAGTTGATGAATATATCAAAAGATATCCTAAATATGATAAAAGTAACTTACCTGATATATTTGTAAGTGCAATGGAATTACCTCCAGAAGAACATGTTGATATCCAATGTGTAATTCAAAACTGGGTAGATTCGTCAATATCTAAAACAGTTAATGCCCCTAAAGGTTACTCTGTTGAAGAAGTTGAACAAGTATATATGAGATTATATAAAGGTGGAGCTAAAGGTGGTACAGTTTATGTTGATGGATCAAGAGATTCTCAAGTACTTACTCTATCTAAAGAAGATGATGAAAAAATTACTTCTCCAAAACAAGTTGATCTTATTGAACTAGGAATCGAACTTGAAGAAGAGAAAAAAGAGCCAAAAGAAGCGAAAACCCAAGGTTTACGTTCAGATAGACAAGATAGAAATATTGGAGTTGAAGCTGGAGATATTTGCCCTATTTGTTTAGAGGGTGTGGTTGAAGCAATTGGTGGTTGTCATACATGTACAAACTGTAATGCACAACTAAAATGTGGTTTATAAAAGGCGCTATTTAGCGCCTTTTTAATTAATAACATAATATGATATAATATAGTGCGAGGTGATAACTATGTACAAAGCTGTCCTAGTTGGAGCAGATTTTCAAAGAATCAATTCAATAGATTACTATATGGAAGAGTTAAAGAATTTGGCTGAAGCTAGCAA
>JRFF01000007.1 GCA_000753575.1 Candidatus Izimoplasma sp. HR2 | reverse complement strand
AATAATCTCTGGTGTTTTAAAAAGTGGAGATAAGGTTGATAGTGTTAGAGATTTAGCAAAGTATTATTCAGTTAATCCAAACACTATTCAAAAAGCTATGACTATATTGGAAGATGAGGGATTAGTAGATGTGCACAGAGGTGTTGGGAGAACGATTTCTGAAACAAAGAACATAGAGAAATATATCAACAACTATATTCTCAATGAGATTCAAGATTTTACAAAAATCATGAAGGAGCAAAAAGTTAGCAAAAAGTTTGTTCTAGATGTTATTACTAGGGAGTGGGAAAATGAAAATAAATAACTTGGAAAAGAAGTATGGTAAAAAGTTAGTGCTAGATATCAAGAATATTGAATTTGACATTAAGGGTATCATTGGTATTTTAGGTATTAATGGTGCTGGTAAGACTACTTTCTTTAAAGTAATGACTGATCTGGCACATAGTAATCAAATCAGTAAATATAAGCACGATATTTCTTACTTTCCAGATGTTGATAAGTTCTACAATACTAATATATTGGGACTTGGAGAATTACTTCGCTTAACTTACAGTGATTTCAATGCAGTTGACTTTTATAAAATATTATTGGAACTAGGATTAACTAGTGATATCAAAATAAGACAATTAAGTCGAGGGCAAAAGAATCTGCTAAATATAGTAATGACTATTTGTAGAGATACACAGTACTACTTTATTGATGAGTTATACTCGAATCTTGATTTTGAAACTAGAGAACTGATATCTAAGATCATAATTGAATATACTGATGTAAAAAACAAACTGATTTATATATCAAGTCATGAAATTGAGGACGTAGAAAGGCTATTAGATTACGTTGTTGTCTTACATAATAATAACTTTGGTAAAGTTTACTCTGAAGATGAGTTAATTAAGAAATACAAGAACCTGTACAACTGGTTTGAAAATGAAATAACAGGAGTGATACAATGAGGGAACTAAGAAACAATCTATCTGTGTACTGGAAGTTTAACAAAAACATATTGTTAGGATTTATAGTATTTTCTTTAATATTTCATCTTTATTGTTATTCATTCATATTTGCATTTGGTGATAAATATGAAGTCAGAGATTTTACGTTCGTATTTGGCTATATAGTTATCATTCCAGGAATTCTTACATATCTTACCTTTAACAAAATTAACCTACAGTTATATTTTGTTTTAAATAAAAGAAGTGCTTGGCCATTAGTTATTAACATAATTGTACCTTTACTGTTATCATTATTAATTACCTCTATTTATGTTGTATTGCGTACACTTCATATAAATGGTATGGGAGAAGGATACATGATAGTTCCGACACTAGGTATGCATCTATTTTCAATACCTGTAGTATTTTATGCATTACTTATTATATTGGAAAGAAAATATCAATTGATAAATGGAACTAAATCATTAATTAAGGTTTTAATATATGTTTCTGTATTTGGTGTCATTGCATTTGGAGTTAGTTTTATTAAAAATGCACAATTACTTGAGAATATCAGGGTTACAATGATAGTTATTATTACAGTTATTACTCCTATATATTTAGTTCTCAAAAAATACTGGAGGATTGATACATAATGAAAATTGAAAATATATTGAAGAATTATGATAGTGGATTTGAACTAGATATTCCTTGCCTAGAACTTAAAGGGAATGTAATAGGAATTTTAGGACATATAGGAAGTGGGAAAACTAGTTTATTAAAAACTCTCTCTAAGTTAAATAACGGATCTTATACTCGCTCTGGTAATGACTATTTCTACATGGTTGAGTTTGATAAACTTCCAAGATCAAAAGTGAGATTAATTTCAAATGTATTTGAATCCATTAAACCACATTTTAATAGAGACAGATTTAATAGTTTACTAGATATATTCAAAATTGATAGCGAAGATATTACTAGTGAATTAAGTGATGGACAAAAGAAGATATTGTCATTTATACTTACTATATCAATAGAATCAGAAATATTGTTATTAGATGAACCATTCTCTAAGATAGATCCTTATAATCGAAAGAACATGATAAATACAATAATTGAAGTTGCTAAAAATTACAAACATATAATTGTAGCTTCACATGAGATTGGTAATCTTCAGAGGATAATTGATTATGCTGTTTTAATAAAGGACGGGAAAATAATAAACTCTAGTTCAATAGAAATAATTGAAAAAGACTTTCCTGATATCAAAGAATGGTATAGGGAAAACTATAAGGATTAAACAAAAGAGATGATAGATGCAATTGCATTTATCATTTTTTTTCTATCATTCGAATGAGTAAGTACATGTCAAAGAATAGAACTAAATAACAAAATATACAAAAGAAAAATAAATCAGAGTAAAAATGATACAAAAAGCAGGGCCACAATTTTGGTTGTGTATTCCCATGGTGGAGACCCTCCTCCACCACAAGTACCCGCTTCCAGATACGGGTAAACTTCGGGGACTATATTCTCCACCATTTGAACTCGATACCGAGGATTTCATGAGTATTTATATGCTCTATATGAATTCTCGGTTTTTGTATACTTAAATACAAACAAAATGTGTGAAATTTTTAACTAAGAGAAAAACATGCTTGTTATTGGAATAGGTACTTTCTTGAGTAATGAGAATTATAAAATTTATCTTCCTCTATGATTTGTAGAATTGAAGTAAACGATATTGAGATTATAGATTTCTTGTTTTATATTTACTTGCATTTAAGAGTAATATATAATGTTTTAGAGGAGTGATGTATATGAATGCTGAAAATATTTCTAAGAAACTAATCATTTATAGGAAAAGTAAGTCGCTAACACAAGTTGAACTTGCAAAAGAAATAAACTATTCAGATAAGGTAATTAGTAAATGGGAAAGATCAGAATCAATACCTGGAATAGAAGCCTTGAAAATTCTATCTGATTTTTATGGTGTTACTGTTGATAATATAATATCTGATGAGGATATATATAATAATGAATTAGAAAATCATGTGTTAGATGTTATAGAGGTAAATGGCCCATCTAATACGCTAAAGATGTCAATACTGTTTCCTTTAGGGTTCTTTTTGTTTACAACAATACAAGCATTTTGGGATGGCCCATCAATATTATGGCCAATATCTATAATTCTTGTATTAATCTACTTAATCATTTATACAGTATTGATATCAAGAACATCATTTGAGGCTAGCTATAAAAGTCATAAAATTAGAGTTGCTAACAAGGCGATTGGACTTAATCTATATCTTGATGAGAAATTAGTTGATAGTGATAACAATTTGTTCAGTTTGGGATCAAGACTAAGTTGCAGAATTGGCAATCAAGTAATTAAAGTCAAGGTGTCTGCCAATCTATTTGTAAAATGTCAAATGTTTGTTGAATAATACTTACTTGCAATAGTTAAGAAATGAGTTATGTAATTCATCATAAATTGGATGTGAGATTAATTGGTGGAGACAGACGCAACTATTATGAGTCGCGACTTTACTTCGAGGAGTATATTCTCCACCATTTCGACCCGTATACCGAGAATTTAGTAGTTTCCCTTACTACTGCGATATTCTCGGTTTTTTTATATTTTAAAAGTATCGCTTTTTGAGCACTTTTCACACCAAAATACCCCCCCATAAAAAATGTTTTTCTAAGTGTGTTTTTCGCGAATGGAAAGTGGGTTCGAGATGATAAATTTGATCTTTTTGAACCTGAAACCAAAGTGAAATAAACTAAATGCTGAATATATGGTAAAATTATCTTGAGGAGTGATATTATGAATAAACTAAATGAGTATGAAAAATATATTATTGCTGCATGTAATTTATATGGAATGATTAGCATAAATAAGATTAGTTATATTTATCAAAATCACAACAATGAATTGTTTGACAAAACAGAGGTCTCTAGTGATATCTTGCAATCATATTATATTTCAGATATTGAAGGTTACTATGTAATACAAGCTCTTGAAGATACTTATGATGAACATTTAAAGATAATTAGAGGAAAACCGTATTATATCCCAACAAAAATTAAATTTCTTGAACATATTGATGATGGTTATTTTGATGATAATCCTTATATAGAAGAGTTTAAAGAGTATGTTAACACACTGACTAAATCAGATGTAAAAAGAGAGAATGTTATTTCTAGTGCTCTTTTTCAGTTTATGTTATCAAGTAGAATCCAATTTGTTGTTGATGATATAATAGACATACTTGATTTGGTGTTCGATTCAGAAGAAGAAGCTATTCTTATGTATGATCATCTAGTAAAGTTGCAAAACAATTCTCGAATGTGGAATAATAATGGATATACACCTCTAGAGTTAGGTGAAATTAGGGCCAACACCCAGAAGGTTGGAAGAAATGATCCTTGTCCGTGTGGAAGTGGCAAGAAGTATAAAAAGTGTTGTATTTTAAAGGTGAACTAAAACAAAAGAGAACTAACTGAAAATATTAGAAAATTGATATTTTCTTTTTTTTATTAATGGGAAATTGTCAACTTATATGGTATAATATGGTATAAGTATAAAAGGATGTGAACTTTCATGAATATGGATTATAAACCACCATATAAAGTAACTGATAAAATAGTAAATTATATTTCACTTATTACAGAAGTAGTAACAAAACTTACTATAAACAATGAAGAGTTATCAAATCCTATGTTAAGAAGGGAAAATCAGATCAAAACAATTCATTCTTCATTGGCTATTGAGAATAACTCACTTTCATTAGATCAAGTCACAGACATAATTAATGGTAAAAGAGTATTAGGACCACAAGCTGACGTCACCGAAGTTAAGAATGCATTTAAAACGTATGAAATGCTTTTGTACTTTGATCCGTTTAGTATTGATGATTTATTAAAAGCACATAGTATCCTAATGAAAGATTTAGTTAAAGACAATGGGCAATTTAGAAAAGGTGGAGTTGGAGTGTTTGCTGGTAAAAGATTAATACATATGGCTCCACAAGCTAAGTTTGTCCCAGATTTAATGATTGATTTATTCAGGTGGACATTTGAAAACAGTGATATTCACCCTTTAATCAGAAGTTGTGTCTTCCATTATGAGTTTGAATTTATTCATCCCTTCACTGATGGGAATGGAAGAATAGGAAGATTGTGGCAAACAATTTTGTTATCAAGGTGGAAAAAAGTATTTAGATGGTTACCTGTAGAAACATTAGTTAAAGATAGACAACTGGAGTATTATGATGTTCTAGGGGTTTGTGATAATGAAGCTGAATCAACAAAATTTATTGAATATATGCTTAGTAATATCTATAATTCATTACAAGAGGTTAACCAAACCGAACAAGTTATCGAACAAGTAACCGAACAAGTTGAAAAATTAATGAATGTAATTACTGCAACGCCAAAATCAGCGAATGAACTGATGGAACTTGTAGGTATTAAACATAAACTTACATTTAGAGATAATTACATTAAACCTGCGATTGAGTTGGGGTTAGTATTAATGACGGTTCCTGATAAACCTAGAAGTAGTAAGCAAAAATACTATAAGAAATAGGAGTACTATTAAGTTAGATTAATTAGAAATGCAATGGTAAAGTCCTAAACTTCGTATTTAATAAGGAGTTTTTTTCGCGAATGGGAAGTGGGTTCGAGATGCTAAATTTGATGTTTTTGAACCTGAAACCAAAAAGCATGATGCAAATAATTTTTGAGGTACTAGAGGTAGTTGGGAATAATAAAAATATGTTATAATATTTAAGAATTCCAAAATAGATATTGACACTATCCTTAGGGGAGACACTATATTATAGTTGTGAGGTGTATAGAATGATAATAATTGGACAATTTGCAAAAGATAATAACATTACTGTAAAAACATTGCATCATTATGAAATATACGCTTATTTAAGAAACTATCAAAAACTAAATAATTTTATCTTTAACATGCTTAAGAGTACCCATTGAAAATATATAACAATACAAGAAAGCATACAATGTAACATATGTTTTCTTTTTTTATTCACTGTGTGACTAAATTATGGTATAATTATGGTATAAAGTAAGAAGGAGTGTTAATATGCCTAGAATTATACCTATAAGAGAACTAAAGAATACGGCTAGTATATCAAAGTATGTAAATGAAAGTAACGAACCTGTTTTTGTTACTAAAAATGGTTATGGCTCAATGGTTTTAATGAGTATTGAAGTATATGAACGAGAGTTTGCACGTAATCAAGCTATTGAACTAATTAATGAATCGATACGTGAAATGAAACAATCAGGAGAACTTACAGATGGACCTATGTTTATCCAAGAGATGAAAGCAAAATATGGTAAGTAAATATTTACTTTCAAATAACGCAAAAGATGATTTAGATAATATATTTTCTTATATCTCTGAAGATCTTAAGAATATAGATAGTGCACTAAAAATTATTAATAGATTTGAAGATAAATTCTTATCATTAATTAGTTTTCCTTATGCTTATCCAGTTATTGACAATATTCGTTTGGATAAAAATGATCTAAGAAAGTGTTATATAGATAATTATGTAATAATATATTCAGTGAATAAAATTTTAGAACAAATTGAGATTGTTAGAATCATATATCAAAGAGGGGATTACTTTAAAGAATTTTAACATAGGCTCCACCACGAGTACCCACTTCCGTACGCGGGTAAACTTCGGGGAGTATATTTTCCACCATTTCGACCCGTATACCTAGAATTTTAGCAGTATTATTTACTGTAAATGAATTCTAGGTTTTTTAATGCAGTTATTTCAAAGTGATTCCTCTAATTTCATAGACGATTGTAAAATGCATTTCTAATCCCAATAAGGTTGGGTATCAGATTGCGTTCGTAATTTTTGGAGTTATATTCTGATTTTAAAGTGCAGTACGTGTAGTGATAATAAGTTCAAAACCTAATATATAGGTCTTTTAGAATAAAAAATAATGAGCCGTATCACAAATGACCTAAAAGAATACTGAATATATGATATTTGGTTATTTTTTTAATGAGAAAGCATCATTGTACACGATTTCCTTTTTTTGTTGCAATGTAAATAAACTATGATACTAAAGGTTGTTATATGATATAATAGTCGCATATGTTTAAAAAGGTAGTAAAGTTTAAAAAACAAGGATCTGTATCACAAATGATTGAAATCATTGACATAAACAATATAATAAAAGGAGAATAATATGAATAATATGAATAATATGAAATATGATATTTATGACAAACCGAAGTCTTATGTAGAATGGTTGTTCTTGTCATTACAACAATTAGTAGCAGTATTTGGGGCTACAATACTAATCCCAATTATAATTGGGATAAATCCAGCATTAGGTTTAATGACAGCTGGAATAGGAACACTTCTCTATATTCTATGGACAAAGAAGTCTGCGGTGTTCTTAGGTAACTCTGGAACATTCATTCCATTAGTATTTGGTTTATCAATGGGTAATCCAACATTACTGATTGTGGGTGTAATTACAATTGGATTAGTGTACATAGTTATAGGGACTATTGTTAGTTTTACTGGAACAGCATGGATAAAAAATATTTTAACACCAGTTATTGTGGGACCAATTATAATGATATTGGGAATCTCATTAGTTGCTTATTCTATTTCATGGTTTGGATTAGACGCGACTATTACATCAGGGAACACATTATCATTAGAACAATGGTCGACTTTAGGAATTGCAATTTTAACATTTGTTATTACAACATTATTTGTGTTAAGGGGAAATAATGTTACTAAGACATATAGTATAATTATTGGTTTGACAATATCAAGTATTACAGCAGTAATCATTAACTTGATTATTGGTGGGGGACTAGCAACACTTAGTGACATGGGGAACTTTGTAGTTGAAAACCCATTAAAATCTATTTCAAATACTTGGTCTGCATTCAGTGTTAGTAATATTAGATTTATTGAAATAGTACCATTTATCATCATCTCATTTGTTTCCATGGCAGAGCATATTGGTGACCATACAGTATTAAGTGCAACAGTTAAAAGAGATTTATTACAAGATCCTGGATTAAATAAAACTTTACAAGCACAAGGATTAGCAACATTAGCAGCTGGACTATTAGGTTCTTCACCAGTAACAACATATGGTGAGAGTACAGCTTCTGTTGCTATTTCAAGAGTATCAAGTAAATATGTAGTAGGTGGTGCTGCAGTGCTAGCAATAATCGTTTCATTTACACCGTTATTGGCATTACTTGCATATATTCCAACTGCAGTATTTGGTGGGCTTAGTTTATTGTTATACTGTTTCATATTCTTAAATGGGTTGAAGGTGTTACTTAATTCAGATATTGATTTTGATAATCAAAAAAACTTACTTATCATATCTAGTATGATTTTATTAGGAACAGCAGTAACTTTGATACCAGCTTACTCATATCTATTTATAGGTATAGATGTATTTAAAACTGGTGATATATCATTCCAGTTAAGCGGATTAATGTTTCCTTTAATTATAGGAGTTCTTATGCAAACGCTGTTACCTGACGAACATAAAGATTCGGAAATTTCTAAATAATTAACAAGAAGAAGATATTATTCACAAAGAATAAAAATGTATTTGATTAGTAATTCATAATAAGTTGCAACTAAATGTGATACAACGAATTGTATTTTCTTTTTCTTTTGGAAGTGGTTTTGCATGATAGAGCCATCCACCATATGATTAG
This sequence comes from Candidatus Izimoplasma sp. HR2, assembly GCA_000753575.1. Classification (GTDB taxonomy): domain Bacteria; phylum Bacillota_I; class Bacilli_A; order Izemoplasmatales; family Izemoplasmataceae; genus JAFGXW01. The sequence continues at coordinate 72,882 of JRFF01000007.1, read as the reverse complement.
GTATACGGATAAGTTTCGGGGACTATATTCTCCACCATATATAGATATTACCCGAGAATTTAGTAGTTTATTTAACTACAGATAGATTCTCGGGTTTTTATATACAATTTTATGAATCAGAAGTTGTGATTTTTGATAAAAAGGAAAAGTGCAATCTATATTGTTTCAGGAGTTTTTTTGAATCTCGGAATTTAAATTTACTAGAACTAATTGTTTGTTCATTTGGAATAAACAATGATGAGCCGTATCACAAATAGTTGCAACTATAGACATGCACAGCATAACAAAGGTGTTTAAAGCATGGTAGAATGTGATACGACTACCACTTATTTGACAAGAAAATCATATCAAAATCTACTGGGTACTGTACGAGTCTTGTAAAAAAAAGTTTACTGAAATGGTCAGTAAACTTTTTATATTTCTCTTTTTATACAATCAATTAAACTAAGTTTAGATAATTTCATAAATGGAATGATTATAGTTATGAGAGTAATGAATACAATGAACAATAATAGAAATAGAATAGTCCTAATATCGAATGAAACTATGGATAAGCTATTATAGCCAGATGTAAGTAATCTATTTAAGTATTTTAATCCAATCGGATGTAATACTATTGTTATTACAAATGATACTATAGCGATAAATATGATTTCAAAAAGAAATAGATATGAGATTGATGATAATTTGATACCAAGTGTTCTTAGAAGACCAATCTCGCTTTTCATTGATAGAATATCTCTAGATAATAAATTTATAAACAATAGTACTGAGAAAATCGAAAGTATTATACTAATTCCAAAGGCAATAAGTGTTAGAACTGGACCCTCCTGTTTAGCAAACATCATGATTTCATTCAATAAAAATCCATCAAAATCATATCCTTTACTATCCAATAATTGTATATCTCTCTCTAACTCATATACATTATGGTTTTCAATAGCATATATATAATTTGATTTATAGATATTGTTATAATGAGTTTTACTTACTTGAATTGTGTCATAAGTTGAGTCATCAGTATATACACCTTTAATTACCAATGTGTCATAAGGTATATACTGATCGTAAGAATATATTAAATGTCCTAGTTCTATATTTCGATTAATAACATATTCAACTAACTCCTGTTCATCATCATTCCAAAGTGTCTCAAATTCGGTATCTGATGATATGTTATAACTAAAGTCTCTTTGAAGTAACAAATATAAGATATTTTTGGATATGTAAATATCATTTGGGTCTACAATATCTTGATTATAAGAGGAATATATAACATCTTGGTTGTTATCAAATGTTATTATATCTGCATTAGCATAGTTAGATCCTGTTGCATATTCAGGGAGCCACCCCCTTAAATGCTTATACAGGCTTGAAAAATCAAAATTTGCAGAGGTATATGCTATTGGGTATACTTCATCTACCTTATATTGAAGTATTGATTTCATAGATAAATCCATTTCATCATTGTAAAAAAAGCAGCCATCTTCTTCTAAAATTTCATTATAAGATTCATAATCGGTGTCATAAATACCTGAAACTACTATGTTTGTGTTCGGTATCGTAATACCTACAACTTCTTCAATTGTTGCAATGTTATTAAGATCAGTCATAAGTGCATATGCCAAATAGTCTGATATAACTATATGATTACTTTCAATTGGCTTATTACCGTGAATGATGTCAATATCATCATAATAAGTTATAAATCCATTTAATCTTGATAAATAGCTATCTTCAGGAAATACATCGTAATCTTCAAAAATCATAGTAAATGAGTTGTAAAGAATATGAGAAGTAGATTCCAAATTATCGAATAACCTTTTTTCGTCACTGTTATCTACATAGATAGGTTCATACATATAATATTTTGTATTTGATTCAATTAGATTTCTAGATGCAATACTATATTCGTTGACAAGTATTAAACTAAAGCCATAACTCAGAAACAAAAGTGTTACAGTAAACATAAATACATATTGTATTAATTTAGACCATTTTTTCCGCATTTGCTTAAATGAAAGTTTTAAAGAGTCCTTTAGTGTAAAAGGTAAAGAATGCGATTGTTTTAAATCAATATCATCAATCTTATTTTCTAATTCAACCGTTTCTTCCAAGGCACCTTTCGTTAAATGAAGTACTTGTGTACTATATTTCAAGGCAATATCTTTATCATGAGTAATCATGATTACAAGTTTATTAACAATAACTTCTTTTAGGAAGTCCATTACCATTAATGATGATTCTTCATCTAGGTTTCCTGTAGGCTCATCAATTAATATAATCTTAGAATCTTTAAGAAGTGCTCTTATAATAGCTATTCTTTGTTTCTCTCCACCACTTAATTGATTAGGATATTTGTCTTTCTTGGATTCTAGTTCAAACTTTTCAAGAGTATCTATGAAAACACTATCTTCTACACTTGGTATAGCAAAACGTAGATTTTCAATAACTGTAAATTGATCTAGTAGATTATATTCTTGGAAAACAAAACTGATTAAGTTGGTGCGAACAGTATTCCATTCCGAGCTAGATAAATTTGAATAAGATAAATTATTAAGTTCGATATTCCCTGAATCTACATTATCAATACCACCAATTAAATTAAGAAGAGTGGTTTTACCACTACCAGACTTCCCTAATATAGAAAAAAATCCCCTATTTGGTAGAGTTAAAGACAAACCTTTGATTACTTGTTGTTTGTTTTCGTCTTTACCGTAGGATTTATAGATATTTGATATTTTCAGCATTCCCATCACCCCTTATATAAACATGTTAATACATCTCGATATATTTTATTCTCTGTATATATTATACCTCTTTTTGTATATATTATACCTCTTTTTGTATATTTAAAAAAGTAGGAGTTCAAAGAACATACAAAGAATGTGTGCTTCTAAGTAGTTTTGTATTTTTCTAACTCTATTAAGTTAGCTCATAGTTTGTATGGTGGAGGCTACCGTAACTGTTCTCAGCATCCGGACCAGTTTAGGCGTGGTGACTAACTCACTATCCAGTTGATATATATGTAATAATAAGTTGCAACTAAATGCGTTACGACGAGCCGTATCATAAATAGTTGCAACTAATGATATACATAGCATAACAAAGCCCTTTTGGGCTTTTTGTTTCGGGTCTTATATGACCTGTTATTTATAATAAAGTATGATATAATATAAATAAGAAACCAAGGGAGAAAAATGAATAGTCCTGTGAGACTGTTTTTTATTGAAAGGATGATAAGAATGATCTTAAAGAAATATGGTAAAGTTTTATTAATATTTGTTTTAGTGTTAAGTCTTAGTGCTTGTGGTAAAGATAAGTATACTATCTCACTATATAATGGTGATGAACTAGTTGAAGTTATTGAAGATGTGGAAGATGATACAATAATTAATCTTCCTATATTAGAAGAAGATGGAATGTTGTTTGTTGGATATGAAGACTTAAAATCAGTTTATTATGATGAATATATTGGAACTAGTGATATAAGTTTGTATGCTGTTTTTGAAGTTGTTACTGATGTGTTTGAATATGAAGAATTTGAGTATGAATCAACAATAGGTATTACTGGATATATAGGGAACGCTACTCACTTAAAAATTCCTCAAACTATTAATGGAAAAGTAGTTAGTTCTATTATGATGCATTCGTTTGAAGAATCAAATTTAGTAGAAGTAATAATTCCTGTAGATGCACGTGTTAATTCATTTGCTTTTAATAACAGTATAGAATTAAAAGAAGTATCTTTTTACGGAGACTACTTACTTTCGGAATTTCATATAATAAATAACTTAGATTATGATGAAATAATGGCTGAAAATCCTGACACTTGTATAATTACTGAAGGAAGTCTTGGAGAAGGCTCTTGGAATTTCAGTAAGGGATGTCCAATAATGGAAGTTACAAGTACGAGTAATCCAGTTAATATTGATGGTGCAGAATATCATACATATAGTGCAGAAATTGATAAAAATTATTTTCCATTGGGTATGCATTCATCTATAGCGAGTTGGGCTTTTGATGGAGCTATATCTTTAGAAACTGTACAAATACCTAAAGCTGATGGCTGGCTTAATGTTGATGCATTCCATGGTTGTATCAGTTTGAAAGAAATAATGGCTGATGAAGAAAGTGAATTTTTCACTGTATTAGATGGTATTATGTATAATAAAGATCTTACAAAATTGTTATATTACCCACCTAGCAAAAAGGGTTCTAGCTATACATTATTAGATAGTTTAACTTACATAAATGCTAAAGGGTTTAATGATAATATGTTCTTAGAAACAATTGTTATTAATGAGTATTATACTGGAAGTTTTAGTATTTTAGGATTGAACAATTTGAAGGAAATTATTGTTAATGAGAATAACACAGAATATTCATCAATAGATGGTATTTTATTTAAAGGAATTGAATTAGTAAAATATCCAGCCGCTAAAATAGGTGATAGTTACACAGTCTTACCAGGAATACTTTCAATAGGTCCTAATGCATTTGCTTTCAATCAAAATTTAAAAAGTATAGATTTAGGTAGCAATATTATAAATATAGATATACAAGCATTTTATGGTGTAGAAAAATTATTAGAATTAAACATCCCCAGTAGTGTTTTGTATATTGAATTTAATATAATAATGGATAGCAGTATTGATGTAATTATTTTGAATCGAAGTGTGTTAGTTGATGGTTCAATAACGCCAATATCTACTGGGCTTGGTCGAATTGATGAAGATGATCTTAGAATATATGTACCTGATGATTCAATTGATGAATATCTAGAACACATATTTTGGAGTCGATACAGTGACAGGATTTATCTACTTTCTGAATATACTTCAGAATAATTTGTAATTTTATATAATTATTACTTCTATCAACATAACTTTTTAATAGAACATGTTTTTATAGATAACTACGATAAATTTGAGGAAAAATAATTAATGAGAGTGAACCAAAATTGGTTCACTCTTTTATGTTATGTTTGAGTAAACCAATGGGGACTATTTAAATCATATGTAGATTAGAATAATTTACAACTAAGTGCGATACAACGAGCTGTATCATAAACTACCTAATAGAATAAGAAATATAGGGTTTTCGATATTATCCTTACTACACTGACACCCAATTAGTTTAGTAAAAATAAATATATCTATACTAGTCTATCTATATGGAATAGCGTTTATTTATACTTACTAATATATGGATAAAGAATGTAAAAAATATTGATTATGAACCAATAAGGTCAGATTTTAGTTTAATTCTTTGAAATTCGCATAAAATATGTACAAAAAGTATAGGTCTAGATTTTGAGTGTGTATTCCCATGATGTAGCCCCTCCTCCACCTTAGATTACTCCAATATTATATTATAGAATTTAAGTACTTTATATTACTGTTTGATGAAATACACTAAATTGTATGTAGATTTCATCTAGAGTTATATATTTGGCTTTTTACATATTATATATTTTTTCAAATAGCGCTCAAAATATACTTTACTTTTCGAACTAATATTGTATAATTGTGATGTGTAAGGCTATTTAAAAAGTATATTTTTATAAATAAGGTTTGAAGCAATATCGTTTCTTCTACTATTGAGATTCGTTTTTTAACAACTTTGTGTACAAGCTATACTTTCATCTATGACTATTTCATAAAGGTGTATAAAAAGTAGAAGAACTATTTGTTTTCAAGAAGAATCAACAACACAGGAGGAAACAGATGTTTTTACAAAAAATACTTGAATCATATCCTATTAGTGAGGATTATTTACTAGAAATTTTACTAGATATTGATAAACAAAAAGAGAATCATTATATATCGAAAGAAGAAATAACACTTATTAGTAACCATTTAGGAATTAAAGAGAGTCATGTATGTAGCGTTGTATCTTTTTATACGCTTCTTTCAACAAATCCTAGAGGTAAATACATCATTCAAATTTGCAAGGACGTACCTTGTTACTTGAATGATGATTTTAATGTATTAAAGACTGTAGAAAATGAATTGAATATAAGAGTTAATGATACAACAAGAAATCAAAAATTTACTTTAGAGTATACGGCTTGTATTGGCTGTTGTGACGAGGCTCCTGCTATACGTATAAACAATATTACTTATACTAATTTAACTAAAGATAAAGTTGTTAATATTATAAGTGATTATAAGGAGGGAAAACATGATTGAGCAAATTGAATTAACTAAGAGATTTAATAAAATAGATCCTCAAAGTATTAATGACTTTTTAGAATTTGATGGATACAAAGTATTTAAAAAAGTATTAACTATGAATTCAAATGAAATTATCAATGAAATAGCTCTTTCTAAAATAACTGGTCGCGGCGGAGCAGGATTCCCTGTTTCTATTAAGATGAGTAGTTTTGCTAATGAAACAGGAGTTAAATATATTGTTTGTAATGCAGATGAAGGAGAACCAGGAAACTTTAAGGATCGATATTTAATGGAAAAAGATCCTCATCAAGTAATTGAAGGCATCCTAATTAGTGCTTATAGTACCGGAGCCTCAAAAGGTTTTATTTATATTAGAGGTGAATACTCCAAATCAATAGATATAATTAGACACTCAATAAAAGAAGCTTATAAAAATAATTATTTAGGAGATAATATCTTAGGCTCTAATTTTAGTTTTGAACTTGAAATAAGACGAGGAGCTGGAGCTTATATTTGTGGAGAAGAGTTTGCTTTAATAGAATCTATAGAGGGAAAACCTGGTAGAACTAGAGTAAAACCTCCATTTCCTACTCAACAAGGTGTTTTTAATAAACCAACATTAATTAATAATGTTGAAACATTTTGTAATCTACCATTTATTTTAAGAATAGGTGGAAATGAATATTCTAAGATAGGCAGTGAATACGCTACTGGAACTAAATTAATTAGTTTAACAGGAAATGTAAATAATAAGGGATTATATGAAGTTCCTTACGGAAGAACAATTAGAGAAGTAATTGAGATTTTAGGTGGTGGAGTAAAAGATAATAAGGAAATTGGAATGGTTCAATTAGGTGGAGCTTGTGGTGCAATTATTCCTGAATCTTTATTAGATATGGATATAGATAATGAAAAATTTGCAATCTTTGATTCTAAAATGGGAGCTGGAGCCATTATTGTGATGGATGAAAGTTTTGATTTGTTTGACATACTTCTAAAAAATATGGAATTTTTCCAACATGAGACTTGTGGAAAATGTATGCCTTGTCGAGAAGGACATATCCAAGTTCTTAACTTAATTAAGAAGTTTGTTAGATATAGTGCTACAAAAGATGATTATTTATCACTTGAGTCATTAGCAAATGTAATTCATGAAACAACATTATGTGGATTAGGACAAACATCAATGACATCAATTTTATCAACAATTAAATTCTTTCAAGAAGAATATCAACAACGTATTAGAGAGTCTTTATTTAAGGAGGGATATTAATGGTTAATTTAAAAATAAATAATATTAATGTTACTGTTACTGATGATATAACTATATTAGAAGCAGCTCAACAATATAATATAAATATACCTACGTTATGTTATTATCCTGATTTACATATTAATTCAGATTGTCGTATTTGTGTTGTTGAAATTGAAGGATATAAAGGATTAAAGACTGCTTGTTCTACACCTGTAAGAGAAGGAATGAATATTCTTACAAATACTCCTAAGATTTTAAATTCGAGAAAGACAATTACTGAATTAATACTATCTAATCATGATGCTAGTTGTACATCATGTATTAGAAATATGAGTTGCGAACTTCAATCACTTGCTAAAAATTTAGGGATTAATATAAATCGTTTTGAAAATGTATTAGAAAAAAAAGAAATAGATGATCATAACCCATCTTTGGTTAGAAATGCAAACCGTTGTATAAAATGTGGACGTTGTATTGATGTTTGTAAAGATGTTCAAGCTATGCATGTATTAGAAAGTATGGGTAGAGGACATGAAATGGAAATAAAACCAGCATTTGGTAGATATTTAAGCGATGAGTTTTGTACTTTTTGTGGACAATGTGCAAATGTATGTCCAGTAGGAGCAATTATAGAAAAAGATAATACAGATATTGTATGGGAGAAATTATATGATTCTAACTATCATGTTATGGTTCAAGTAGCTCCTGCTGTTCGAGTTTCAATTGGGGAAGAAATTGGTCTAGAAACAGGATTAATTAGTAATGGCAAATTAGTAAGTGCTATAAAACGTTTAGGATTTAATAATGTTTATGATACAGACTTCTCAGCTGATTTAACTATCATGGAAGAAGGAACAGAATTAATTAACCGTATTAAGACGGGTGGTGTATTACCATTATTGACATCTTGTTGTCCTGGTTGGATTAATCTTGCAGAACAAGAATACCCTGAAATATTACCTCATATATCTTCATGTAAATCACCTCAACAAATGTTTGGTACGTTAGCGAAAACATATTTTGCTGAAAAAGAAAATATGGATCCTAAAAAGATATATGTTGTATCAATAATGCCTTGTACAGCAAAAAAATATGAGGCTACAAGAAGAGAACTTAGAATTGATAATAAAACTCCAGATGTAGATATAGTGTTAACTACAAGAGAATTAGGTAAGATGTTTAGACAAATGGGAATAGACTTTAATCAAATAGACGAAGTAGAATTTGATAATCCATTTGGAATAAGTACTGGAGCTGCAGCATTATTTGGAGCTACAGGTGGGGTAACAGAAGCAGCTTTAAGAACAGTATATGAAATATTAAATGAGAAACCTCTAGAAGATATAAATTTTACTTCTGTTAGAGGAATGAAAGGAATAAAAGAAACTGAGATTAAACTTGGAGATCTTAATGTTAAAGTAGCAGTATCTCACTCATTATCCAATGCTAGAATATTAATTGAGGAAGTTATTGCTGGGACATCACCATATTCATTTATAGAAATTATGGCTTGCCCTGGTGGATGTATAGGTGGTGGAGGACAACCATACGGAACTACAAACGAAGTTAGATTAGAACGAATTGCATCAACATATCTTGTTGATGGAAATATGGTATATAGAAAATCTCATGAGAATCCAAGTATTAAAAAATTGTATAAAGATTATTTGATTGAGCCGAATTCTTCTATGGCACATCACTTATTACATACAAAATATAGTCCAAAAAATATTTAGTAACAGGTAGTCCCAAATAAACGGGACTACCTGTTTTATACATGAAAGATTAATTAAGTTGTGAATGTTATGTGAGAGTTTGATACTTTTAATTAGTTTTATGTTATAATAATTTTTAATGAACTACATGGAGGAATCTATTATGAAAAAATTATTAATTAGTTTAATGTTTATTACATTAATACTATCAGGTTGTACACCAAAAGAAGAATTTACAATTACATTTGAAGGATATGGTGGATTAGAACCTGAGACAGCTTTAGTAAAAGATGGTAAAGATGCAGAAGAACCAACCGAACCTAGTAGAATAGGATATACTTTTGATGGATGGTATTCTGATATTGATTTAACTGAAGTATATGCATTTGATGTTGCAATAACTGAAGATACATCAATATATGCAAAATGGCTACCTCATCAATCAACACTTCACTTAATCTCTGAAATTGGTGGATACACTCATGATATGGAGTTATTCTATTATGACTGGATATTACTGCCAATATTTGAAGAAGAAGGATATATTTTTAGAGGATGGTATACTGAACCAACTTTTGAGAATAAAGTACAAACTCATTTAGCATTAATGGATGATAAAACTGTTTATGCAAGATGGGAAGAAATTGGTGTTATTAATATTCCTGATGAAGGTGTAATTGATATTACTACACTTCCGTACTATGAATATATGAATAGTACTAATCCTATAGTTACTATAGAAGTATTAAATATTGGAGCAATAACAATAGAATTATTTCCTAGTGTAGCTCCCAATACTGTGAATAACTTTATTAGCTATATTCAAGATAGTGAATATGATCTTAATTCATTCCACAGAGTAATTGATCAATTTATGATACAAGGTGGATCAGAAGCAAGTTCTCAGTGTCCGATTGCTGGTGAATTCTCTGTAAATGACTTTACTAATGATTTACTTCATTACCGTGGTGTTATATCAATGGCAAGAACTGACGTTAAAGATAGTGCTACAACTCAATTCTTTATAGTACACAAAGACTCACATTACTTAGATACTTATTATGCTGCATTTGGAGGAGTAACAAGTGGGTTTAATATATTAGATTATATTGCCGGGGTTAATACAGATGCAAATGATGCACCGTACACTGAGGTAATAATTGAAAGTATTACTGTTAACTTACGAGGATATGTACCGACAGATCCTGTGTGCGCAGATTAACAAACAAAAAGTCACTTAATTAAGTGGCTTTTTTTATTTGTGAACCACCTTTAAAATAGTTTGATATTGAAACTACTTGTAATTATTTATATGTTTGATTATAATTAAATTAGAAGGAACCAGCAGTATATGAGAGAGTGCTTTTTAAGAATATTTATTACCTGGAATTACAAAGAAGACTAATCTTTTTAGTCTTCTTATTTTATTTAAAGGGGGAATAATTATGGAAATGAGTAAGGAAACATTAATAGCTAATATACTTAAATTAGTTGATCAAAAGCAGTATAAACAAGCTTATGAGTTTTTAATGTCTAATGATTGTTCTGATTCAGAAAATGATGATACATTAAAATGTTTCAAATTAATACTAGGGTGTATAATTAGAAAAAAAGATATTGAAATAAATAAGTTTAGTTGGGAAATCGGAGACTGTGAAGACTATAATTCAAGAATTGATTTTATGAGAAAAGAATTTAATTCTAGTTGTCAAGGACATATGTTTGAGAATCTAAAAAGGCTATGTGAAAAGGAAATATGTAAGTAGATAGATTTTAAAGTTTAGAATGGAAAAAAGAAGACGCTTTTGAAGTGTCTTCTTTTTATTATTCAAATATATAAGATTCAAAATCATCTTTAGATACATTTATTTCTATTAAACTACGAATATTATAACCTCGTGTTTTATATAGATGACCATCATTTGATAAGTAATATATTCCAGTATCTGTTACTTTGATATATCCCTCTTTAGCTAATTCTTCATCCATAAGAGTTTCATAGAAACTAAAGTTAACACCGTAAGTATCATTATTATAAGCTCCTATATAGATACGATTATAACTATCTTGGTAATATAAGTATCTTCCTGAAATACCAAAAGCTGTTATTTCAGAAGGATCGCCTAATGTATGAAAATGAATTGAAGGATGAGTCCAATCTCCAATGTTATCACTATAATAATTTTCATGCAAACTCATAACATCTTCTATAGAGTACTCATCTTGTATATTGATATATTGATAGAAACTAATATTGTTTTCATAAGGGATAAAGACACCAAATACAATTAAGTTATTACCAAACTGAAAACTAGTTAGGTCTATCTCAAGTCCAATTAACTCATATTCCTGGGTATCAAATATATAACCAGTTTCTTTTTCGATTAAGACTAAATGATCAATTTCATTTCTTTCATAATCCCCTTGTAAGAAACGTTCATTTTCAATTATTCTTTTGTTATCTGGACTAAATACAACTAAGTAATAGTCTCCTATATCTTTGAAGTATATAGGTTGTAGATTATTACTTTTATAAGGGGTCTTCTCATAAACATTAATATAAGTAACTTCCTTATTTGTTATCTTATTATAAAGAAAATTCCTATCTTCAGTTTTAACTATTGATAAATTTAATTCATCTTCAAAAACTACTTGATGTATATCATATTCGTAGTGTCTATATTGAATTATATTAACTACTAAGCTGATAGCTACTATAAAAATTATTAAATATAGTGGAGTTAAGTATTTTAATTTTTCTTTTTGATGAGTTATGAAAGTAAAGTATATTGTATAAACAATTGCAGCTATAACCACTACAATAAATAAAATTTCACCATAAAAATTATACATTTTTATCACCTTCCTTAAATTTTAAAATATCCCCTGGTGTACAATTTAAAGCCTTACAAATTGCATTTAGTGTTGTAAATCTAATTGCTTTTGCTTTCCCACTTCTTAGAATTGATAGATTAGCTTCTGTAATTCCAATAAGTTTTACTAATTGTTTAGAGGTCATGTTCTTTTCTTTTAATATAGTTGTTAATTCTATTTTGATCATATAGTTAATTGGTTTTCTTCATATATCTCTGTTGCTTTTTGTAATATCTTAGAAATAATTTGTAGAACAAGACCAACTATTATATATACAAATATTGTGTTGTTAGTAGCAATGTTAAATGAACCACTAGAACTAATTAGCGAAAAACCTAAGATAAAGCCTATAACTATCTCAGTCACAGATAAATAAAGGAAATATAATCCAATTTCTTGTGATAGCTTAGCATTTATATCCAAGAATATATTGTTGTTATTTAGATTATCTAGTAAATTCATTGTTTTAAAGTATATAAAGATAAAGAATGTAGTTACTATTAGTTGTTTTATTACAAATACAAATATTAACAGTCCATCTCCAATATAGAATAATGAAAATATAGATAATATTATTTGAGATAATATGAATATTATTAAGCCATACTTAACAAATATATTTAATATCTTTAAAGATGTATCCCAATCTCCGGTTTTAATTATATTGATAATGTATATTATGAATATTGTAAATACTATTGCTGCTATAACTAGCATATAAAATAGAAATTGCATTATTATACTCCCCCTTTGTAGGTTACACTTTTTCTTATAACTGAGTAGATATCATAGTTTTTATTAACAAGAAACTCATTAAATCCAACTTGTACTTTTTCAACATAGATATTCTTTAGCATATAGAAATCTAAATCTACACTGAAGTACATATCATTCAATAAATCATTATCTTCAGTTGGATAAGCTGAACAAGTGTAAGTGTATATAAGGTCAGATAAGCTAACAAATCCAATAGAATTTGTATTTTGTTTTATTGGAATAGTTGTTTCATCAACAAAACTTAAAACACCATTTTGTAGTAGATACTCTTTATCGTTATCCATATAAGAAATAGAATAGTAACAAGACAATTTAAAATTGTTTGAATATCCAATATCTATAAAACCTATATCTTGCGGTGTTGAATTATAACTATATGGAATCACAAAAGTTGCCATCATATAATACATATTAGAGTTTTCAAATAAATATACATCTGGATTAATAATAGATTCTGCGTTTTCATCAACTTTAGATGAAATACTCCAAGACCTGCTATACATAACATTTTGTGTAGATGGAAGAATGTATTCCGCATCTTTAAACTCTTTAACATATATCCAGTTATAATCAGATAGAGGTTGTTTCTGAGATGATAAGAAATCTTCAGGATTTAATCCTATTTCTATCATATGTTCATCATATCTATCAAAGTTAAATATTTCAATTCCAGCTTTATCAGATGTCATTATAATTGTGATAAATATAGTAATTAATGATATTGATATAACTGAAATAATAATAATTCTATTTTTCATAGTGCCACCCCTTAAATTATCGTTATTCGATAATATTTTAACTTATTTTAGATTATTATGCAAGTCTAAATAAAAAAGCAGATACTTTTAAGTTATCTGCTTTTTTATTAACTGTTGAATAGTTTTATATTGTTCCATTCAGGTTTTAATTCATTATTTTCTATTAACCTAACAATCTCTACAATCTTATCATTTATAGGAGTTTTTATATTTGCTTTAATACCGTATTCACAAACAACTCCGTTTATTGTATCAACTTCAGTTTTTCTTCCTTTTTCTAAATCCCTTAACATACTTGATTTAATTAACTTATGTTTTTTCATAGCTATAGGAAGTAAGAATAAACTAAATTGTTTTTTAAAGATGTTATTATAATTCATTAATTTAACAACGTCTTTTCCTTGTATAGGTTCTATTTTAATATTGTTTGCATGCGCTACATCAATACATTCTTTTATAGCATGTAATGCAAGTAGTCTTGTTTTCTTATCTTTTACAATTTCTCCAAAATTAGCATTTGTCACTACTGATAACCCACTAAAGGCTGAATTGATTAATAGTTTAGCCCATCTTGCACCTATAAAGTTTTCTTCAACTTTCACATCACCCATTGTATCTAATAATTCAACAATATAATTAAATAAATCATCATCATTATTTCCAAATTTACCGATACTAAAAGTTAAAGTATCTCTTGAAGCCTCTGATGTTAATTCACTTATACCATTACCTTTAAATGTTGCACCCCAGCTCATAGTGCACCCTATTGTTTTATTTTTACCGATAACGTTAGCTACACTAAGTTCTGGCATTCCATTTTGCATAGTACACACTACTCCTTTCTCACTTAAGAAAGGAACTAAACTTTCAACTATTTCTTTATTAAATCTCTGTTTAGTCATTAAGAAGATTATATCATATTCTTTAGTCATTTCTTCAGGCAGTAAAGCCTTTACTGGTTGAGAAAACTCTATTTTACCAATAACTTTAGCACCATCTTTTTTTAATGATTTAATATGATCTATATTTCTGTTAATTAAATCTATATCATATCCTGCCTTTGTAATATAAGCACCTAAAATAGTCCCCATAGCTCCAGCCCCATAAATTGCTACATTCATATTAATTACCTCCTTATCATATTTAAGTATATCATATAGCTTGACAGATTATAATCATAGGATACTAAAGTATCATTTTATTAAAAAAAGTTGGATAGTGGGATATCTTTTACTGCTCACGTTTTAACTATATATAACGTATTAAGTAATATATATATACTATATTTTTTTATACAAAAGTGATAAACTATACTATATGTTATTTACTAGGAGTGGGAATATGGCGTTAAAAAAAGACAAATTACTTAATGAGTTAGATAAGTTAAGAGAAACAATAAAATTAGAAGAATTTGATAAAACCGGGAGAACACCATCTGTTTGTACAGATAAGGTTCTAAAAGAGATATCAACAAAAAGACCACTTAAAACAAGTGATTTTTTAGCTATATCAGGAATTGGTAAAAATTTCATGGATGAGTATTCTTCTAGATTCTTAAAAATTGTTTTAAAACATCAAACCGCATCAGTAAAGGATGTAAAATTATCAAAGAGTGCACATAAGGTGCTAGATCATTATAAAGATAGACTAAGTAATATTTCTAGAAGAAACCCAAATTTATATATGGGTAAAATATCTAAAAGAATTAGTTTTGATATAGCTTTATTAAAAATTGAAGAAGACATAAGAGCTTTTCTTATTAATAGTAAGATAAGTACTTTAAGATTTAAATTTGATTCAATAGCTAATGGAGAGCTACTTGAGAGACATATCACAACTCTTTATAGAGAAACTAACAAGTATGAAAAAGAAACAGGATCTTATGATTTTTATATAGCTTACCCGTATATTGAAGGAGTTTTTAAAAAAGATAACTTTGCTATTAAGGCTCCATTACTTTATTTCCCTGTGAAACTAAAGAGAAGTAAACATGAGTTTAGTATTGTAAAGGATAGAGATAAAGATATTATCTATAACCGTGATTTATTACTGGCAACTTCTAAAATGGAAAAAAATGAAATAGATTCTAATGTTCCATTTATTAGTAACTTTAATAAAAAGACATTATCTGATACTGTTATTCCTTACTATAGAATGAATGGAATTAACATAAAAGAAGAGTCATTAAACTTCTATTTTGAGAATTATAAAAGTGATTTAAAAGACGATTTTGTTAAAAGAAAAAAAGGTGTCTTCACATTAAAAGAATTTATTACTGTAGGTAGATATAAACTATATTCATCAATGATTCAAAAAGATATGAGTTTAATTTTAGATTCAAGTAGATACAATGAACTCCTTGAAGGATTAATTGATGAAAGTAATCTATACTCTAAAGAAAAAGATGTAGTATATACAGAAACTAAAGGAAAAGTAAAAGAAACAAGATTATCATATATTAATGAAATTAATTATAGTCAAGAAAAAGTAATTGATCTTTTAAATACTGAACAGAAACTAGTTATTTGGGGTCCACCTGGTACAGGTAAGAGCCAAACAATAACAAGTTTAATTGCTTCAAGTGTTTTAAAAGGTGAGAATGTATTAATAGTAAGTGAGAAAAAAGTTGCTTTAGATGTTATCTACTCAAGACTTAAAAATACATCTAAATATGCTATGTTTATTGATGACTCTGAAAATAAACAGGATTTTTATCATAAACTAAAAGAGTTTATTAATCCAGTACCTCCACAAAGAACTCTTAATAATGATATATATCAATTAGAAGAAGAAATTAAAGAGATACTACATACTATGGATAAATCTCTTGATTTACTATATAACCAATCAATTCAAGATGTACCTATTCATAAACTATATGTTAGATACGTTAAGGATAAAGATGTAATAAATGAACTAAGTCCTAAAAGAGTACACCAAATGTTTAGAAATGTTTTTGGTAAACCGATATTTAAGGAACTTAACGCTATTGAAAAGACTTTTGATAAATATAATCATTTGAATGATTATTTAAGTTTTATTAAAATAGTTGATCAATTCCCATTATTATTGAAATTAGAAACAAAGATTAGTCGTAGTAATAAAATAGAGTTTGAAGAGTTTTCTAATAAATTTGATATTTACAAATTCAGAAGAATGCAAGCTGGATTCTTTAAAAGAAGAAAACTAAAAAAAGAGTTTATTGAGCTTAATACTAAAAGGTTACTATTCTTTACTAAAAAGAAATCTATTGATAATAAGTATATAAAACTACTTTTAAGTGATGATTCTTTACATAAATATATTAGAAGAAATATTAACACATTAAATAAATTAAAAGCTAAACATGAAAAACTTACTAAGAATGATTTAATATTCTTAGATATGATTCAACATAATCCATTATTAAGAGATGTTAAGGATATAGCTAAATATCGTCATTATTTATTTGATGCATTTTTCACTGGCTACTTAGAAGATATCAAAGCTAAGAATCAAAAGTACTTATATATATTTGATAAGTATCAAGAGAAAATTGAAGAACTAAATGAATTAATGGAAGAAAAGAAAAAAGTAACTATAGAATCATTTGAGATGGAATTATATAAACACGCATTAGATTTCTCTAATTCTAAACGTATTATGGATATTAAGAGAATACTAGAAAGTAGTCGAAAAATTAGTGTTAAAGCATTTATTGATATGTTCCAACTTGAACTAATGAATAATGTTAGAATTTGGATGATGACTCCTGAAGTAGTAAGTGCAATCATACCTTTAGTTTATGGTATGTTTGATTTAGTAATCTTTGATGAAGCGTCACAGATGTTTGTTGAAAAAGGGATTCCTGCCATATACAGAGCTAAGAAAGTAGTAATCGCAGGGGATACTAAACAACTACGTCCATCTAGTCTTGGTATTGGTAGATTAGAAGATGATGATGAGTATTATGAAGATGAAATACTTAAAGATATTTCAATGGATGCGAAGAGTTTATTAGATTTAGCTCGTTATAAATTTGATGAAACTATTCTTAATTATCATTATAGATCTAAGTATGAAGAATTAATTGCTTTTTCTAATCATGCATTTTATGAAGGAAGATTAATAGTATCTCCAAATCAATATACTAGTAAAAAACCACCTATTGAATATATTTATGTTAAAGATGGTATCTTTGAAAATAGAAGAAATGAAGAAGAAGCTAAAGCTGTTGTTAAGCTTATTAAAAAGATATTTAAAAATAGAGAAAATAATGAGACTATTGGTGTAATCACCTTTAATAGTACTCAAAGAGACTTAATTGAAAATCATATTGATGAAGAACTATTTAAAAGAAGTGTTTACCAGAAACAGTTTGAAAAAGAGTTATTTAGAACTGATGAAGGTGAAGATACTAGTTTGTTCATTAAGAATATTGAAAATGTTCAAGGGGATGAAAGAGATATAATTATCTTCTCTATGGGATATGGTAGAGATCCTTTCGGATATATTAGAAGAAGATTTGGATGGCTTAATAATGATGGTGGACAAAACAGATTAAATGTAGCTATTAGTAGAGCTAAACAAAAAATATATTTTGTTTCGTCATTATATCCTGAAGAATTAAAAGTTGAAGATTTAAAAAGTACTGGTCCAAAGCTATTAAAAGATTATATGAGATATTGTTATTTCATTTCTAATAATAAGCCTGAATTAGCAAAAGAAGTTTTATCTAGACTTCATTCAAGTGAGGATATAGTAAATCAAACTGAATTATCAGATTTGATTATAGATATTAAAAAAAGATTAGAAAAAAATAACTTTATAGTTAAGACATCACTAGGAATAGGTAGTGAAAGTATTAATATAGGAGTATACGATGAAGAATCAACATCATTTAAATTAGGAATAATTTGTGATGTAAGCGAGTCTAAGGTATCTAATGCAAGAAGAGACCTTCTTCATCAAGAAAAGTATCTAAACGCAAGGAATTGGGTTATATATAGAGTATTTGCATCTAACTGGTATACTAACCCAAATAAAGAGATGAGAAGCATCAGAGAGTTGTTGAAATAATGGAATTTCTAATATTTTATTTAGTTATGATTAATCTATTAGCTTATATGGCTTTTGGAGTAGACAAGAATAAAGCAATTAAAGGTGGATGGAGAATACCTGAAAGTACTTTGTTGTTATATTCATTTGTTGGTGGTGGAATAGGATCATTGATTGGTATGGAAGTATTTAAACATAAAACACTTAAGTTTAAATTCAGATTTGGGGTACCATTCTTAACGTTATTATCAATTGCGGGATTATATCTTGTCTATAATAATTTCTTTTAAATAGTAAAAGAAAAGTTAACCCAAGAACCTTAAAAAGGTCTTGGGTTTTTGTTTACATTATTTTGACTTTTGAAATTGTTTCCTGTATTTAGTATACTATAGACAAGGGGATGATAAATAATGAAGAAAGTATTAGTATTTCTCGCAGACGGCTTTGAAGATATAGAAGCATTTACTGTGGTAGATCTTTTAAGAAGAGCGAAGATAGAAATTGATTTAGTAAGTATTAAAGATATTACTGTAAAATCAGGATCAGGGATAAATATATTACTTAATAAGTTAATAGAAGAAGTTAATGTTAAAGATTATGATTTAGTATTTCTACCTGGTGGAGGTGGAGTAAAAGCTCTTGACGAAAGTATTCTTTTAAAAGAAATTGTTGTAGAGTTTAATATTCAAGATAAGTATATAGCAGCTATTTGTGCTGCGCCTTTAATACTGGGAAAACTAGGAATATTAGATAATATTGAGTTTACTTGTTTCCCAAGTTTTGAACAGTTTGCGCCTAAAGGAAAATATAAAAAAATAGGTGTAGTTCAGTCTGGGAATATTATTACAGGAAGAGGAATAGGGTATGTGAATGACTTTGCATTGCATCTTATAAAAATTCTTAAATCAAAAGAAGTAAGAGATAATATAGCTAAACAAACTCTAATTATTGAACACATAAAGTAATTCTATTTAAATAGTTTTAAAAAATAAATTATTATGTCGTTTTATATGTTGAATTTTATATGATATAATAATCTTGTTATTTAATAATTTTATAAATAGAAAGGATGGTACCATGAATCCAAAAGTAGCAATTATTGGAACAGGTCCCTCAGGAATGGCTGCAGCTCAGGCTTTAGCAATTGATGGATATTCAGTTACAATGTACGATAAAGCTGATAGACCTGGTGGAATTTTAATGTATGGAATACCACATATGAAATTAAATAAAAACAATATAATAAAAAAAGCTGACGTATTAAGAAATTTAGGAGTTAAGTTTATATTAAATACACTTGTAGAAAAACAAGAAGTTGCTTCAAAAATATCTGAAGAGTTTGACGCAGTACTAATTGCAACAGGAGCTGAAAAGGCTAGAGATATATCTATTGATGGAAGACAGTTAAACAATATATTCTTCGCAATGGAATATTTGAAAGATAACACTAAACACTTACTAGATGGAACACCACTTGAAATAGACGCTAAAGGTAAACATGTTGTAATACTTGGTGGTGGAGATACATCTAATGACTGTGTAGCTACAGCTATTAGCCAAGGAGCTAAAAGTGTTAAACAACTAGAGATTCATTCTAAGAACAAAGAACGCAAGAAAAATTCATATGATTTTGACGAAGATGAAATAAAACTATATGAATCAACTGCAGTTAAGTTTATTGATGAAGACGGTAGTGTATCAAAAATAGTTACTGATCATGTTGAATTTGTAAGAGACGAAAATGGATCTAAATTAGAGTTTCAAAATCAACATGGTGAAATTGAAGCTGATTTAATCTTTGTAGCTATAGGTTTCTTAGGACCTATTGAAGAAGGATTAGATGCATTTGATATTGAAATTGATAAATCAAAACATAATAGAGATACACAAATATTTACTACTAATAAAGAAAATATCTTTATTTGTGGTGATGCAAGACGTGGACAAAGTCTAATTAAATACGCTATTGGTGAAGGTAAGATGGCAGCAATTGCTATTGAGGATTATCTAGAACATAAACACTAAAAGACACATTACTGTGTCTTTTTTCTTATTTTACATGTTATAATATAATTACATTTATACAAAAAGAAGGAGTGGATATTATGGGAGAAGTGAATGGTTTCTTATTGTTTGGATTATTAGTTATAGTTATGATTATTATGAGTACGGGACTACAAATTATTAGAGAAGGTGAACAAGCAATTATTGAGAAGTTAGGTGTATACGATAGAATACTAGGGGTAGGATTACATTTTATTGTGCCTTTTGCTGAGAGAGTTGCTGTCAAGGTTGATAATACTGAAAAAGTAACATCTATAAAAGATACTAAGTTAATTACTAAGGATGACAAGGAATTAAAGCTTGAATATAAAGGATATTATTTAGTTGCTGATATTAAATTATTCCATTATGGTGTTAAGAACGTTGATAAAGCAATTTCAGAAATCTTTTTAGATTCTCTAAAGAAAGAGATTTTAAAAATAAATTATGAAGATTTAGGAAATGAAATAATTGAAATTGAAACTAATATCAAAGATTCTTTAAAAGATGTTGTAGAATCTTGGGGTATTAAGTTTTCTAGAATAGTTATTGAAAAGAAACTAGTGTAATAAAAATATGATGGTGAGGAGATGGTAATATGAAAAATATAATAACGATTCAACATACTGAATCTATTCATCATACTAATGGAATGGTTGGATCATGGACTGATTGGGACTTAAGTGAACTTGGTGTAAAACAAGCGCATAATATTGGGAAGAGATTATCTAAAGAAATAAAAGATAAAGATTATATCATTTATACATCTGATTTAAAGAGAGCATCACAAACTGCGGAAATTGTATCTTCTTATTTAGATATAAAACCTATTGTTAGACCTGAACTTAGGGAAAGAAACTTAGGGAGCACCGCAGTAGGTAAACCAGTTACTTGGATGAAGGATAATGCACTTCCATTTAAGTTTGATATTGATCATAAATGTTTAGTAGACGCTGAATCAGTTAGAGAACATTGGGGAAGGTTATTAATTGTTTATAATGAAATTATCAACTCTAAAGATGAAAATATAATTATATTTTCACATGGAGGGACATTAAGTTTATTTAATGCAATGTGGTTAAAAATGAAAGTAGAAGATTTAAATAGTATTAATATTCATGGTAAAGCAGGTGGAGTTTCTAAGTTTGTAGAAAACAATGAAGGAATTCACTTTGTTAAAGGTATTAGTGATATGTCTTATATATAAAAGTGAATAAAAGGGGTGATAATTATGGAAAATAATATACCAATTATAGAAACAAGAGGATTAGATGAAAAAGGAATAATCACTGCAGAAATGCTATTAAGTGAATACGAGAAATTACCAAAACATATTACTGTAGCAGTAATGTTATTTGATAAAAGTCCAAGTGAGAAGATACTTAAGCACTGTAAATTACTTTTTAATTTTGTAGGAGCTTCGTTTATTATCCCTCAGTATATTTATAAAGATAGTATTGTAGTATCTTATGCACCTTTAGGAAGTGCGGCAGCTGCTGGATTACTTGAAGAGTTATTAACTTTTGGAATTAAAAAAGTTATTGCTTGTGGTAGTAGTGGATTAGTAGGTGATTTTGATCCTAGTAATTTCTTACTTGTAAACAAGGCTATTAGAGACGAAGGGTTATCTTATCATTATTTAGAGCCATCAACTTATGTTGAAACAAGTGAAGAGTTAAATAATTTAATAAGTATTGAACTAGATAAAATGAATCTCAAGTATCAAGAAGGAATAACCTGGACTACTGATGCATTTTACAGAGAAACAAAAACAAGAGTAGAAATTAGAAAGAAAGAAGGAGCAATAGCTGTTGAGATGGAATGTGCTGGACTTGCTGCTGTAGCTAAGTATCGCAATATCCAATTTTCACAATTATTATATTTTTCTGATATTGTTAAACAAGATGCTTGGAGTGGTTTTTTAGAAGAAAGACCAAACATAAAACAAAAAATCAATGAAGTAGTAATAAGTATTGCACAAAAGATTTAATGGTGTTGCATCTTGGAGGTAGCTTATGGAAATTAAAGAAATTAAAGACAATACATTAAAACAAGAAATTACAAGAAAAGTATTAAGAGATCTACCAGAATGGTTTGGGATTGAAGAATCTACAAAAGAATATATAGATAAAGTAGTTAACTATCCTTTTATCGCAGCTCACATTAAAGGTGAAGTAGCTGGGTTCTATTCTTTAAGAGAAGAGAATAAAGATACACTTGATATGTACGTACTTGGAGTATTAAAGAAATATCACAACAAAGGTGTAGGAACTAAACTTCAAGAATATGTTAATGATTACGCTAAGGTAAAGAAGTATAAATATATGATGGTTATAACTTTGGCTAAAAAAGCAAATAACTATGAATACTCATTAACAAGGAAATTCTATCTTAAAATGGGATTTGTTGATTTCTATCAAAATGATGATATTTTTGATAGTCATAATCCTGCTCAAATATTAATAAAAGAAGTTATATAGATGTAAAAGGAATATCAATTTGATATTCCTTTTTTATGGGATTATGTACAAAAAACGTTTTTCGGTTATAAAAAATAATTAAAAATAATTTACTTGAATTAATTTGTAATCAGCTATATAATTAAGTTGGATATGAATGACACTGTGTCTATTTCATATACTATAAGTATTTTGAAAGGGGAACAATTATGATTACTAGAAAAGATTTATATACAATAAATGAAGTACCAGGAAGAAAAGTAATTGAAGTATTAGGTTATGTTAAAGGTTCTACTGTTCAAACTAAGAATATTGGTAGAGATTTTATGGCTGGATTAAAAAGCATAGTTGGTGGAGAAATAGTAGGATATACTGACATGATGAATGAAGCTAGAAAAGTTGCTACTGAAAGATTATTAAAAGATGCTGAAGCAATGGGAGCTAACGGAGTTGTTGGTTTAAGACTTCAAACATCGGGAGTAATGGGTGGAGCTGCTGAAATTATTGCTTATGGTACTGCTGTTAAATTTGAATAAAAATTATTCATAAGGAGGTTTACTTATGCATAAAATGGAGAATACACCTATGATAATTACTATTATAGGATTAGTAATGGAAGGTATAGCTGTTGTTGTACTTGCTGGAACATCAATATTTATGTTAAGTATTAAGAACATGGTTGGGTTTAGAAATGCGATTGAAGCTGATTTATCGCAAGAAGAATATCTTGAAATGATAAAGTGGATGGACTGGATAGGATACTTTATTTTAGTCGTGACAATTGTACTTGGAGTGTTCCTTATTCTGAATTTATATCTTTTCCCAAGGCTTATGAAGGGGAAATACACAGAAGAACAAGCTAAGAAAATATATTTATACCAAGCTATTTGGGGCGGTATTAATTTAGTAATGAACCAAATCACTGGTATTTTATATTTAATTTCAGGTGTACAAGGATATAACGGAAGAAAAGACATTATTGAAGTGAGAGATGGTATATAGGAGGTAACAAATGGATACATTTACAATATTTTTTGATATGTTACCGCTATTAATTCCAATTATATTAATTGATTGGATATTTAAGATTTATGTAATTGTTGATATATTAAAAGAAGATAGAAAAGTTAAGGGTGGAAATAAGATTGTTTGGATAGTAGTAAGTATGGTTATTAATTTTGGATGGGTTATTTATTTAATCTTTGGGAAAGATGAATAATGGAAGTAATTAAAACTGTTGATTTATCCAAATCTTATAATCAAGTAACTGTCCTACATAGTCTAAATCTTACTGTTAAAAAGGGTGAGGTTTATGGCTTCATTGGTAAAAATGGGGCAGGGAAAACTACTACTATTAACTTAATACTATCTTTGTTAAACTCAGATCAAGGAACTATATTCATTAACGAAAAAGAAATAAAGTTTCAAGATCAATTATATAAAAGAAAAATAGGGTATGTTCCTGACGTACCTACTTTTCCTGGTTATATGACATCTAAAGAGTATCTAGCTTATACTTTAGATATCTTTAATATGAAGATAGGGGATTACAATATTAAGATACAAGATATTTTAGACTTTGTTGATCTTCCTAATAATAAAAAGAAGATAAGTTCATTTTCTAGAGGTATGAAACAGCGTCTTGCGATTGCGCAAGCATTAATTCATAATCCTGAGATTTTAATTATGGATGAACCAACCTCAGCACTTGATCCTATTGGGAGAAATGATGTCATGAACATAATCTATAAACTAAGAGGAAGTAAAACAATATTTTATTCAACTCATATCTTAGAAGATGTGGAAAGAGTATGTGATAAGATTGGAATATTAGATAATGGAGTTCTCTTAGTTGAAGATACTTTAGAAAATATAAAAAAAGCTTATTATAACAATAAGATATATATAGAAACTAAAAATGAATCAAAATATTTACTAGAAAAAATAATAAGTAGTAAATTAGTTGAAAATGCAAGAATAGAACAAAATGGAGTAATATGCAATTTAAATGGGAAAATAGATGAGAATACATTACTTAAGAAATTAATGGAATTAGATGAAACTATTGTAGAATTTAGTAAAGTCAAAACTAGCTTAGAAGACGTCTTTATAAGGTTAACTAATGGTAAAGTTACTTAAATACGATTTTTATCATTTACGTAAAACATCTAAATTCATTATATTCCCAGTAGTAATAGTAATATTTGCAATTCTAAGTCCACTCACAGCCAGATACATGAATGAGATACTTGAGATGGCTCTTGGAATAGATATGGCTGAAGGAATAGGTTTGTCTTTTCCTAGAGTATCTGTATATGATAGTTATTATCAATATCTTGGAAATCTATATGAAACAGTAATGTTTGTTGTATTATTCGTTGGAGTTGGATTCTTTATTAAAGATAAAACAAAAGGATTACTTCCATTAATACTTAGTAAACCAATTAATAGAGTTAAATACTTATTGTCTAAATATATATCACTCAGTATTTTAATACTTGTATCTTTATTAATAGGATACTTAGTATTTAGTTATTATACTTACTTCATATTTGAAGAAGTAGATATGCTTGGTGTATTAATAATGTCATTATTATTCTTTGTGTATGTATTATATATATTATCAATATCACTATTTACTGCGACACACTTTAAATCATATTTAGCTGCGGTATCAGTTACATTTGGAATTTATATATTTACATCTATGTTAACTATTATAGAAGTCTCAATATTCAAGTACTTACCAGGCGTTATTGGAAATAGTTCAGTTGATATCTTATTAGGTAATGAAGTAGTGAGTGATGTGTTAATTAATGTTGGAGTAACATTAATTATATCAATAGGATTTATTTACTTATCATTAATAAAATTTAATAAACAAAACATATAAAAAGAAGATGAATTTTCATCTTCTTTTATATTAAAGTTTTAAAGAATAATTCTGCAGTATTTACATTAGATGCAAGTGGTATTTTATAAACATCACTCAATCTAAACAATGCTGAAATATCAGGTTCATGTGGTTGAGCAGTTAAAGGATCTCTAAAGAAAATAATTAAATCTATTTCTCCATTAGCAACTTTTGCTCCAATCATTTGGTCTCCACCAAGTGGACCGGATTTAAAACAATGTATATCTAATTTTGTAGCAGCCATTACAACTTCACCAGAAGTTCCGGTTGCGAAAAGATTATGTTTACTTAGAGTATTCTCATGTCTCACGCAGAATGCAATTAATTCTGGTTTCATTTTGTTATGTGCTATTAATGCAATATTCATTTCATCACCTCAAATATGATTATACTATAACTTTAATATCTTTAATATTGTTTTTGATAAGATATGGTATAATTTTGATAATGAGGTGATTTTTATGTACGTAAAAGATTTTTATATTCACACATATGAAGTAGATAAAAATGGGAGATTATTAGTTACATCTTTACTTAATTTCTTTCAAGATGTAATGGTTCATAATGTTGATTCATTTGGAGCTAGTAGTGATTATCATTTAGAAAAAGAATTATTTTGGGTATTAATAGATTATGAAATAGACATCTATGAATTACCAAAAGGCAAAACCTATGTTTCATGTGGAACATCACCATATTCATTTAAAAGATTTTATGGATATAGAATCTGGGAGATGAGAGATAAAAGCGGTAAACTACTTGCTGAAGCCAAAGCTAAGTTTTTACTTTTAGATATAAATACTAAAGAGATAGTAACACCTGATCAAGAGTTAATTGATATCTTTAAGGATGTTTGGAAAGAACAAATTGCATTACCTATTAGTAAAAATAAACCATTAAAATCAGAAGTAATTTATACATCAACGGATACAGTGAAGAATACATATATTGATATATATAAACATATGAATAATGTTTATTACCTTAAACTAGCCTATAACACAATTCCTCATAATTTACTTGATGATAACTTTATTAAAAAGATAAGAATTACATTTAAGAAAGAATGTGTAATTAACGATGAATTATTAATTGAAGGAAGAAATCTTGAGAATAATTTATACTTTGAAATTAAGAAAGGTGATACAGTTTTATCACAAATTAATTTAAGCTTGGGATAAAGATTTTATATTTAATTTTATATGTAATTATGATATTATTAATGATAGGGATAATTATAGGAGGGGACAAGTATGAAAAAATCATCAAGTAGTAGAAGTAGAGGATCCTCAGGTGGAGGATTCAAAGGTTCAAGGTCATCATCCTCAAGTAGATCATCATTTGGAAGATCTTCAGGAGGATTTAAAAGTTTTACAAAATCATCAAGTGGGTTTAAAGGTTTAAAAAGAACACCTTTAAGTAAATCAATATTTGGTAAATCAAAAGATAGTTTTGATAGCGCCCCTAAATCAACTGATAGCCCGAAGAAACATTATGGGTATCATAGTTCACATTACAGAGAAGGAAGTGGATTTCTTGATGATGTTCCTTGGTGGGGAAGATTTGTATTTATTATTTTTGTAATTTTAATTATATTGATAGTAGGATTTTAGGAGGGATTAAATATGAAGAGAGTATCAAGTGGTAGAAGTCGAAGCGGAGGTTCAAGAAGTAGTGGATTCAGAGGTTCAAGAGGATCTTTTTCAAGTAGATCTAGTGGATCATCTTATAGAAGTTCAAGAAGCGGCAGAGGAGGCTACGGTCTAAGTAGTTTACTTAGTTTTCTTCCTTGGTGGGGACAACTAATTGTCTTAGGAATTATATTATTGATTTTGATGTTTATATGATAATAAAAAAAGTGTAGAAATTTTCTACACTTTTAATTTGTAAACATTTCGATCAAACGATCAATTTTAGCATAATCAAAATATCTTGATTGTCTTAATAATTCTTTTCCTTCACTAAATATTAATACAGTAGGAACACTAAATATTAAGTACTCTCCTCTAAACTGATCAATATCATCTACATAGATATTATATTTATCAATCTTATCAAAGTGATTCATACTATTATCTAATATACTAGCAATAGAATTACAGCTATAACATGTATGTGTTTTAGCTATTACCATTACTAATTCTTTATTAATTACTTTTTCAACATCACTATATTTTTCAATTACATTTACCATTATTCTGCCTCCATTATATCTAAAGCTTTAGTTGGACATGCATATATACAGTCCCAACAGTTATCACAAGCTTCTCCTGTATTATAAACTAAACCTGTAGTTCTGTCCATTTTAAGGGTTCCTGTTTTACATACTCTAACACATCTTCCGCATCCTACACACTTTTCTTTTATTACTTCAATTGTCAATGACATAATAACACCTCAATTAGATAGATAGTATACAAACTAATTTATGTAATGTCAAGCACTACATTATAAAACAAATTCGTATTTATAATTCTTTGTATATGCCTTGTACGGAATATAACGAAGTAGTAATATAAAACTACCTAAGGAGGGACTATATATGAAGAGTCTAGAATATTTAAAAAGTATTAGTAATCCTACAAAACTAAGGCTTATAAGCCTACTTTTAAATGGAGAGCTTTGTGTATGTGAACTTGAAGAGATTACTTTAATTAAACAAGTAAACATTTCAAAGAACTTAATTAGTTTGAAGGATGTAGGTATAGTTGAAGTTAGAAGAGAGAAGCAACGTGGTTTCTATTCACTAACTAAAGATTTTAAAAGTAACATTAATTTAATTCTTCACATTAAGGATTTAGTAAATGTTGAAGGAGTATTAATAAATGATTACAAAGAGTATCTAAAACATGAAGATGTAAAAGATGACAACGTTTATGTTTGTCACGCGTTTAGAAATGAGGCAAAATAATGATCAAGAAATCAATGAGAGTTGATGGGATGACTTGTGCAATGTGTGCTAAAACAATTACAAATACTTTTGATAACTATGATAGTATATCAGCTAAAGTAAATGTAGGGGCAGGAAAAGTATTATTTGAATATGATGATTCAGTTTATAATCTAGTATCTATCGCAGATATTGTAAAACAAATAGGTTATGAACCTATCTTAGAAGAGTCTTTAGAAGATAATAAAAGACTAAGACTTAAACTAAGAAAAGAAATATATATATCTGTATTCTTCAGTATTCCATTACTATGGGCAATGTTTGGACATCTAACTTGGTTTGATTTTGTTTATGTCCCAGAGCTTTTAAAAGATGGAATATTCCAGTTAATAGTATCAGGAGTAGTTCAGTTTTATATAGGTAAAAGATTTTATATCGCTGCTTATAAGAGTATTAAGAAGAAAGTACTTGGTATGGATATACTAGTGGTAATGGGTACTACAAGTGCTTATCTATATAGTATGTATTTACTTTCAGTTCAGTTATTTGGAGATGCTGTAATGCATCCAATGTATTACTTTGAAATAAGTGCATTAATTATTTCAATGGTACTTATTGGTAACTACATTGAACATATAGCAAAAGAAAGAACCACTGACGCTCTGGTTGAACTTATTAACTTAGGGGCTAAAGAAGCAAGAGTTCTAAAAGACGGTATTGAATCAATGATAGATATTGATGAAGTATTCTTAGGAGATTACATTGTAGTTCTAGCTAATGAAAAAATCCCAGTTGACGGAGTCGTTATTGAAGGAACTAGTTATGTAGATGAATCAATGATTACTGGTGAATCAATTCCTATTAAGAAACTAAAAGGATCTTCAGTAATAGGGGCAACTATAAACAGTAGAGAAAAACTAATAATAGAAGCAACTAAAATAGGTAGTGACACAATGCTTTCTCAAATTATTAGTACAGTAGAAGAAACAAGTGCTGAGAAACCACCTATCCAAAGAACTGCGGATAAGATAGCTTCATACTTTGTACCTATCGTAGTCTCAGTCGCAGTAATTAACTTCTTAGTTCATTACTTTATATTAGGAGACTTATTCACATTTAGTTTTACAACAACAGTTGCTATTTTAGTAATTAGTTGTCCATGTGC
The DNA here is from genome assembly GCA_000753575.1 of Candidatus Izimoplasma sp. HR2. Taxonomy (GTDB): domain Bacteria; phylum Bacillota_I; class Bacilli_A; order Izemoplasmatales; family Izemoplasmataceae; genus JAFGXW01. The sequence continues at coordinate 42,816 of JRFF01000007.1, read as the reverse complement.
CTTAGGCCTTGCAACTCCTACAAGTATATTAGTAGGTAACGGAAAAGCTGCACAAAACCATATATTATATAAAGGTGGAGAGTTCTTTGAACTAGCTAATAAAATAGAAGCAATAGCTTTTGATAAAACAGGAACACTCACTATTGGGAAACCAATAGTTACTAACTTTGTAGGTAATGAAAATGTATTAGATATAGTTTATAGTATAGAACGTGAATCAACTCACCCTATTAGCCAGGCAGTAAAAGAATATGGTGAAGAGAATAACGCTAAAATATTAAAAGTATCAAACTTTGAAACACTAGAAGGAAAAGGTATAAAAGCGAATATTAATAATGATTTAGTATATATAGGATCAGTTAAAATACTAAAAGATTTAAAACTTGATTATAAAGAATTTGAAGTTGATTATAATAAATTATTAAACGAAGCTAAAACAACAAACTTCGTTATAGTAAATAATAAAGTAGAAGCATTATATGCTGTTAGAGATGAAATAAAAGATACATCACTTAAAGTTATTACTGAAATGAAAAAACGTAACTTAGAGCCTTATATGATTACGGGAGATAATAGTGTTGTAGCTAACGCAATTGCGAAAGAGTTAGGTATAACTAAAGTGTATTCAGAAGTGCTACCACATGAAAAAGCAAAGATTATATCTGATATTCAAAAAGAAGGAATAGTTATAGCATTTGTGGGTGACGGTATAAATGATGCACCTGCATTAAAACTCGCAGATATTGGATTTGCTATGGGTAATGGAACTGATATTGCGATTGATTCAAGTGATGTTACATTAATGAGTCATGATTTAGGATTAGTAATTAAAGCAATAGATATGTCAAAAGCAACTTTAAGAAATATCTATCAAAACTTCTTCTGGGCATTCTCATACAATTTAGTAGCAATACCACTAGCAGCAACAGGAAGATTATCAATGGTACTAGCAGCGTCAGCTATGGCATTCAGTTCTATTATGGTTGTATTAAATGCATTAAGATTAAAAACATATAAATTACCAGAATTTACAAGTGAAGTACAAGATACAGCATTAGATACTAAAGAAGATAAAGGAGGTGTACATATGAAAGTAAACGTTACTGATATGACATGTGGACATTGTGAAATGACTATTAAAAAAGCATTAGGTGAAAAAGGCTTTGATAATGTAGACATTAACTTAGATGATCGCACTGTTGAACTTGATTTAAAAGGAAAAGATATTAAAGAAGTGGTTAGTATCATTGAAGCAAAAGGATATACAGTTAAATTATAATAAATAAAAATGATGATTCAATTTGAATCATCATTTTTTAATCTCTTAATTTAGTAAATACATTTTTAATAAGTAGTAATGGTAAAAATAATCCAATACCTAGTAATATCAATAACTCATTTATTAGTTTACTACCTTTAACTTTTTTAAAAGATAATCTAAGTTTAAAACAGTTAGCAGCTATACCATAAGCATTACCCATCATTATTAATCTAATGTTTGATAGTATTCCTTTAGCAATAATATCTCCATATATTTCAATTACTTTTTTATACATTCCTTTATCATATTTTCCTTCTACATCAGCGTAGTGTTGTGCAAATAGTAATGCAAGGTGCTCTTCTTTTTTAACAACTTTAAGATTCCCTGAAAGTAAACTTTCTAGTTCATCTTCAGTAATTCCTGTTTCATAAGCTATTTTTGTATGATAGTAAGAACAGTAGAAACATCCGTTAACTTCAGTTACTGAAAGCATGATGTTACTTCTAAAGCTTTTACTTATTAGTTTAAGATCTTTTCTATGTTTTACAATTGAATAAGTTGATAAATCTAAGATCTTAATAAACTCTAGAAAGCTAAAAAGTCTTTTATTATATTTATATTCCATTAATATCACTCCGTTAGTTAGTTACTCAGTATTTTAAATATATGATTTTAACATAGTTTTGTCAACCCATATCTTTTGTTCTTTTATGTTGCTTTTTAAAAAGGGCTTTGCTATAATATAATAGCGCTAAAGAAAGTAAGGATTAATTAGCCACCTTGTTGGAGGGGTAGCGAAGAGGCTAAACGCGACAGACTGTAACTCTGTTCCTTAGGGTTCGGCGGTTCGAATCCGTCCCCCTCCACCATTAACACAGGGGCGTAGCAAAATGGTTATGCAACGGTCTCCAACACCGTCTACTACGGTTCGATCCCGTACGCCCCTGCCATTTAAAAGATAAAACAACTAAGCCATATATGGTATTTAGTTGTTTTTTTTATTTGCGTGAAAAAGGTGCACCCCAGTTTATTGGACCTATAGAAAGGTGTATTTACTCTCTTCTGTTTATATGTTAAAATATGTAACGGAAGAGAGATGATATTATGAGCCTGACAGAAGCTCACAAAAAGTTTTATACTAAATTAAATACACTATTTTTTATAGTTTTATTATTTTGCATTGCAACACCAATTTCATTATCTAGAATATTTCAAGATAGGTTTGATGAAAATTATTTAAATATTTTAATTGGATTAGTTATTATAACTTCGTTTATACTTCCAGCTTTTATGTTAGGAATATTACGAACAATTAAGTTTGAACAATCAGATTCTTTTACTGTTGATATATTAAAGAAATCAATAGCTTTAAGTGTTCCATTTATAATTACTTTTGGAGTTATTGCATTGTTCATAAATTATGGTATTGGCTATTTATTTGGACTGTATATAGAAAATGTAGATATATCTGAATTATTAGGAATAATATATCTTTATCATATTTTTTTATTATATTTATTTGTTATATCTAGAGATTAGGATTTGCATTAAAGGTCTCCAACACCGTTAGTACAATTTAGAAGTCATTTACTGACTTCTTTTTTTATGATAGAATCTATAAGAAGGGATATGATACTTGTGAATAGATACACAATACCTCCTGTATTCTTATTAATACTATTATTTGGTTTGAATTATGGGAGAAATAATGAATATATTTTATGGATTCAAGGAAACACAACTATATCTTTACTTATGATAGTATGGCTTTTATTTTTAATAATTATTTTTATTGAAATTCTATATTTTACTATTTTATATAGAACCTACTACTTAATAATCTTTTTGGTTATTTTAGGTACTTATATAGGTCTTAGTATAAAGTCAGAATTTAATAGTGTTACTACTAGTTATTTTTATGAGGAGAGTAATCATAAGATTCTCGTAATTGATAATAAGAACCTTATTTCAGGGGAAATAAAGTTTTATTATAAAGATAACTATGGACTCTCTAAAGAATTTGCATCTTGTAGACAGAACCATGCTTTGTTATGTGATTATTATATCGAAGATGACAATCTCATTATTAATCTTCATAGTAGTGGAGATGAAATTGAAATAGTTTTTGAAATACCATCTAAATGAAGATAATCTTCTCATTCCTTTCTTTTATTCTAAGTATATCAAAAAGTCATACTAGATTCTCATCTAGTATGACTCTTTTCTTTTTTGTGTCTGTTTTAAGGTTATACTTTCCTTCTAGCTTCTTTTCTTATATGCAAATTGAGTTATATCTTTAAATAATTTCTCAGGATCATAATCAATAGACTGAATAACTATATAAATAGGTTTTTCAATATCTTTTAACTTAACACCTATTCTATTTACTTGTTTATGCTTTTTACTACCATTATATGTTCTTTGTATTTTTTGTATATCTTCATAATTGACTATATGTGTTTTAAGCATCCCACGAATAGTCATCTTGTCTTCTTCTAAAATAAGTAAAGGTTTCTTTGAGAATAACTCTCTCCCATATAGTAATAACATAGCACTGTTTAGCCCTAATATTCCTATAAATGGTAAATATTCAGCAATGGTATCTATTGATTCATCTAACATAAAATAAATTGTTACTAGGTATATTAACCCGGTAGTTATTATTAACCAAAGTCCATTTTTACTATAGTATTCTTTTTTCATTTATTTCACCTATAATCTTTCTTATATTAACTGTCTTAGATATTATAACATATTTAATTAATATTATTACTTACTTTAGTTTATACTTTGACTTTCAAACTAAATCATATTAAAATTAAGGTAGATAGGAGAAGTATAGGAGGTAATATTATGAGGAATATATATGTAATGATAGTTTTAACTATTTTATTCTTTATTCTAAGTTTCGATATATTATTTTATACTAACGTTTACTTTGATATTACATTAGTATTGATCTACTTAATATTAGTAGCTCAATCAGCTCTTAACTTAGAATCTAGCATCAAGGAAGTAAAAGAAGAATATATTTTAAAAGAGAAGAAGACTGCGTATTTTGCACCAATGATTATTATGCCGTTTTTAGGATTAGCTTATAACTTTGGTATTATTATTTTCATTGTAAATATTTTGGTAATAGTAATTCTTTATGTTTATGTATACACATCAATGAAAAGAAATAGTATTGTAGTTACTAAAAAAAATATTTCAGTTGTATATCTAAATAATAAAAAACAAAGTATGAGTTTTGAAGATGTTGATAAGGTTGAATTTAACTGGGTATATAACTATATAGGAATAAGTGATCCTAAAGGTAATAAATTAATTTTGGATATAACTTTAAAAGATTTTGTTGTAATAATAAAATGTATTAAAGTTAACTTACCACCTGAAATGTACTTTGAAGCATTTAATAGATTACAAAAGTTCTATAGAATATTTTTACTAAAATCAAATATTGAATATTTGAAATGAAAAGAGGGGTAGATATGACTGTAATTAAAAAGATTGGTAATTTCTTTAAAGCAGCGTTTTGTGGTGCATATAGATGGACTACAGTTTACTTTGCCTTAATTGCATTCTTATTAGCTGTAGGTGCATTCTATCTTATTATTGAATTTGGAAATATCTATCATCTATTAATATTGATAGTTGTTCTTGTAGTTTATATGATATGTTTTAAGCGTCAAGGAAGATTATAACAAAAAAAAGATTGTGATTAATTCACAATCTTTTTTAGTTCTTATTAAACTTGGTCGTCTTCGGTTGGAACTGTTTCATCTATGTCACAATCTTCATCAGGTATACCGTCGCCGTTTGGAATGAAATCTTCATTCATTCTTCCTCCGCCTTTTCCTCTACCCTCAGTTTGTCCTCTACGTTGTTGAGTTTGTACAATAGGTCCTTCAATTCCAAGTTCTGTGTATAATGCTTGAAGTTCTAGTTTGATTTCACCTAAAGCTACCATGATTTCTTCATCAGTCATATTAGCCCAGTCATAACTTGCGTTAATAACGTCAATAGCTGATACAACTTGGAACGCTTGATCTTCAGTTAATGTAGCTAGGTATTCTTCGCTTGGGTAAGGAAGTCCTTCTTCAGTAATTCTAGCTGGGTTAGCACCCTTAAACATATTTTGTACTTTAGATGCAGTCTGAGTAACAACGTTAGTTACTGTTTCATTGATTTCTTCGTTTTGCATTGCGACAGCAGATCCTCCACCGAATACGAGTGTTGCGATTATTAATCCGTTCATATTTGTTTCCTCCTTGTGTTTGATGATTCAAGTATATAATAATGATATGATGAACTCGTGATAATGTTGTGAGAGACTTATGAAAGATAGAATTATCAGTATTTGATACTCATTCACTTATGTTGTATAATAATATATAAGGAAAAGGAGGATACACATGAAGGCAAGCATTAAGAACATTATAAGATTTGATTACTTCACGAAGTTTTTATTTCTGATCGCATTTGTAGCTATATTACTTTTACTCGCAATTGTAACTATTGGTGGCTTCACAGGAATAGAAATCATATTACCCGTAGTTGTTATACTTGTGGGATTAATAGTGTATAGAGCATTAGGAATTAAAAAAGTTTTAGTTAGAATTAAAGACAATAAAATATTAGGCGAAGTTACGAATACAATGAGAAATAATGGTAATTTTTATGTTTCATTTAAGTATGAATTTAACGGGGAAATTTATAACAAAAGAGTTGGATTGCTAATTGGTCCACTATTAAAATTGAAATTAGCTAAGATGAAAACTATTAACTTAGTAGTTGATAAGGATAATCCTAAGAAAGTGTATATTTCTGATTTATTCTACAAATAACAAATAAAGAATCCACTTGGATTCTTTTTTTGTGATATACTTTATAATATAAATATACTTTGGTGGTGAGAAAATGATTTCAAGATTAGATATACAACTTAGATATGCAGATAGTGATCAAATGGGTGTTATATACCATGCGAATTATTTTAGTTTTTATGAACAAGGTAGAACTAAATACTTAAGAGATCTAGGTTTTGAATATAGTGATGTGGAAAAGAATGGGATAATATTCCCAATAAGAGATGTTTCTGGAAAGTTTATTAAATCGATAATGTACGGTGAAGAAATACATTTATTAACTAGAGTTCATAAACTAACAAAAGTTAAAACAACTTACTTTCATGAAATATATAATAGTGAAGGTGAATTAAAAGCTAGTGGATATACTACTGTAGTATGTGTAGATAAAATAACATTTAAGGTTATTAAAATGGATGAAAGAATGCCTGAAATTTATGATGCTTATCTTAAAGATTCTCAGAAATGAGAGTCTTTTTTTATGGATGGCACTTTAGCGCTTTATCGATACAAAGCGCTAAACTAAGCCGTAAACTCATAGAAAACGCTTTTAATTTGCTAAAATTATTGGTATAATATAGATAACTTAAAAATGGAGTGATAAATATGATTATATTAAACGGAAATAATTTAGATTTAAATAGTTTTATTAAGGTAGCTAGATACAATGAAGAAGTATCTATTAGTGAAGAAAGCATTTTACTAGTAAATAGAGCTTCAGAGTTTGTGGAAGGTGTTGTTGAAAGTGAATTACCAGTATATGGAATTAATACTGGATTCGGTAAACTTTCAGATGTATCAATTGATAAGAATGATGTAGGAGAACTTCAAAAGAATTTACTTATGAGTCACGCTTGTGGAGTAGGGTCTCCTTTTAGTGATGAAATAGTAAGAGGGATGATGGTTTTAAGAATCAACGCTCTTATTAAGGGATATAGTGGAATAAAAATAGAAACCTTAAATAAGTTAGTTGAATTACTTAATAAAAATGTAAGTCCTGTAGTATTTGAAAAAGGATCACTTGGAGCTAGTGGAGATTTAGCTCCGTTATCACATATGTCTTTACCGATTATTGGACTTGGAGAAGTATTTTATAAAGGTAAAAGAATGGATACTAAAGATGCATTTCTTGAAGCTGATATTTTACCTATTGAAAGTTTAAGAGCAAAAGAAGGACTTAGTTTAATTAACGGAACTCAAGCAATGACAAGTGTTGGGGCAATTGCTGTATATGATGCACTTCGTTTATATAAATTATCTAATATATCTTTATCAATGACTATCGAAGCAACTAACGGAATAGTTGATGCGTTTGATCCTAGAGTACATGTTATACGTGGACACCTTGGACAAATAGACGCAGCTAAAGAAATATTAATTAACTTGGAAGGCAGTATGTATACTACTAAACAAGGTGAACTAAGAATGCAAGATGCATATTCTATAAGATGTGCACCTCAAGTTCACGGGGCAACACTTGATGCTCTTAACTTTGTAAAAGAAAAAGTAGAAATTGAAATGAACGCAGTAACTGATAATCCAATTATCTTTACTGAAGACGGAATTGCGATAAGTGCTGGGAACTTCCATGGTGAACCACTTGCAATGCCATTTGATTATTTAGGCATTGCTATTTCAGAAATGGGGAATATTTCTGAAAGAAGAATTGAAAGAATGGTAAACCCTAGTTTATCAAATGGATTACCTGCATTTTTGGTAGAAAACCCAGGTATTAATTCAGGGTTTATGATTGTACAATATAGCGCAGCTTCACTAGTGAGTGAGAATAAAGTTTTAGCTCATCCTTCAAGTGTTGATAGTATTCCTTCAAGCGCTAATCAAGAGGATCATGTATCTATGGGTACAATTGGTGCAAGAAAGGCAACTTCTATTTTAGATAATGTTAGAAAAGTTATTGCTATGGAAATATTTACTGCCTGTCAAGCAATTGATTTAAGAGGTGCGAGAAAGCTTGGTAATAATACACAAAAAGCTTATAATAAAGTTAGAGAATATATACCATTTATTAAAAATGATAAGATTATGTATAAATATATTCACACTGTAGATGATTTATTAGTTAGTGAAGAGTTATTTGATTCTATATTTGAGGAGGAATAACATGAATTTAGAGTTAACTTTTAATATAGGTGATATCTTTAAAGAATTACCTGAATATCCTACTTTTGATACAGGTTTCAGGAGAGCACCTAAAAGGGAATTTAATTTAAGTAAGGATGAAACAGTTCTTGCTCTTAAGAATGCTTTAAGATATATTCCTAAAGAGTGGCATGATGTACTTGCTCCTGAATTTTTAGAAGAACTTCAGACTTTAGGTAGAATTTATGGATTTAGATTTAGACCTGTAGGTAGAATTTATGCTAAAGGAATTGATGAGTATAAAGGTAATATAGTTGAAGGAAAAGCATTTCAAGTAATGATTGATAATAATCTTGATTTTGAAATATCTTTATATCCTTACGAACTTGTTACTTATGGTGAAACTGGTAGAGTTATGCAAAACTGGATGCAGTATCACTTAGTTAAGAAATATTTAGAAAATTTAAATGATAACCAAACATTAGTGTTAATGTCAGGACATCCTTTAGGATTATTTAGTGCGCCTAAGAATGCACCTAGAGTAATGATTACTAACGGATTAATGATTGGAGCATTTAATGATATTGATAACTGGAATAGAGCAGCAGAGCTTGGTGTAGCTAGTTATGGACAAATGACTGCTGGAGGTTGGATGTATATTGGTCCTCAAGGTATTGTTCATGGTACTTATAGTACATTATTAAACGCAGGTAGAAGTAAGTTAGGAATTCCTGAAAAAGAAGATTTAAAGGGAAAACTATTTGTTACTTCAGGACTTGGTGGTATGAGTGGGGCTCAAGGTAAAGCTGTCGAAATATCAGGTGGAGTTGGAATAATTGCTGAGGTTGACAAATCAAGAATTGAAACAAGATTTAGTCAAGGATGGGTAAGTTATGTCGCAAATACTCCTAAAGAAGCATTTGATAAGGCAGAAGAGTATATGAATAAATTATTACCACTAGCTATCGCTTATAGTGGTAATATAGTTGATTTACTTGAGTACGCAGTTAAAGAAAATAAGCATATTGATTTATTAAGTGATCAAACAAGTTGTCATGCAGTTTACTCAGGAGGATATTGTCCTGCTTCTATTAGTTTTGAAGAAAGAACTGAGTTATTAAAATCTGATAAAGAGAAATTTATTAAATTAGTTGATGAAGGTTTAATAAGACATTATAAAGCTATTAAAGCAATATCAAGTAAAGGAACTTATTTCTTTGATTATGGTAATAGTTTTATGAAAGCAATTTATGATGCTGGTGTTATTGAGATATGTAAGAATAAGAAAAATGATTTGGATGGATTTATTTGGCCAAGTTATGTTGAAGATATTATGGGTCCTATATTATTTGATTATGGATATGGTCCTTTTAGATGGGTATGTCTAAGTGGTAAAGATAGTGATTTAGATATGACTGATAATGCTGCAATGGAAGCAATTGATAAAGATAGAAGATTCCAAGATTTAGATAACTACAACTGGATAAAAGATGCTAAGAAAAATAAGTTAGTTGTAGGAACTAGAGCTCGTATCTTATATCAAGATGCTTATGGAAGATTAAAGATTGCACTTAAATTTAATGAGATGGTAAGAGATGGTAAGGTTGGTCCTATCATGTTAGGAAGAGACCATCATGATACTGGAGGTACTGATTCTCCATTTAGAGAAACATCTAATATTAAAGATGGATCAAATGTTATGGCTGAGATGGCTACTCATGTAGCACTAGGTAACGCTAGTCGCGGAATGAGCCTTGTTGCTTTACATAACGGTGGTGGAGTAGGTATATCAAAAGCATTAAATGGTGGGTATGGATTAGTACTTGACGGTAGTTATGAAAAAGATGAGATATTAAAAACTGCGATGTTGTTTGATGTTATGGGTGGAGTTTCAAGACGTGCTTGGGCACGTAATGAAAATGCACTTAGTACTAGTAAAGAGTATAATAAAGAAGATAATAATAGTTATATTACAATTCCTTATTTAAGTGATGAAACAATGTTAACTAAATTAGTTAATGATAAATATATAAAAGGCGGATATTAAAGATGGCGAGAATAGTTCAGTGTGTACCTAATTTTAGTGAAGGTAGAGATAATAGTAAGATTGAAGATATTGTTAGTGTATTAAAAAATAAAGAAGGATTTAAAATGGTTAGTTATGAACCTGATGGGGATTATAATAGAACTGTTGTAACTTTACTTGGAGATCCTGAATATATAATTGATGCATTAGTTGAATTTACTGGGAAAGTATTATCTAATATTGATATGAACTTCCAAAGTGGTGAACATGCTAGAATGGGAGCTGTTGATGTTATTCCGTTTATCCCTATTGAAGAAGTAACTATGGATGAATGTATTGAATATGCGAATGTTGTTGCTAAGAAGATAAATCTTAAATATGATATACCTATATTCATGTACGCAGAAGCTGCTAATAAGAAAGATAGAGTTAAATTACCTAATATTCGTAAAGGTGAATTTGAAGGAATGAAAGATAAGATTAAGTTAGAAAACTGGGCACCTGATTATGGGAAAGCAGAAATACATCCTACTTTTGGAGTTATTGGTGTTGGTGCTAGAATTCCGCTTATTGCTTATAATATTGATTTAGATACAACTGATACAAAGATTGCAGGGAACATTGCAAAAGCTATTAGATTTTCTAGTGGTGGATTTAGATTTGTTCAAGCTGGACCTGTCTATTTAGATTCAAGAGGACATTGTCAAGTTACGATGAATATCTTGAATTATAAAAAGAATCCAATTTATAGAATCTTTGAAACTGTTAAAATGGAAGCAAAAAGATATCAAGTAGAAGTTACTAATTCAGAGTTAGTTGGATTAATACCTAGAGATACTTTAATTAGATCTTTGAGATATTATTTTAAATCTGAAGGAATTGAGTTTAATAAAGAAATGAGTTTTGATGAGATTACTAAATACGCAATTAAGTATTTAGTATTTAGAGATTTTGATAATTTAAAAATTATAGAAGCAAATATCTAGGAGGTTTTTATATGAGCGCCGATTTAGTCATATTGAATATCGGAAGTTTAGTTACTCCATATATCGTTCCACCTGTCAAAGGGGAAGATATGAATAAAGTTAAAAGTTTATCAAATGCATTTATCGCTATTAAGGATGGATTAATCCTTGATTTTGGTGAGGGAGAATATAGTAAATATATTAATAAAAAAACTATAATTCATGATGCGGATGGTAAATTAGTCTTACCCGGATTAATTGATTCTCATACTCATTTAATTCACGCAGGAAGTCGTGAACATGAATTTGCTTTAAAGATGGCTGGTGTTCCTTATTTAGAGATTTTAGCAAATGGTGGAGGTATTCTTAGTACTGTAAAAAGTACAAGAGAGAGCTCGAAAAAAGACCTTTGCAATAAGGCCTATTATTCTTTGAATGAGATGTTAAAGTTAGGTGTTACTACTATTGAAGCTAAAAGTGGATATGGTCTTAATTTAGAAACAGAAGTAAAACAATTAGAAGTGGCGAAAGAACTAGATACATATCAAAATATTGATATTATTTCTACTTATTTAGGAGCACATGCTACACCGCTTGAATATAAAGGTAGAAAAGATGAATACATTGAAAGTGTTATTAAAGACCTTGAAGTAATTAAAGAAAAAGGTTTAGCTAAATTTGTTGATATCTTTTGTGAAGATAGTGTCTTTAATTTAGAAGATAGTAGAAGAATATTAAGTGAAGCTAAAAAATTAGGATTTGAAGTTAAGATACATGCTGATGAGATAGTATCTCTTGGTGGCGGAGGGTTAGCTGTAGAGTTAGATGCTAGTAGTGCTGATCATTTAATGGCAGTAAGCGTTGAAGACATTAAAAAAATAGCTGGTTCTAATGTAGTTGCTAATCTATTACCTAGTACTTCATTTTACTTAAATAAAGATTATGCTAATGCAAGACTTATGATTAAAGAAGGTTGTGCACTTGCTATATCAAGTGATTATAATCCTGGAAGTAGTCCTAGTGAAAACTTACAGTTTTCAATGCAGTTAGGGGCTAATAAATTAAAAATGAGTCCTAGTGAAATCTTAAACGCAGTTACAATAAACGCTGCTTATCATTTAAGAATTGATAAGGAAGTTGGTTCTATTGAAATTGGTAAGAAAGCAGACTTAGTAATTATGGATAGTTTTAATTTAGAATATATTATGTATCATTATGGAATTAATCATGTTAAAGATGTATTTAAAAATGGACAGTTAGTTGTTCATAACAAACAGTTTATATAGGAGGTAATTATGAAACTTGTAGATTTAAAAGTAACAGAATTTATTAATGCAGTAGATTCTAAAGCAGTAACTCCAGGTGGAGGTAGCGTTAGTGCACTTGCTTCAAGTATAGGTGTTGCGCTTGTTAGAATGGTAGGACATGTAACAGTTAATAAAAAGAAGTTTAGAGCTTTAGATCAAGGTATTCAAGATAAGTATAATAATGTAGTTAATAGTTTGCTTAGTGTAAAAGAGGAATTAATTGAATTAGTGGATAAAGATACAGATGCTTTTAATTTAATTATGTCAGCTTTTAGATTACCTAAAGAAACTAGTGATGATAAAGCAGTTAGAAAACAAGCAATACTTGATGGAACTATTGAAGCTATAAAGGTTCCTTATAGAATCGCAGAGATTTCTTTAGTAGCTTTAAAAGACATTGATTTTATTTTAGAATATGGCAATGTTAATGCAGCATCAGATGTTGGAGTTGGGGCATTAATGTTATGTAGTGGTGTTGAAGGTTCTCTGTTAAATGTTGAAATTAATTTACCTGGTCTAGTAGATGAAGAAATGATCAATTTTTATAATACTAATTCTGCCAGAATATTAGAAGAAGCGATATTATTAAAAAACAGTGTAGTAAAGAAAGTTAAAAACAAATTATAAAGATAATGAAAGCATACACAGTTAAATTTTTATATAAAAAGATAAAATAAAAGTAAGTTCATTTGAACTTACTTTTTTAATTCATCATCTATAATATCTTGCATGATAGGTTGGCAAAGACCACAACCACTACCAGCTTCTGTCGCTTGTTTAACACTTATAAATCTTTTACGACCTTCTCTTACTACTTTCCTTATTTTTCTTTCAGTTACTTGTTTACATACACATAAAACACCATCTTTAATGGCTTGTTCTTGTTTTATTTCAATGTATGCATCTCTTTTGTTCATATTCATCACCTATTCTATATTAATTATTGTATAATATATATATGATTAAATAAATGATTTCGACAAACTATTTTTAAGGAATGATATTATGAATAAATTTGCTTATGTAACATTCATTATAAGAAATGATTCTTACCTACCTGGAGCTTTAGTTTTTGGGTATGCTTTAAGACTTCAAAAAACTAGTTCAGATTTGATTTGTATTGTGTCTGACAATATTAGTTTAAAGGCAATTTCTAGTTTAAAAGAAGTATATGATGATGTTATTGTGATGAATGAAGTGTACGTTCCTCATGAGAGAAGACACGAGAGGCAAGATAGACCATTTCTATTTTCTAGGTTTAATGCATTTAGATTAGGAACTGATGGGGACCTTAATAAAAAGTATGAAAAAATCATTATCGCAGACTGCGATATTTTACCTCTTCATAACTATGATGATTTATTTAATTTAAAAGCTCCTGCGGGAATTATTAATGAGAAGAAAGAGTATTGCATGGAATATAATGATGAAGGAAGATATACAATTCCAGATTCACTAAATGAAAAAGGAACTTGGAATTGGCATAACATCTACAATGATGTTCCACATGGAACATCAATTCCCAAAGAAATCACAGATAGAATAATAAACGATAAAACTAATATGGGTGTAAATGCTAGTTTAATGTTGTTTAATCCTACAATGAAGCTATATAATTCAATAATGGATGATCTTGATAATAAGGATATACAAAAGGAAATTAGTTTATATAATTGGCCTGAGATGCAGTATATAACTTTAAAGTTAAGTGGAAAGTGGACAAATATAGATCTAAAATTCTCATCATTTAATGGATACCCAGATATTAAATATTTAAATGGAATTCATTTCGCAGGTCTTAAACCGTGGAATATTAAGAATAAATCATTAAAATCATTTGGAAGATTTGATGACTATAAATTATGGTATTACACATATTTAAAAATGTGTGAAAGTAATTCTCGTTTATTAGAAAATAATAAACTAAAGAAATTATATGTGTTTACAAAAGATCTTTTAGAACTAGAAAAATATAAATTTAATAAATTTAATATTGATCATTTAAATCACTTTTTTAAATAGAGTCCCTGTCGGGACTTTTTCTTTTTCTTTATAAATTACCTTGACAGATAGAGTAATATTTGGTAAATTATTATGTGTGATAGAGTAATCGGAAGGACGTGCATAATATGAGAAAAACTTCACTCGGAGAATTGATTGCGAATGCAATTTCACATGGAGTTGGAGCATCTTTTGCAATTGTTGCATTGGTGTTATTATTAGTAAAATCTGATACAACAAGTGAGACATTATCAAGTGTTGCATTTGGAGTAGCTATGGTAATTTTATATTTTTCAAGTACATTGTTTCATTCTTTCCCAGAAAAGATGGAAAGAGTTTCTTCAGTATTTCAGCGACTTGATCACTCGAGTATATTTTTATTGATATCAGGAACTTATACACCTTTCTTGGTTTTATTAGTAGGAACAAAAGAAGCTTATATATTGTTAATTATCCTTTGGACAGTTACAATATTTGGTATAGTGATGAAATCGATTTGGATTCATAAATTTAAGTTTATTCATTTAGCAATATACTTATTTATGGGATGGAGTATTTTATTTATTATCAATGAAGTGTATTATGGAATTGGAGATGTATTTCTATTTGTGCTTCTTGGAGGGATTAGTTATACAGTTGGAGTCGGGTTTTATGTCGCAAAATTTAAGTATAATCATTTTGTATGGCATTTATTCGTTTTAGGTGGAACTATATTTCACTTTATAGCTGTGTATGGATATCTATTATAAAGGAGAATAAAAAATGAGAAATTATGGAATGGTTATTGATAGTACAGTTTATTTATCTAAAAAGGAAATAAAGGATTTTGATATTATTCAAGTTAGTCTTAATATAATTGATAAAGATGAAACTTATAAAGAATTAGATGTTGATGTTAATTTTGTTTACGATAAACTTGATAGCGGACATAGGCTTACAACAAGCCAACCTTCTCCAGGAGAATTTTTAGATGCTTATGAGAAGCAATTTAAAAAAGGATTTGAAAAAGTATTTGTTGTTTGTTTGAGTGAACCACTAAGTGGAACATACCAATCAGCAAACTTAGCAAAAAACATGTTAGATAATCCAGATAGCGTTTATATCTTTAAATCTAATATGGCTGCTTTTGGAAATGAAATGTTAGCTTTAGAAGTCCATAAAATGATTGAAGAAGATAAAACTGAAGAAGAGATTATAACTAGAATTAATAAATTACTTGAATCAACTAATCTTATATTTACAATTGAAAACATGATTAGCTTATATCGTTCAGGAAGAATTTCAAAAGCTAAAGCAGCTGTTGGTTCTGTATTAAGACTTAAACCTTTAATTCAAATGATAGAAGGTAAACTTGATTTACTTAAATCACCAAGAACACATAAAGGTGTAGTAGAAGCAATTCTTTCAAGAATGGATAAAACAACTGAAGGATTTAAAACAATACATGTAAGAATATTAAGTCACAATTCAATAGAACAAGCAAAGGTTTTAGAACAAGCAATAAAAGAAAAATTTAATAATGTAAAAGTATCGTTTAATGAATATTTAGGACCTGTATTTAGTCTTCACTTAGGAAAAAGAGGATACGGCGTATCTTGGTGCGCTGAATAAAAAGGAGAATAATTATGAAAAAACATGCAATTGTAATTGATAGTACAGTTTATTTAACAGAGAAACAAATTAAGGACAATGAATTAACGGTTGTATCTTTAAATGTTGTTGAAGGAGATGTATCAAAAAGAGAAGTTGATGTTGATAATGATTATATCTTTAATAGACAAGCTCAAGGAGCTAGTTTTACAACAAGCCAACCTTCTCCAGGAGAATTCTTAGAGAACTACGAAGAATTAATTAGTAAAGGTTATGAAAAAATATTTGTTGTTTGTTTATCAAAAAATATTAGTGGAACATACCAATCAGCGAATTTAGCTAAGAGTATGTTAGATGATTCTGATAAAGTATATATCTTTGATACTATGCTTGCAGCATTCGGAACTGAAATGATAGCTGAACAAGTAATTAAAATGGTTAATGACGGAAATACTTCAGAAGAAATCATTACTAGAATAGATAATATTATTAAAACTTCTGGACAAATGTTTACAGTTGAAAATTTATTCTCACTTGTTAAAGGTGGAAGAATATCTGGTGCTTCAGCTGCTATTGGTACAGTATTGAGAATTAAACCAATCATTAAGATAATAAATGGTAAGCTAGAAGTTGTACATAAGGAAAGAACATATAAAAAAGTTCACAATTATATGGTTGAAAATATATTAAAAGATTCAGAGGGATTAAAGAAAATTACTTTTAGAATTACATCACATAATTCACAAGAAAGTGCTGAACAACTTAAACAAGTAATTACTGATAAGTTTCCAGATATGGAAATAGTCTTCACTAATTACCTAGGACCAGTATTTTCTATCCATGTTGGAAAAAAAGGATATGGTACAAGTTGGTTTGCTGAGTAATTTAAAAAAATCACTTTAATCTAAAGTGATTTTTATTTTATCAAAAAGTTAAATTTTATCAAAAATATGATAAAATATATTTAGATATTTAAATTAACAAATACATTAGAAATAAATACAAGGTGATATTATGAGGATAGGATTATTTACAGATGCTTACTACCCAATCATTAGTGGAGTAACTATCTCTGTTGATATATTAAGAACAGAATTACTAAAATTGGGACATGAAGTAATTGTTGTTACATATGAACATGACGATGCGGTAGATTCAAAAGGTATAATTAGATTAAAGGGAAGAAAACCACCTATTAAAGTAATGGGTGAGTATCGAATAGGTAAAGTAACTAAAAAGAAAATTGGTAAGATTAAAGAATTAAATCTAGATATAATACATTGTCATACTGAATTTACAATAGGGAGACTTGGAAGAAAAGCTGCTAAAGAGTTGAATATTCCAGTTGTACATACTTATCATACAATGTATGAAGACTATATTCATTTCATATCAAAAATATTTTCTGGGCCATTAAAGTTTACTGCTAAGAAGTATAGTAAGAGTTTCGCTGATTCAGCTGATTCAGTGATATTCCCAACTATTAAAGTTAAGAATGCATTTGATGGTTATGGCTTTTTAAAGGATTCAAGTATTGTTCCTACAGGAATATACTTAGAAAAATTCAGAAGAAATAACTTCAGTAATAAAGATTTAGAAGAATTAAAAAAAGATCTAAATATTAATAAAGATGATCTAGTTATGTTATTTTTAGGAAGAATGTCTAGAGAAAAAGGGATAGATGATCTTCTTGATAACTGTAAAGATATCTGTTCAACCAATGATAATGTTAAACTACTTTTAGTAGGTGATGGACCTGATTTTGATTACTTCTACAAGAAGACAAAAGACTTAGGATTTAATAATAAAGTTATATTCACAGGCATGGTTGAACCTGAAGATGTAGGTATTTATTACCATATAGCTGATCTATTTATTAATTTTAGTATTACTGAAACACAAGGATTAACATATATTGAAGCGCTAGCTTCAGGATTACCGTTACTAGTAAAATATGATGATAATCTTCAAGGTGTAATTAAAGATGGAGTAAATGGATTTTCTTTTACTAAGAATTCTGATTTTATTTCTTTATTTAATAAACTTAGTAAAAATAAAATATTATTAGAAGAATTTGCATGTAATACTTATAAAGATATTCAGAGATTTAGTTCAGAGAACTTTGCTAAAAATGTCTTAAAAGTTTACGATGACTTATTAAAAAAATAAAAGAAACTTAGCATAAAGCCAAGTTTCTTTTTAATTATTCTGTTTCGTCTTCTTCAATATCTTCATCTTCTTTAAAGTAATTATACTCAAGAACAAGTAAATTATATTTATAATCATTTATAAACATATTGCTTAGATATACTATATATTCAGGATTTACACCATCAGGAATAATCATTTCTTCAGATAATGAATCATAACTAAATGTACTACTTACAAAGCTTAAGTCTGCGAAGCGTACAACATTATCATCATTAGCTAGAGCATCATTTCCAAATACATGTGCATAATTTAAAGGTAAACTAAATAAATTAGCAAGGGTAGGCATAATATCAATTGAAGACATATAATTATCAATTGTATTATCTAATATAAATGAATCAGAATATATTAACATAGGAACATTATGTAGATCCATATCACTACCATCATCTTTCATATCATCATATTCCCATATTGTAGAGTTCTCTACTCCATAAGCATAATGATCTCCAAAGATTATAACAACAGTATCATCAAGTTTATTATTTGTTTCTAGTTCATCAAATAAATATCCAATTGCTAAATCTAATTCAATATTTGCTGCTAAATAATAGAAAATTTCACTATCTAGTTCAATATCATTTCTTATTTCATAATCAATAACTGCTTGAACATGTTTAGATGCTATTTCATGGTCTGAGTTATATCTAAAGTGTCCTGAAACTGTTAGCATATTCACAAAGAATTTATCTTCGTTAATAAATTCAGGAATTGCAGCAACCATCATATCATAATCACTTTGCCAATCGTGATTAAAGATTATATCGTTATCACTATTTTTTACAGTCATTCCCATTTCTTCAGGACCATAGTAACTATTATATCCTAAAGCTTCTAAATGGAATGTAGATCTAGGATAGAAGTAATCTATATAGTTATGGAATGAAAGTGTTTCATATCCACGTGATTCAAATAATTTAGGTAAAGTATAAGGGAAATCATTTTCAATATAAGCATCCATACTTAATGTAACATTCTTATTTGGATACATTGAGGTTTGAGTTAAAAACTCAGTATCTGCGGTACTTCTATAGTATAGTGGTGAATAATAATTTTCAAAATATGCATTTTCTGTTTTTAATCTATATAAGTTAGGAGTTAATTCCTCATTAATAGCAAATGTATCAAGACTCTCAGCCATTATTAATATTAAGTTTTTATCAGAAAATATTCCTGAAAAGTTATTAATATCGTGATTTGGTTGAGTATTAAAATAATCTGCAATTAAAATTTCATACTCTGATTCACTCAATGGATCAGATCTAAATAAACTAAAGAAATCTCTTTGTGTATAGGTAAGAAGTCCAAACTTCTTAAGAGCATCTTGTGAATTGTACATATATGTGTATAAATCCATATCACTATAAGTTACTAAAGCTCCAGAATCTTCAATTGTTTCATCTATTGTTTGAAGACCCATAAAGAATAGGAAAACACCAGATATTAGTAATATTAGTGGTCTTTTTAGAGCACAGTATTCAATATTAAAGTTTATAAATTTAAATCTGTATAACAAATATAAAGAACCTATAGGTAATAAGTAAAATATATGTAAGAATCTAAATGATTGAATATAATCACCAAGGAAAGACAACCCAGCAGTTAAATCACCAGCAACTGCTACAGAGTAGAATCCTTCTACAAATGAATGATATATTTCTTGATTGAAATATAACCCAGTAATTACTGATATTATTGAAAACATCATAATCTTCACTGCTTTTTCTTTAAAGAACATTATAAAAAACATTATCAATATTGAATAAGATAATGAGAAAATGAATATTCTAAAAAGAGTTAAATCAAATTCGAAATTTAAAACGCGAACCTTAAATAAAATTTCTAGATAAAGTATCGAAACAAAAATAATAGTAAATAGTTTTGCAGAACTAAATATTCTATTTTCCATAGTAATCACAACCTAACGCTTTATATTATACTAGATTTATTGAAAAAGTCCAATATCTATAGTGTTTTATTTATGTAAAAAAAGAGTGTTTTTTAATAAAGAATTAATAAACGATTTTGCTTGACAATTTTATGTATATTTAATAAAATGTATATAGTCTCTTTTTTGAGATCTAATATGGCGATTGTGGTGAAGTGGTTAACACATCGGCTTGTGGCGCCGACATTCGTGGGTTCGATTCCCATCAGTCGCCCCATATTGGGCTATGGCCAAGTGGTTAAGGCACCGGACTTTGACTCCGGGACCGATAGTTCGACTCTATCTAGCCCAGCCATTATGTGCGGGTGTGGCGGAACTGGCAGACGCGCTAGACTTAGGATCTAGTTCTTCGGAGTGCAGGTTCAATTCCTGTCACCCGCACCATGTTGACACTAAAAGTTTATTTCTATATGAATATTCTACTTAACGCCTTAGTTAAGCAGAGTTCGGGGAATGAACTTTTTTTATACCTTTTTTACATTTTAACTATTACAATGTTTTTCCTATGATAGTTCATCATTATAGATGTTTTTAAATCCATTCCCCCAAACTGATGGAACATAGATAAGGTGAATAAATGCTTTTTCGTCTACTGTTGCGATGTAGTTTTTGATTTTGTAACCTTCCTTTGGGGAACAGATTGTGTTTATTTGATTTACTTTTTCTTTTTTGAATTGACCTTCTACTTCAATACAAGTAACACCTCTATGGATAACTGTTTGAATGTAGTTTACTATTTCGGGGTTTCTTGTACTGATGATTTCTATTTTGATTAGTTTGTTGCTGATACCTAGTAAGACCATGTCTACTGTTTTTGTTGCGATATATTTAATAATTATCGCATAAACTGTTATTTGGATTCCAAAAAGGAAGAATCCTGTAAGGATGATGATTGCGTCTACTAGTAAAAGAATTTGGCTATATCTGAAAAAGGGGTAGATTTTGCGGTAGGCTATTTTCGCGATTGTGTCTGTACCACCTGATGTAAAGCCACTTTTTAATACAAGTCCAGTTCCGAGTCCTATTAGAAATCCGTATATGATTGATAATACAAGTAAATCATTTAAGAAATCTCCGCTTATAGTTTGTGTGAATACATAAATTGTAGGTAAGTCTAAGAAGGTAAAAACAAATAGTAGTGTAGGATAGAAAATCGATAGAAAAACTATTCTTAGGGCATCACTTTTTCCTAAAAATATGCAGGTTAATATTAGTACTACTATTGTTAAGAAATAGTATATGATATTGAAGTAGTATTTCTCGATAAAAATGTTTGGTTCTAGTAACTGGAAAGTGATTCCTTCTAGTACTCTTGCAAAACCTGTTAAACCACCTGACATAAGACCGTTGGGTCTTAATATACAGGTAACTGCATAAGCATTTATGATGTTACCTAAGAATAGGTTTGTGTATCTCTTAACGTTATTATTCATTTTTTATCTCAACTATGTAGTTTCATGAATCCATACCCATATACTTCATGGGTATTTTTCACTGTAAGAAAAGCATTGGAATCTTTTTTGTTAATGTAGGTTCGCAACCTTATAAATTCTCTTTTATTGATGATTACAACTATGATATTAAGGTCGTTATTGGAATAACCACCTTCTCCTCTATATACCGTAACCCCTCTATCTAAATCCGATATGATATATTTTTTGATGTCTTCACTTTGCTCACTAATAATGGTTACTTCTTTTCTAAGATTAAATCCTCTTATAATACTATCGATGACAAAACTATTGATTAGAACCCCTAACATAGCATACAAGGACAATTTATAACCAAATATAAATCCTGCCATCACTGTAATCAAGATATCTGACAAGAATACGGCTCTACCTAAATCGATATTAAAGAATTTATTTAAGATCTTCGCGCTTATATCGGTACCTCCGGTAGAAGCGTTTTGGTTAAAGACCATTCCCATTCCAGTTCCTGAGATTAAGATTCCAAAGATTAGTTCTAGTAGTAAGTCATCTGATAGAGGGTGGCTTAACGGGATTACGTTTTCAAATAGGAGAACTAATAAAGATACAGCTAAACTAGCGTAGATTGTTTTCACACCAAATGCCTTACCTATAGAAATAAAGGCTGTGATAAACAATATGATGTTTATTAAGATCATTAATACTCCTACAGGAAGAAATGAGAGGAAATGGTTTATTATTATGGCTAACCCATTTGCTCCTCCTGTCGCAAAAGTGTTTGGCATTAAGAAAAAATACATTCCTGAGGATACCATAATGATTCCTAAATTCATTGATACAAAATCCTTCACATTTTTTTTCATTTTTTGATACCTATAACCTTTTCTTTTAGTTTCGAACTAGTCTAAAGGTATAAAAAAACCTCCAAACTAGATTTGGAGGTTTTTGTTTTATAGTCTTATCTAAAAAAAGATTGATAAACTATCAAACTAATTTCCCGCCGAAATCATTGTTTTCTTGCGTAAAGCAGGTCTCCTGACTTATGGCATCAAGCACAATTTTTCGCCTTCCCAAGAAAAAAATCTCAGTGACATATTGAAAAATTATTAGCCAATTACAGTAGCGGGGGCTGTTACGGAATTAAACCGAATTCCCTTTTAATAAATACTATTTTCTTTAGTATTCAACTTTACTACAATTATATATCGTCATCATTGTATCACAGCAGTTTTGGATAAGCAATACCAAAAATTAAAAGGTAGTTTTTACGGTTCTTTATTTGAATTTACGTTCCAGTAATAAACAACACACTTCCTATTGATTCTATGTTGTTTTTTTAATATATCAGCTCAATAACACACTTTTCTACTTGAGGGGTGAATATATGACAACACTACAATCTTAGTAATTACAATAATGAAAACAGGATAAACTCCATAATGATACCCCATTGATAATTTATGCAATTCTGTGAATTGCTTTTTTGTTTGAAATTTAAACTATCAACCTTTGATTATTATTTTATTTGTGATATACTTTTCTTGACGAATAGGGGTGATACTTTGCAAGAATTTCATGGAATAGAGAGAGTTGCTTACATTGACGAGTTAACAGGACTAGGTAACTTATCTGGATTAAAACACGCTTATGGAAAAAAAGATTTAAAAAATCTTCATTTTATTTTTGTCGATATTGATGAATTTAATAAAATGAATGCTATATTTGGTGTTGATGCAGTAGAAGATATTTTAGTAATTTTATCAGAGAAGCTAGTAGCATATTGTGGACATTCAGAAGTGTACAGAGTTGGAGTAGATCAATTTTTATTGATTACTGAAAGTCACTTTATGTGTGAACCAACTGAATTAGCAAGAATTTTAAGACAACCAATTAAACATCATAAAGTTCAATACTTAATAAATGCGAGTATTTGTGTTTTAGATTATGATGATTTTTCAGGTTTAAAATTTGTAACAATTATGAAAATGATGAGATTTTCAATTGATCAAGCTAAAAAAGATAATAGAAATAATTTAATTTATGCAGATGACGAATTAAAGAGAAGGTACTTAGAGAAAAAACAAGTTGAATTAGAAATTTTTAATTCAGTTAAAGAGAAAGACTTCTTTCCGAAATTTCAACCATTTGTTGATACTTTTAGTGGTGTCATAGTTGGGTTTGAAACTGTTTCAAGATGGAACTTAGGAGGAATAGAAATTAAACCTGATAGTTTCTTAGAAATAGCTGAATTTACTGGCTTAATCTATGAAATTGAGATGTATATGTTTGAAGAAACTGTTAAGTTTTTTAGTGAGTTAAAAAAAGATAAGAGTATTAAATTGTCCTCAAGATTTAAGGCTTCTATTAACTTTTCAGGTCATACTTTGAAAAGAGTATTTAGTGAGCACTTAATGAAAACTTTAAATAAGTATAATGTTATTACTTCTGAAATCATTATTGAAATGAGAGAAGAGATAATTACAGATGAAGAAGCAGTTGAAAAAATTAATATACTTCATAATAAAGGATTCCTAATAGCAATAGATGAATATAATAATAAACATTCTTCATTAAGATTCTTAGCTAATCTAGATATAGATATCTTAAAACTTGATGAATGTTTACTTCATAGAATGGATACTGATAAAGAATTTACAAAAATGCATAGTATTTATAAGTTTATTGTAGATATTTCTAAAAAGTTTGATCTTGTTGTTGTATCAACAGGAATTAATAGTATTCAGAATTTAAAATTAATTAAGGAACTAGATATACATATTGGATCTGGGAAGTTATACTCAAGAGCCCTAGTTAAAGATGAATTCATAGAGTACTTAAAAAATAATAAGAAAAAAAGAGGGTTTAATTAATGATTAATTTACTAAGCTCTGGGGTAGCTAACGACTTATCCTGGATTGAAAACCTTCATTCAAATGTTGTTTTTGGAATTGCAGCTTTAATTGTTTTAGCACTTATTGGTGGTAAATTAATGGAACAAATTAGATTTCCTAAAGTTACAGGTTATATCTTAATAGGAATCTTAATTGGGCCAAGTGTATTAGGAGTTTTATCACATGATATGGTAGAAAAATTCACACTTATTAGACAAGTTGCGATTGGGTTTATTGGATATACAATTGGACTTGAATTAAAATTTAGAAAACTTAAGAAAACAGGAAAACAAGTTACAATCATTACATTAACACAAGCATTTATGACTGCTATATTTGTTATATTAGCAGTTGGTTCGTATTTAACAGTTACTGATGGAGAATATATTTGGACATATGCTTTAATCTTAGGTGCAATAGCGACTGCAACTGCACCAGGTCCTATCGTTGCTGTAGTTAAAAACTTTAGAACAAAAGGACCTGTTACAGATGTATTACTTCCACTTGTAGCACTTGATGATGCAATTGGAATTATGTTGTTTGCTATGATGTTATCTCTTGGGACTACATTACTTGGTATTAGTGGTACTGTAAGTGCTGCTGCAATGATAATAGATCCGCTATTAGAAATAATAATATCCATTTTAATAGGATTGATTCTAGGATATATATTATCATTTATCGTTAAGAAGTTTAATAGAGAATCAGATTCAATGCTGTTAATGATGACTTTAGGAATTATCTTTGCTGGGATTGGTATTGGACAAGTACCAATTATAATGAACTTTTTTGGTCTTCACCAAGCAATCTATTTATCTGCAATATTACTTCCAATGACTATTGGAGTAGTATTAACTAATCAAATAGATGATGCATTTGAGAAAAGATTAACAAAAAATACAGATTTATTTAGTGCTCCAATCTTGCTTGGATTTTTCACTCTTGCTGGAGCTGAACTAGATTTATCTGCATTAATAACAGTTGGAATAGTTGGTTTAATCTATATTATGTTTAGAGTATTTGGGAAAATACTTGGGGCTTATACAGGGGCAAAAATATCCCACGCTCCACCTACTGTTACAAAGTATTTAGGATATACTTTAATCCCACAGGCTGGGGTTGCAATAGATATGGCATTAACCACAGAGTTACGATTTAAAGAGCTTGTTGGATTTGAAATGATAGGTACAAATATCATGACAATCGTATTAGCTGCGACAGTTATTTATGAGGTACTCGGACTAGTAGTAGTTAAGAGTGCACTTTCAAGAGCTGGAGAAATTGATGGAGCTAAAACTGGTTGGAGTAATTAGAATTATTATAAAAGGTTTCTTTTTGAAACCTTTTTTCTTTTTTTACTTGCATTATGTAAAACATAGGAGTAGAATTATGTGCAGTGATTTAGTATATATAAATATGAAAGAAGATGTAAATGTGAATATTTTAATGTTATCAGGAGATGGAGTAGTAACTTATGAAAGTTTAATAGTGCTAGGTGCTATTGTTTTACTCGGACTCTTTATGGGAAAAATAGTTGAGAAAGTTAGAATACCTTACATAACTGGTTATATTTTAGCCGGTTTATTATTAGGGGGAATATTAGTTGCACTTAATTTTGAAGACTTAATGATCAACTTAGAAGTAATTTCTTCAGTTGCTCTTGGATTTATAGCTTATGGTATTGGTAGAGAGTTAGTATTTAGCAAATTAAGACATACAGGTGCTGAAATAATTGTAATTACAATTGCTCAAGCAGCGTTAACGACTGCAGTAGTATCAATTGGATTATTACTTTTAGGAGTTTCACTTCCAGTTGCACTAATATTTGGTGCTATCGCAACAGCTACTGAACCTGCTTCAATAATGTTACTTACTAAAAAAATGAAAACTAAAGGGCCACTTACAGATACATTGATTCCGCTTGTTGGATTAGATGATGCTGTTGGTATTATTATATTTGGTGTATTATTATCAGTCGCTAAGGCATTAGAAAAAGGAGTGCAATTAAGCTTTTTTGAAACAATCGCAGACCCTTTCTTTGAATTAGTATTTTCACTACTAGTTGGTATTGTCTTTGGGGTAATAGTAGCTATGATTATTAAAAAATCTGATAAAAAAAGTGATGATAAATATGAAGTATTCTTAGTAGCTAGTGTATTTGGAGTATTCTTAACAGTTGCAGTAGCTAAATTAGGAATTCACTTTGGAGATATTTCAGTTCACTTATCACCAATCTTAACACCGATGGTACTTGGTGTTACAGTTACTAATATTATTACTAGAGTAAACGCACATGATACAGAACTTGCTGTTGATAAATTTATACCACCAATCTTAATCGCATTCTTCACAATTGCTGGAGCTGAATTAGTAATCGCCTTCTTAGGACAAACTGATATAGCTTACGGTGCAATGATTGTTGTTACTTCAGGATATATTGGATTAAGAATCTTTGGTAAAATCTTTGGATCTTACTTAGGAGCTAGAGTAATGAAGTCTGTACCTGTAATTAGAAAGTACTTAGGAGTAAGTTTACTACCTCAAGCAGGAGTTGCACTTGGTATGGCATACCAAGCTAGAACCGACTTCCCAAGTGAAGGTGTAACTATTCTTATCGTAATCTTAATAGCTACATTATTCTACGCATTTATTGGACCTATTGGAGTTAAATATGCTTTAGGTAAATCAGGAGAATCAAGAGTTACAGAAAGTAGATAAAATAAAAATCAGTTCAATTGAACTGATTTTTTTATAATTCGTTTAATAATATCTGTGCATGTTCTTTAACTTTAACTTTACGGACTTCTTTAATAATTTTACCTTCTTCATCTAATACAAAAGTACTTCTAACTATACCCATGTATGTTCTTCCATACATGCTTTTTTCTTTTAATACGTCAAACGCTTTTACCATTTCTTCATTTATATCACTAAGTAATAGTAAGTTTAGTTCTTGTTTTGTAATAAAGTTTTTATGTGATTTAACTGAGTCTCTACTTACTCCAATTATTTTATATCCTTTTTCTAAGTACTGTGATTGTAAACTAGTAAAGTCTTTTGCCTCGACTGTACAACCTGAAGTATTATCTTTAGGATAGAAATAAAGGACTACTTTAGACCCTAAAAAATCTCTTAATGAATATGTTGAATCATCACTTGCTTCTAATTTAATATCAAGATATTTCATGTTCATGATCGTGTTTCCTCTCTTTTCTTGTTTTTGGAACTGGATCGTATCCACCTTTAGAGAACGGATTACATCTAAGGATTCTCCAGAAACTTAAAAGTGAAGCATAAAAGAAATTATGCTTTTTAAATGCATTCATTGAATATGTACTACATGTAGGATGATATCGACATGTAGGGTTACTATTTTGTGTTTTTATCTTATACAAATTTATAAGTTTTACTATAAGTTTATTCATTGGAGACACCTCCTCATTTAGATTGTATCAAAAACTATATCTTTCTTCAAGAAATGTGGCTTTTAATAGACAAAAAGGGTAGGTTGCTTTATAATGATTTTGTGGTGATAATATGATAAATAAACTAAATGTAGAAAAGTTTTATGATTACTTTGATGAAGTTGCAAACTTACTTTACCAAAACTATCAAAAAACGTACTTAGAAGGTATGAATGAAGCTTTTAATTTATTGTTAGATGATAACTTTAAAGAAGAGTATAGCAAAGAAGATATTGAAATTTTAAAAGATGCTAAATCTAAAATTTCTAGTATCGAATTTTTAAGAGAAGAAGTTCGTAAAGGAGTTCAGCTTGGACTTCTTAAAGGATATAAACATGCATATATGTCAAACTCATTAATTACTCCTGACACTATTGGTATATTTATTGGTTATATAATTGAGAAACTATATAAGAATCAAAAATTAGAAAATGTGTTAGATCCTATGATTGGTAGTGGTAATTTAGTATTTGCTGCATTAAATCATATGAAGAAAAACGCAAAGATATACGGTGTTGATAACGATTTATTAATTTGTAATTTAGTTAGAAATGTTGCTGATTTACTTGAGTATAAAAATGAGATTTTCTATCAAGATACTTTAAGTTATTACGATCAAGGATTTGATTTAATATTAACTGATTTACCAATTGTAGAAGACGCTGATTATTTCCCTTATAAAGCGATTAATCATCATTTGGATAGTCTAGCAATTGGTGGGTATTTTATCACTTTAATTGAGAATGATTTCTTTGAGAAAAAGGATATTAAAATATTCCAAGAAGAAATTAATAAGAAAGCTTACATGTTTGGATTGATTAAATTAAGTGAAACATTATTTAAGAATAATCCTAAGAGTATTTTATTAATTCGTAAGAAGAAAGAAAATGAAGTGCCACCAAAGAAATTCTTATTAGTAGATTTACCTAGTTTTAATGATACAGACGGAATTAATAATTCAATCATTAAAATAGATGAATATTTTAAAAGTAGAGAGGAAGAATAATATGAAAATAATGGCTATAAATGCTGGAAGTTCTTCATTAAAGTTCCAATTATTAGAAATGCCAAGTGAAGCATTAATACTTAGTGGTATTATAGAAAGAATTGGATTTAAAGATTCTATTTTTACTATTAAATATTCAGATATTAAAGATAAACAAACGCTCTCTATTCCAAATCATGGTGTAGCTGTTGAGTTATTACTTAAAAAGATTGTAGATACAAAGGTTATTAATTCATTAGATGAAATAGCCGGAGTAGGACATAGAGTAGTTCATGGAGCTGAATTATTTAAAGATTCTA
This sequence comes from Candidatus Izimoplasma sp. HR2, assembly GCA_000753575.1. Classification (GTDB taxonomy): domain Bacteria; phylum Bacillota_I; class Bacilli_A; order Izemoplasmatales; family Izemoplasmataceae; genus JAFGXW01. The sequence goes on along the minus strand of JRFF01000007.1, from coordinate 13,449 downwards.
TTATAATTAATGATGATGTTATTAAGAAAATTGAAAGTGTAAGTGAACTTGCACCTTTACATAACCCAGCTAATTTAACTGGAATACATGCTTTTAGTAAAGCATTACCAAAAGCTAAAGGTGTAGCTGTATTTGATACTGCATTCCATCAAACTATGGGACAAACAGAGTTTATGTATAGTGTTCCTTATGAATGGTATACAAAGTATGGAGTTAGAAAATATGGATTCCATGGTACTAGTCATAAATATGTTAGTTTAAGAGCTGCTGATATGCTTGGTAAAAAAGTTGAAGATACTAAAGTGATAGTATGTCATATTGGTAATGGAGCTAGTTTATGTGCTGTTAAAGGTGGAAAGAGTATTGATACTTCTATGGGGTTCACTCCTTTATCAGGAATAGCTATGGGAACTAGAAGTGGTGATATTGATCCAGCTATAGTTCAGTATATTTCTCAAAAAGAAAATGAAACATTAGATCAAGTAATTGATGATTTAAATAAAAGATCAGGATATTTAGGATTAAGCGGATTTTCAAGTGATTCAAGAGACTTATGGGAAGCTGTTGCTAAAGGTGATAAGAGAAGTATTTTAGCTGTTGAGAAACAAGCAAAAATGATTGCTGATTATATTGGTGCTTACTATTTAACTTTAGAAGGTTGTGATGCTATTTGTTTCACTGCTGGAATAGGGGAAAACGCAAGTGAAACAAGAACATTAGTTGCTGATAAGATTAAAATATTAGGTGTAATACTTGATGAAGAAGCTAATGAGATTAAGGGAAAAGAAACAGTTATTTCAACTAAAGAATCTAAAATTACTGTTTTATCAATTCCAACTAATGAAGAGGTAATGATTGCAAGAGATACATTAAGATTAATATAATTTAATATTTAAATGAGAAAAAGACAGTTTTAAAAAGTATTATACCTATAAAAAGGAGGAATAATATGAAAAAAACTGTCTTTTTATTTATGTTAGCTGTTATAGCTATATTCAATTTGACTAACGGAGTACACACACAAGGTAAAGTATTTGAAATTGATGATTATGAAATAATTGTTACTAATTTTAAACAGGATAGATCATCAGGATTTACTGTTGAGAAAACTGGGGTAAATCCCTTTGTTGCAACAGTAATTGATTATGAGAAATACTACTATATAAGTGGAGTAACTATAATTGAAGACTACTACATACTATATGGATATGGATTCACATTGGATACAGATACTGAGTATGATGCATTTTTTATAGTGTTTGATACTGCAGGAAATATAATTAAAAAGGATTTAAGAGATTATGGAAGTATGGAAATTGTTAAGAGTATATTTTATATTGATAATATCTTTATTACATATATTGAACAAACAATAGACCTTGATTATTCTTATTTATTTGAAGCAAGTCATTTTTCTTCATATGATCTTAATTTTAATTATGTTGATTCAATTGAATTAGGTTCACAGATACGAAGACTTAGTTATAATGAAAAATATATTTTAGTTGGATATACTAGCAGTCCAAATTATGATTTTGGAATAAGAAGTGATTTAACTACACTAAATGATGATGAAGAGATTGATCTTACTGAGGGGGAAGTATATATTGGTGAAGTAGAAATAGAATTTATAAATGGAGCAACTTTAAATAATGAGTATGTAGAAAATGGGTTATCTATAAATTATCCTGGTGAATATATTTTTATTTATAATGATAAAATATATAACTTTACTGTTGAACCAATAATTACAGGTGTAGAAGATGATGTTATATATGAAGTAAGTGTTACTCCACGTATAAATAGTGGAAACATTATTCTTAATAATGATTTGTTTATATCTGATACAGAAATTACAAGTCCTGGTAATTACGATCTTATTGTAACTGGTGCAAATAACTACACTACTGAGTTGTCGTTTACTATTACAAGTAATCTAGAAGGTATTATTAATAATAATAGTTATACTGATCCTGTTGTTTTAACCTTTAACGGAGAAGGTTATTTAAATAATCAATATATAGAATCTCCTTATGAAGTTAGTGAAGATGGAGAATATATTTTAAAGATAAATGGAGAAAATAACTATTTAGAAACATACTTCTTCTCAATTGAAAAAATCGAAGAAGAGACAAGGTTTATAGACTTTGTTCAAAGGGTTGATATCTTAGTTTTAGTAGTTGTTTTAGTAAGTGGTGGAATAATATTAAAGAAAAAGTAATTTATTACTTTTCTTTTTCTTTTATGACTAAAATTTGGTATAATTTTAACAAGGTGGTGATAGTATGAATTTTACAAATTTATTTGTTGAAACAAATTATTCAATGAATGGTTCTAACATTAAAATTAAAGATATTATTCAAAAAGCAGTAGAATTTGAATATAAATCTATCGCTATCACTGATAAGTATATGTATGGAGCTGTGAAGTTCTATAAAGAATGTTTAAAAAACAATATAAAACCACTGATAGGATTAAGTATTAATTCAATAGGTATACTACCTGAAAGATCAAATAACTTCTTATTGTATGCTAAAAACAATATGGGATATCAAAACATTATTAAATTAGCTAGTTTGTCAAGTTTAAATGAGACAGTAACAATCTCTGATTTAATTAAACATAACGAAGGTATTATCTTTGTTCTTAATACTGATAAAAGTGAAATATTAACATATTTCACAAATAATCAAACACACGAATATGAGGAAGTTTTATCTTCTTTTTTCACTTTATCGGATGATTTATATTTCGGGTTAAGTAATAATAATGAACTAAATGGACTATTATATAGAAAATATAAATGTGTTGCTTTAGATTTCGTTCATTATATGGATGAAGAGGATTATGTTGTTTCGAATATATTAAAAAAGATATTCAATATAAATACAAATGATTTATTTAGTAACAATAAAGGAAATCATTTAAAAACTAAAGAAGAAATTTCTCTTAAATTTAAGGATTACCCAAAAGCTATTAAAAATACTAATGTGATAAGTGATATGTGTGATGTTAAGATTGATTTTAGTAAAACTCACTTACCATCATTTGATGTTAAACAAGACGTTAGTTCTAAAGAATATTTAAGTGCACTTGTATATAAAGGCTTAGATAAGAGATTAAGAGGACAAAAAGTTAATAAGAAAGTTTATATAGATAGACTTAAATATGAGTTAAGTGTTATTAATAATATGGGTTATAATGATTACTTCTTAATTGTATGGGACTTTGTGAAGTATGCTAAAAGTAAGAAGTATTTAGTTGGTCCAGGTAGAGGGAGTGCTGCAGCTAGTTTAGTATCATATTGTCTTGGTATTACTAGTGTAGATTCTATTAAATATGATTTGGTATTTGAGAGATTTTTAAATCCTGAAAGAATTACACTACCTGATATTGATATGGATTTACCTGATGATAAACGCGATGATGTTATAACTTACGTTAGAGATTTTTATGGAATAAATAAGGTAGCTAGTATATGTACTTTTGGTACTTTCTTAGCTAAGTCCGCTTTAAGAGACACTGCTAGAGTAATTGAAGTAGAAGGAATGTTACTTAATCAGATATTAAAACATGTTGATAAGTACTCTAGTATTAAAGAAGCAATATTCAATTCAACTGATCTTAATAATATTATGGATAAAGATGAAAAAGCTTTAGAGTTATTAACTATCGCTTCTAATATTGAAGGATTACATAAACATGTATCTACTCATGCCGCAGGAATTATTATCACAAGTAATGATTTAACTGATCACACTCCTGTACAAAGAGGATTACTTGATATGATGCAAACGCAGTATGAGGCAAAAGATTTAGAAGAATTAGGGTTATTAAAAATAGATTTCTTAGGATTAAGAAATCTAACTTCAATAAATAAAATAGTAAATTTAATTAATAAAAATGAAAATACTAATATAGATATATACAAAACTCCAATGGATGATAAATTAACTTTCGAGTTATTAAAAAGAGTTGAAACTACTGGGATATTTCAACTTGAATCTCCAGGTATGAGAAGTTTAATAGGACAAATGCAAATTAGTAACTTTGAAGATATAGTTACTGTTCTGGCGTTGTTTAGACCTGGACCTATGGAAAATATTCCTAGTTATATTAAAAGAAGATTTAGAAAAGAGAAAGTAACTTACCCTCATAAAGTACTTGAAGATATATTGAAAAGTACTAATGGGATAATTATATATCAGGAACAAATTATAAAAATAGCTAGTGTATTCGCAGGATATAGTTTAGGTGAAGCAGATGTTTTAAGAAGAGCGGTTTCTAAGAAACAAGAATCAGTTCTTAAAAAAGAAAGAGCTAATTTTGTGAAGAAGAGTATTGAAAATGGACACACAAAAGAAGTTAGTAATCAGATTTATGATTACTTTGTAAAGTTTGCAAATTATGGATTTAATAGAGCACATTCAGTAGCGTACGGTATGGTGTCTTATTGGATGAGTTATTTAAAAGCTAATTATCCTAAATACTTTATTAGTGTTTTACTAAGTAGTGTTGTAGGTAGTGAAAGCCAAACAAGAAACTATATTTATGAATCGAATAAGTTAGGAGTAAAAATATTACCTCCTTCAGTTAATTATTCAAGTTCTTATTACTTACCTGAGAAAAGAAATTTAAGATTTCCACTTCTAGGTGTTAAGAATTTAGGTATTAACGCAGTAACTAGATTATTAGATGAAAGAGAAAATGGTGAGTTTAAATCATACTTTGATTTTGTATCTAGAGTAAATTCTTTCTTGAATAAAAGAGTTATTGAATCACTTATTTCGGCTTCAGCTCTTGATGAATTCAAGTTATCTAAAAGAACAATGATAGAAAAATTAGATGAAGTTATTAGTTTTAGTGAATACGGAAGCTTTATCTCAAAAGAAGAATTTATCTTAGAAAATCTAGAAGAGTATCCATTTAGCATTTTAGAAGAAAATGAGAAAAAAGTATTAGGGTTTAATTTAGTAATTAATCCTCTTAATGAACATGACGATTATATTAAGAAACATAATTTATTAAAACCTTCTACAATAGAAAAAACTCATATAGGAAAATCTGTGAGAGTTGTAGGTATGATTTCTAATGTTAAATCTATTAAAACTAAAAAAGGCGATAATATGGCATTTATTACTATTCAAGATGAGTATCTAAAAATTGAAGGTGTCTTATTCCCTACTACTTATAATCAATATATTGATCAGTTAGAACAAAGTAAAGTATATTTATTTATGGTTAAAGTTGAAGAAAGAAATAAGAATTTCCAACTAGTAATACAAAAAGTTCATAAGTTAGAGTAAGTAAAAGCGTATACATTATAGTTTGAGTGTTTTTTAGAAATGAATATGATATAATCAATTTGGTGGTGATACTTATGAAAAAGATTGCAGTTATGACCTCTGGTGGAGATGCTCCTGGTATGAACGCAGCTATTAGAGCTGTTGTTAGAAGTGGGCTTCATTACGGTCTTGAAGTATATGGAATTAAGTACGGATATAAAGGATTATGTGAAGGAAACATAGAACTTCTTGAGAGAAATGATGTTTCTAGAATAATTAAAAGTGGTGGTACTATTTTAGGTAGTGCTAGATATCCTGAATTTAGAGATATAGAAGTAAGAAAACAAGCAGTTAAACAATTAGAAAAATTTGGAATTGAAGCTATTGTAGTAATAGGTGGAGATGGTACTTATAGAGGTGCGCAAGCATTAACTGAGATGGGTATTAAATGTATAGGATTACCTGGTACTATTGATAATGATATTTCTTCAACTGATTATACTATTGGTTTTCAAACAGCTTTACAAACAATTGTTGATTCAATTGATAAATTAAGAGATACATCAATGTCTCATCAAAGATGTAGTGTTGTTGAAGTGATGGGTAGAAACTGTGGAGATTTAGCATTATACGCTGGTATTGCTGGTGGTAGTGAGTTCATTATTACTCCTGAAACTGGGTTTGATAAACAAAGAACATTAGATGCTATCAATGGATCATTTAGTAGTGGACGTAGACATGCTATTGTAGTAGTAACTGAACACATGCTAAATGTACTAGATTTAGCTAAAGAGATTGAAGAATATACTGGTTATGAAACAAGAGCTACAATACTAGGACATGTTCAACGTGGTGGAGATCCTTCAGCCTTTGATAGAGTAATGGCTACTGAAATGGGAGAATATGCTGTTGAGTTATTACATTTCGGTAAAGGCGGAAAAGCAGTAGGACTAAAAAACATGGATTATGTGGATTATGATATAGAATTTGCTTTAAATAAAAAAAGAGAAATTCCTAATAAGCGTTATGGCTTAGTAGGAAGACTCAAATAGGAGTGAAAGATATGATACCTTTTAACCAAACAAAAATTATTTGTACTATAGGACCGATTTCTGATAGTAAAATAGCAATGAGAAAGTTAATTAATGCTGGGATGGACGTTATGAGAATGAACTTTTCTCATGGAAACCATGAACAACATCTAGGGAGACTTAAAACACTTAAAAGTCTTAATAAAGAGCTTGGTACTTATGTAGCTAGTTTATTAGATACTAAAGGACCCGAAGTTAGAACTCATTTATTTAAAGGTGGAAAAGTTACTATTAAGGAAGATTCAGAAGTAACTATCCATATGGAAGAGATTTTAGGAGATGAAAGTAATATTAGTGTTACTTACAATCAATTATATGAAGATGTAAAAGCTGGAGATTTAATTATTGTAGATGATGGATATTTATCTTTATTAGTAATGTCTACAGATTTAGATAAAAAAACAATTAAAACTATAGCTCAAAATGATCACACTATTAAAGATAGAAGAGGAATTAATATTCCTGGTGTTGAACTACAATTAGAATTTATATCTGAAAAAGATAGAGAAGATATTATTTGGGGATGTAAACAACATGTAGATTTCATCGCAGCTTCTTTTGTAAGAAATGCAGGAGACGTTGAAGAAATAAGAGCTATTTTAAAAGAACATGATAGTGAAGATATACAAATTATATCTAAAATAGAAAATAAAGCAGGAGTACTTAATATAGAATCTATTATTGATGTGTCTGATGGAATTATGATTGCACGTGGAGATTTAGGTGTTGAGGTACCAGCTGAAGATGTACCTGTAATACAGAAACACATTATTGAAAGATGCCATAATAAAGGTAAAGTTAGTGTTACAGCTACACAGATGTTAGAATCTATGATTGCACATCCTAGACCTACAAGAGCCGAAGTTAGTGATGTAGCTAACGCTATATATGACGGAACTGATGCTATTATGCTTTCAGGTGAAAGTGCTATTGGTAAATACGCGGTTGAGTCTGTAGAAGTAATGGGAAATATTGCTTCTAAAATTGAAAGAGAACTTAAGAGAAGTACTTTTATAAAAAGAGCTAATAAGAATAATGAAAATAGAGAAAACATTGAAAGTAGTATTGCAGTAAGTGTTGCATATACAGTAATACAAAGTGAAGTTGATTTAATTATTGCACCTACAGTTAGTGGTAATACAGCTAAATTAATTTCTAAATTTAGACCTGATGCTAGAATTATTGCTTTAACTCCTAGTGATAGAAAAGCAAGAAGCTTAGCTATTCATAACGGTGTAGAAGCTATTAACTTTGAATTAGTTAAAGATACTGAAGAGCTAATTAGAAGAGCAATTATACTCGCAAAAGAAGTTTATAACTGCAAAGTTGGACAGCGAGTTATTGTAACAGGTGGATTCCCTATTGGAACTCAAACAAATAGTTTTAGAATAATTGATATCAAATAACCCTAACTTAGTTAGGGTTTTTTATTGAAATAAAATATTTTAACTTATTTTTACCAAAACACTTTACATACTATATATTGTATGCTACTATACGTTATATAGTACTACACATTGTAAAGGAGGTATACTATGAGCGTACAGCTTAAAAAAGGCGTTTTAGAAATGGTTGTTCTTAGTAAAATTGATGAAAGAGACAGATATGGATACGATATATATCAAGAAGTTAATAAGAATATGGGTATTAGTGAAAGTACTATTTATCCTATATTAAGAAAACTTACTAAAGAAGGATTGTGTGATACATATTTAAGAGAATCGAGTGGAGGTCCACCTAGAAAGTATTTTAAGATTACAGGATCTGGTAAATTAAAACTTGATGATTTAAAGTATGATTGGAAAAAATTTGAGAAAGTAGTTAATATCATGATTAGAGGTGAAAGATATGAATAAGTTAGATTTTTTAAGAAAGTTAGATAAAGAGTTATCTTTATTAGATAGAGAAGAGAGAAAAGAAATACTCGCATTCTATGAAGAAAGATTTTATAGTGGGACTATTTATGAAAACAAAACAGAGTTAGAAGTAATTGGTGAACTTGAAGAACCTGAAGTTATTGCCAGAAATGTACTTGAGGAATATGGAGTTAGTCCTAAGTTTGTTAAAACTAAGGAAGAGAGATATACAAATATTAGTACAGCTAGAGTTGTTTGGCTTATTATATTTGACGTACTTATAGCTTCATGGCTTCTTCCTACATTATATGGAACTGTAGTTTCTATATTTGGAACATTAGTATCTTATATAGGTGTATTTGGGTTGTTATTTGGTCAAACTACTACAATGGATACAATGGTATTTTGGTTCGCAACTGGAGCATATATACTAATATTATTATTTGGATTATTAGTATTAGAACTATCAATTTGGGTAACAAAGAGAATACTTATCTATCACCTAAATGTATTTAAGTTTAAAAATAGAGAAAAAGTAGCTAAGAGATTAAATAAAATAAGTGTTGATGAATGGTTTAAAAAACATAAACTATTAAATATGATTAAGTCAGTATCATTTATTGGGGCTATCGTAGTTATGGGATATACTGGATTCTATTTATTTACCGGAGATGAAAATGTATTTGACGTTTATGGTAATCAACCACAACTTACAGAAGTGAATCAAGAAGATCTTACTCAAGATATTATTGATGGAGAATCATGGCAAATTATTACTGATTTTGAAAGTATGCAAGTAGATATTCATCCTATCACTGGTGATGAAATTATTATTACTCGTACTTACATTGAAGAAAATGATTATGAAATAGTTGTTGATGTAGATACAAATACAATTACTATATCAAATAATGTTGAAACTAGTTTTACTTTCTTTAACCTTGAACAAATATTTGCTTTATTAAACGGTGGAGAAAGAATAGTTATCGAAGTTCCTGAAGCATTATTATTGGGAGATATAGATATTAAATCATATAACGGACAAGTTGATATTAGAAACATTAGTGCAGAGAGTATTAGTGTTGAAGTTCTTAACGGAAGAATCACTTTAGATGGCTTAACTGTTGAAGGAAATATTGATTTAACTACATCAAATGGAGATGTTGTTGTAAAAAATATTATCGGACAATATGACTTAGATGTAATAACTAGTAATGGATCAATCACAGTAGATAATATGGAATTTCTTAATTATGATCTTTATACATCAAACGGAAGAATTAATGCAGATAACTTAAATGTATTAAATCAAGATGGAGTTACATTTGATGCGGATACATCAAATGGAAAGATTATAATGAATGATGTTTATATAGATAAAATTTATTTAGATACATCAAATGGAGATATTGAATTCTATAATACTGATACAGATTTCTTACCATCAGTTTATGAAAGAGATACATCAAATGGAGACATCAATACAAACGTAAGATAATTTGTATTTAGGATTGATTTAAATAAAAATAAGTGGTATTCTATTACCGACCGAACATTCGGTCGGTAATATTTTTTTATATGAAAGAAGGTCATTTGATGAAGAATTTAGCAAAGTATTCAGTTGAAAAAGCGATAACAGTATTTATGGCAGTAATTATAGTTGCTGTGTTTGGGGTTGTATCTTTTACAAGATTAACAACAGACTTATTCCCTAGTATGAATATTCCTTATGCTGTAGTAGTAACTACGTATATTGGAGCAAGTCCTACTGAGGTTGAAGATGTTGTTTCTAAACCATTAGAAGAAACATTTGCAACAACTACAAATATTAAAAATTTAACTTCCACTTCTCAAGAGAATGTTTCAATTATCTTTTTAGAGTTTGAAAGTAGCGCTAATATGGATAGCGTAATGATTGAGATGAGGGAGAATCTAGATATGGTATTATCTAGTCTTCCTGATGAAGTTGGAAATCCAATGATTATAAAGATAAATCCAGATATGATGCCTATTATGCAGTTTAGTGTATCTAAAGAAGGATTAACTCAACAAGAATTAACATTACTTGTTGAGGATGAAGTACTTCCAAATATTGAAAGAATAGGAGGTGTAGCAAGTGTATCAGTTAGTGGTGCTTATGGATCTGAAATAAGTGTTGTTATTGATGATGTAGCTTTAGCTTTAGTTAATGAAGATATTAGGACAGCTTTATTAACTATAGATCCTTTAGATGAGGTTGAAGATATTCAATTAGATAAAGAAATGATAAGTAATATCTTACAAGCTCAGAACTTTGAGTTTCCTGTAGGTTATATTAATGTTGAAAATGTAAATTATTTAGTTAGAGTTGGAGATGAGTTTAATAACTTAGATGAAATCAATGATTTAGTAATCTTTGATTTCAGCCCTTTAATTGATGTAGTTACATTAAGTGATATAGCTAGTGTTGAATTTATTAATGCTAATGATAAAGAATATTCTAAAGTAAATGGTGATAATGCTATATCTATTACAGTTCAAAAAAGTAGTAACTATGCTACTACTGATGTAACTAAAGAAATTCTTTCTGTTATAGAAGGTATAACCGAAGTTGAAGGAATTGACTTTACTATATTACTTGATCAAGGTAAATATATTGAACAAGCTACTGGTAGTGTTGTTAATAACTTAATATATGGTGCAATACTAGCTGTAGTTATATTATTTATATTCTTAAGAAACTTTAGAGCTACATTTATTGTAGGAATAGCAATTCCTATAAGTTTATTATTTGCTATTATCTTAATTTATATATCAGGTATTACTTTAAACATTGTGTCTTTAGGTGGATTAGCACTTGGTATTGGTATGTTAGTGGATAACTCGATTGTAGTTATGGAAAATATTTTTAGACTTAAAAAGGAAGGATTATCTAATAAAGAAGCAGCTATTAAAGGTACTGCTCAAGTTGGAGGAGCTATCACTGCGTCTACTTTAACTACTATTAGTGTATTTATTCCGATTATGTTTATTGAAGGGTTTATTAAAGAAATATTCTTACAAATGGCTTTAACTATTACATTTAGTTTAGTTGCATCGTTGTTAATAGCTTTAACATTTGTTCCTAGTATCTCTTCTAAGATCTTTAAAGAAGGACAAGATGAAGGAAAAGAAGGAAAAGCATTTGAAAAATTTAAAAATTGGTATGATAAAGTATTTAACTTCTCATTTAACTTTAAATTTATTATTTTACCACTTGTAGCTATACTATTTGTAGGATCTATTTGGTTAGCATCAACAAATGGATTTGAATACTTCCCTACAGCTGATGAAGGTGGAATTACTATAAGTGTTTCTAACCCAAAAACAGACCCTCTTAGCTTTGATGAGTTTATTGATGTATTAGATGATTTAAATGATGATCTCTTGGCACACAGTGATATTGAAACTGTAGGTATTACTTTAGGTGGAGGAGAGATGATCTTCTTAGGTATTTCAGATAGTGATAATGCTACAATAAATGTTATTTTATCTAGTGATAGAGAGTTAGAAACAATCGATGTTCAAGCTGAACTTACAGAATTACTAGATGATGATTATTCAAATATTGAATATTCTATATCAGGATCTCAAGATATGACTCAAGCATTTACTGGTAGTGGTATACAAATTCAGTTATCTGGATTTGAACTTGAAACATTAAAGGATGAAGCTATAGCTATCGCAACACTTTTAGAATCTGTTGAAGGATTAAAAGAGATAGATACTGGTGTTGGTAAAGAAGCTGATGAAATAAAAATTACTGTTGATAAAGCAGAAGCTATTAAATTTGGAATTACTACTGCGCAAGTAATGGGCGCAGTTGCTGGTAATTTAAGTGGAGAAGAAGTTGTTACTATGCTTTCTATGAATGGTGAATTATATGATGTTTATGTATATGATCAATTCTCTAAAAGTGATGACACTGTATATACAGTAACTAATATTGAAAATATGATTGTGGGATTACACATGATGACTGGATTACCAGTCACTGTAAATGATGTAGCTGATGTTGAGATAGTAAAAGGATTCTCTACAATAAGCCGTGAAAATGGATCTAGAGTATTAACTATTTCTGCTGATTTTGTTGAAGGATTTAATGCCAGTTTAGTAGCTCAAGATGTAGCTGATGTAATGGAAGATTATACTGCCCCAACTGGATATGAATATACTGTACAAGGTGAGAACGAAGAAATTATGGAAGCCTTCGGTGTACTAGGACTAGCTGTTTTACTTGCTGTAGTATTAATCTATATGATTATGGCTTCACAGTTCCAATCGTTATCTTATCCATTTATTATAATGTTTACGATACCACTAGCATTTACTGGAGGATTCGCGATACTATTTATTACTGGTATGGCAGTTAGTGTTGTATCACTAATTGGGCTGATAATCCTGACAGGAGTAGTTGTAAATAACGGTATTGTATTAGTAGATTATACTAATCAATTAAGAGCTACAGGCTTAACTGTTAAAGAAGCGTTACTTGAAGCAGGACGTACAAGAATGAGACCGATCATTATGACTGCTTTAACTACAATACTTGCTTTAATAGCTATGGCACTTGCAATTGGTGAAGGTGCAGAAATGATGCAACCAATGGCTGTAACTACAATAGGTGGATTAATTTACGCTACTATGCTTACATTAATTGTTGTTCCTATTATGTATTACTTAGTAACAAAATATGCGAAAATATTTATGAGTATATTATCAATCTTTGTGTTAATACTTGGTGGTGGAATACTTTACTTCTTCTTAGGATCAATATTATATTTAATTGGTTCAGGTTTATTAATTATTGGAGTTATAGTATACTTAGTATTAGTTATTAAACAAGGAGTTGAATCAATTGAATAGAAAAGAACAAATTATTGAATCTGTAATTTCCAAATTTAAGAGAGATGGATTTTCAACAGATTTAACAATTACTGAAATTGCGAAAAGTGTAGATATAGGAAAAAGTACTGTTTATGAATATTTTAAAAGTAAAGATGATGTTATTAAAGAAGCGTTATTAAGGATGTCAGATAATAATACAGATAGAATAATAAAAATAGAAAATATTGAAAACATGAAATTCGAAGAAGCTTTTAAAGTTCAATTAAAAGTACTATTCAAAATAGCTAGCGAATCTAGAATGATGTTTGAAGTATTCTCAAAAGACTTTCAAAATCAATTACCTCCAGCAAT
>JRFF01000006.1 GCA_000753575.1 Candidatus Izimoplasma sp. HR2 | reverse complement strand
GATTACAATAGGGATCTATTTAGTTCGATAGAATCTATTGTTAGGTTAGGTCGAACTTTTTCTATGTTAGGACTACTTACTATTTTTGGATATCTTGGATATAAAGGATACTTGTATTTTACATCTAGATTTTATCAAGTATCTAAAATATCAATAATAGATGCCTTTATCAATGGATTCATTGATATGGCATTTGTGTATGATAAGTTAAAAGTAGTAAATGGTGTAAAGAGTATTGATATAGATTTAAAAGGAAGATCATTATTGGTTAAAACTAAGAATGTTAATTACTCTATTATAGTAAGAGACTACTCAGGTAAGATAGAAGGTAAACTTGATTATGAGAATTGGTATATAGTAAGTAAGAAGAGAAAGAAGTTTAATCAAGTAACATATAAGAAGAAAGTAAAGATAAAGAATCCTTATAAAGAGAATGAGAAGATAATAGAAGGATTAAAGAAAAAGAATGGGTTAGTTTGTGTGAATCTAGTAGTTATTACTAGTTTTGGAAAGTTAGATATGCAGAGTGATAGAGTAGTGCATTTGTATGAGCTAGTGGAGATTGTGGATCAAGAGATGAAGTTATAAAATTTAATTTTTTATAGAATATTAGGAATATATAAGATTAATGAGGTGAGAAATTTGAAATATTTTGTTGTGTTTCAAGGAAAAACATTTAAGCAAGAACATAAAGAGGGAATCTTATGGGCGCCATCTACTGCTAAAAATGGTGAAAAACCAAGTTTTCATTGGGAGAACATGACTAAGTGTAATCCTGGTGATGTTATATTTAGTGTTGTTAAAAATAGAATTGTTGCCAGAGGAATTGTATCTTTTAAAGCCATTAGTAAAGAGAATCCATTTGATAATGATCTTTGGACTAGAGATGGATGGTTAGTTAAGTTAGATTATAGTTTTATTGATAATCCAATAAAGATATCTGATAGAATTAAAGAAATAAGACCTCTACTACAAGAAAAATATGCTCCTTTTATTAAGAAAACTGGATTTGGGAATGTCGGATATTTATTTGATTGTACAGATGAATTAGGAAGATATTTTGATAATTTAATTAGTGATATTTATTTGGGAGAAGATCTTGAAAAAGTATTTGTTATAACTCCAGATGAGGCTTTAATTATTGAAAATATATTAAGTGAATCAGGAAAACAAAATGCAGATTTTGTTATTATAGAAAATAGCATACCTGTAGGAAGTAATAGACCAAAATCAAAAAAGAAGAAGATAAATTACAAGAAAACTGATTTTATGAAAAAAGCTGAAAAAGATATAGCTAAAGGAATGCTTGCAGAAAAACTTGTAGAAGCATATGAAAAAAATGAACTCATGAGAAATGGTAGAAGTGACTTAGCAGATAAAGTGAAATGGGTAGCTGCAGAAGCTGATGGATTTGGATATGATATTTTGTCATACTATAAAGATGGAAGAGAGAAATTTATAGAAGTAAAAGGAACATCACTTGGAGAACGTCATCCATTTGATATAAGCATAAATGAAGTGTTTACTTCACAAGAAAAAGGTGAAGATTATTGGATATATCGTGTATATCATTTAGATTCCAATAGTCCTGAATTCTATAAGGTTCAGGGTCCAGTAGATAAATTTTTTGATTTATCAGCAACTTCATTTAAAGCATTTTTTAAGAATCAGGAGTAGTAATATTTATTAAAAAATTCTAAAGGAGATGATTATATGTCAATGTGGCTTAATAGAGCTGGTAGTAAAGGAGAATATGAAAGTAAGTTTTTAGATAGCAAAAGAATTTATCTAACATTTGATAATGTTGATAGAGATTTAAGAAAAATAAAGGATAAAAAAGAAATGTATAAGTGGTTTGAGGAGAAGTTTGAAGTTGGAAGAGGTAGTGCCATTCAATACAGTTCCCAAATTAGGAGATTTCTATTTTATATGAAAATAGGAGATATAGTAGTTTTACCAAGCAAAAGGAATTCTACTATTCATTTTGGGACTATAAAATCTGATTGCCAATATGATGGAAATGAAAGAGATATTTATAAGCATTACCGAGAAGTTGATTGGTTCAGTATTGATGTACCTAGAAGTAAATTTGATCAAGATTTACTATATTCATTTGGTGCATTTTCAACTATATGTGAAATAAAGAGAAATGATGCAGAGGAACGTATAAGAAAAATGGTTAAGAATAATTGGAATAAAGTTACAATTATTTCACAGAATCCTGAAAAAGATAACAACGATTCTCATAATGAGGATGATACTGTTGATTTAGAGCAATACTCTTTAGATATTATTGCTAAATATATTGAAAGAAAATTAAAAGGATATGCTATGCAAGATTTAATTGCAGCAATTCTAAAAGCTAAGGGATACCATACATTTGTTCCAAGTGAGGGAGCAGATGAAGGTGTAGATATTCTAGCTGGTAAAGGTGAACTAGGATTTCAAGATCCATCAATATGTGTTCAAGTAAAAACCACTGATAGCGCTGTAGATAGACCTACATTGGATCAACTCATTGGAACAATGAATAATTTTGGAGCTGCTTATGGTATTTTAGTTTCTTGGAACGGATTTAAGAATTCAGTTGAAAAGGTTAGAGGAAAACAATATTTTAAAGTAAGATTATGGGATCAACAAAAAATAATTGAAGAATTATTTGAAAACTACGAGAATATGGATGAAGAAATTAAGAGTCTAATCCCACTAAAGAGAATTTGGGCTTTAACAATGATTAGAGAGAATGAATAAGTCTTGAATTAAGGAGTTTATCATGAGATTAACTCAGTTCTTAATACTTTAATATATTTGTATTTTTTTAAAGAATCCTTATTTAGTTTTAATTCAACTAATCACAGAGATAGATGTTTGAAAATCAGTGTAAAAGTGATATAATTTTATCAAGTGATGTTTTATTAGTTTTATTAACACAAGGGGGATTATCATGGGAGTACAAACTGAACAAAATTTAGAAAATAATTTAATAAAGGATTTAGTTGCTAATGGTTATCAATTTATTAAGTTAGATGACAAATCTGATTTAGAACTAAACTTTAAAAAGCAATTAGAAAAGCACAACGAAGAGAAACTACAGAAATGTGGTGTTTCTTCGTTTTCTCATATAGAATTCAATAGAATACTAAACTATTTAGATGGAGGAACAATCTTTCAGAAATCAGCAAGATTAAGAACTGAGTTAGATTTTAAATTAGATAATGGTGAGATTTGTTATATAAGCTTTTTAAACATTGATAAATGGTGTCAAAATCAATTTCAAGTAGCAAATCAAATTACATATCGTGGTAAATATGAAAATAGATATGATGTTACGTTATTAATTAATGGTCTACCTTTAGTGCAAATAGAATTAAAAAGAAAAGGGAAAGAATTAAAAGAAGCTTTTAATCAAATATGTAGGTATCAAAGACATTCATATTCAGGATTATTTAATTACATTCAAATATTTGTTTTAAGTAATGGAACAACAACTAAGTACTTCTCCAATAACAGAGAACTAAACTTTAAACAAACGTTTTACTGGGCAGATATTGATAATGATAAATTCGCAAAGTTATCAGATTTTACCGAACAGTTTTTAGAAAAATGTCACGTGTCAAAAATGATATCAAAGTATATCGTTCTAAATGAATCAACTCACTCATTGATGGTGTTAAGACCATATCAATATTATGCTGTAGAGGAAATTGTAAGAAGTGTTGAATCTGGTGCAATGAAAAACGGGTATATTTGGCATACAACAGGTAGTGGTAAGACACTAACTTCATTTAAGGCAAGTCAAATAATATCAATGAATAAAGATATAGATAAGGTTGTCTTTGTCGTAGATAGAAAAGATCTAGATTTTAATACAATGAAGGAATTTGACTCATTTAGTAAAGGTTCTGTAGATTCTACAGATAACACAAAACAATTGATTTCACATTTAATTGATACTAAAACATCAATACTTATTACTACTATGCAAAAATTGAATAACGCTATTAGTAAGGACTCTAATCTAAATAAGATGGAAAAAGCAAAAGATAAAAGAATTGTCTTTATTTTTGACGAATGTCACCGTAGTCAATTTGGTGAGTCTCATGGTAGAATTAATGAGTTTTTCACAAATAAACAATTCTTTGGATTTACAGGTACTCCAATATTTGCTGAAAATGCAAATAAAAAACGTACTACTGAGATGCTGTTTGGCAAGAGACTTCATAGTTACGTTATAAAAGATGCTATTGCAGATGATAATGTATTAGGGTTCTCAGTTGAATACTTAAGTACATTTAAAGATAGAAATAATAGATTGTATGATTCTTTAACTAAAAGGGATAAAACGTATTATGATTTACAAGTAGAAGGAATCAATACAAAAGAAGTATTTTATGCAGATGAGCGTATTGAACTAGTAGTTGATTACATATTAAGGATTCATGATCAAAAGACAAAACAAAGAGAATTTACAGCGTTGTTTGCAGTAAGTTCAATACCTACTCTAATAAAGTATTATGAATCTTTCAAAAGAAAAGAACATGATTTAAAGGTAGCTACTATTTTCTCGTATAAATCAAATGAAGATTTAACGGATGATGGAACTTTTAGTGTTGAAGAACCAACTGAGAAAAATATACACCCTAGAGAAAAGATTGATGAGTATGTAAAAGATTATAACAAAATGTTTGGAGAAAATTTTAATCTGAATAAATACGGTGGTTATGATGCATACTATATTGATGTATCAAAAAAAGTAAAAGAAAGAAAGATTGATATATTATTAGTTGTGAATATGTTTTTAACTGGATTTGATAGTAAAAGATTAAATACACTATATACAGATAAAAACCTAAATTATCACGGATTAATTCAAGCATTTTCTAGAACAAATCGAGTTTTGAATGAAAAGAAGCGATATGGGAATATTGTTAACTTTAGAAATTTGTTTGATAAAACAAATGAAGCAATTACCTTGTTTAGTGATGAAGATGCAATAGGAACTATACTTATGAAAACATATGAAGAATATGTTGAAGATACGAATAAAGCAATTATCGAGTTGTATGCAAAAACAGGAACTCCTGAGGATAGCTTAAATACAAAGTCAGAAGAGGAATTATTATTATTTGTTAAACTGTTTAGAAATGTGACTAGACATATAAATCAATTAGACACTTTTACAGAGTTTTCTTATGATGATTTAAATATTACTGACGACTTATTCGCTCAGTATAGAAACTCTTACTTTGAAGCTTACGATAGAACTAAAAAAGAGGCAAAAGAAAAAGTCTCTATCTTAGAAGATATTGATTTTGAAATTGATTTATTACGTAAAGATAAAATCAACGTTGATTATATTATAAATCTCCTATCAGAGCTGGATAGAACTAAACCAAGCTTTGAAAAAGAAAAAGAATTTATTCTATCTCAAATGGAATCAAGTGAATATTTACGTTCTAAAAAAGAACTTGTAGAAGAGTTTATAAGTTCTTCTAACTTAGTACCAGGAAGTGAGATAGAAGAAGTATTCTCAGATTTCTTACAGATTAAAAAAGAAGAAGAACTCCAAAAATATGTATTTGAAAATAATCTAAATGCAATGGTTATTAAAGAAGTTATTTCTGAATATGAATATTCGGAAAAAATAGATCGAAATGATGTAAAAAAAGCAATTGACATACTAATTGAAGGTGTAGATTATCAAAAAGGTGAAACTCTACTTCATGCTAGAAGAAATAAAGTAGACTATATTATAAATTCATTAACTACTTTTGTAGATAAGTTTACATGGTAAAGGAGAAAACATATGACAGCAAATCAAAGACAGGTCCTAGAAAGCAAACTATGGGCAATAGCAAATGAATTAAGAGGAAATATGGATGCTGATGAATTTAGGGATTATGCTTTAGGGTTAATCTTCTATAAGTTTTTAAGTGAAAAGGTAGAAAGAGAAGCAAATAAAGAATTAGCTGCAGATAAAATAGAATTTAAAGATGTAATGGATGATGAAGAACTGCTTCATGACTTAAGAGAAGAGTTACTTGAAACATTAGGATATTTTATTGAACCAAAATATCTTTTTAAAAATTTAGCTATAAGAGCTATTAATAAAGAAATAATAATTGAAGACTTAGGTAGTGCTTTTAAAGCAGTTGAACAATCAACTATTGGATTTGATAGTGAAGACGAATTTGCCGGTCTTTTTGAAGACGTAGATTTAACTTCTTCAAAATTAGGAAAAACAGTTGTTCAAAAGAACAAATTAATTAGTGAAGTTATTAGACATCTGAATGAAATAGATTTTAAATTTGAAGATGTTGATTCTGATATTTTAGGGGATGCCTATGAATACCTTATTGGTAAGTTTGCATCTAGTGCAGGTAAAAAAGCAGGTGAGTTCTATACACCTCAACAAGTTTCAAAAATATTAGCGAAAATAGTTACTTTAGGAAAAGAAAGAATTAAAAGTGTATATGATCCAACATGTGGATCAGGATCACTTTTACTTCGTGTTGCAAAAGAAGCTAGAGTATCAGATTTTTATGGGCAAGAACTTAATACAACTACATATAACTTAGCTAGAATGAATATGATTCTTCATAATGTTAAGTTTAGAGATTTTGATTTAGAGCAAGGAGATACATTAGAAGATCCTGCTCACCTTCATATGAAGTTTGAAGCAGTAGTAGCTAATCCTCCATATAGTATTAAATGGGATGCTAACTCACTAAAATTGAGTGATGAGAGATTTTCTCCATATGGAAAGCTAGCTCCAAAATCAAAAGCTGATTTTGCTTTTGTTCAACATATGATTTATCAGGTAGATGAAAATGGAACAATGGCTATTGTCCTACCTCATGGGGTTTTATTTAGAGGTGGAGCTGAAGGTGTTATTAGACAATATTTAATTGAGGAAAAGAACTATCTTGATGCAGTTATTGGACTTCCTGCAAATCTATTCTTTGGAACGGGTATTCCAACATGTGTTTTAGTATTCAAAAAATGTAGAGAAGCGGATAGTAACATTATATTTATAGATGCTTCAAAAGAATTTGATAAAGTAAAAACACAAAATATGTTAACAGATGCTCATGTAGAAAAAATATTGAATACATATCAAAATAGAACAGAAATCAAAAAATATTCAAGACCTGTATTACTAGAAGAAATAAAAGGAAATGACTTTAACTTAAACATACCAAGATATGTAGATACTTTTGAGGAAGAAGAAGAGATAGACTTAGAAGAAGTAGCGAATAAAATAATTAAAATAGAAAAAGAAATGATTGAAATAGATAAAGAAATTAAGAAATTCTGTGATGAGCTTGGAATTAAAGCTCCAATCTTTTAGGTGGTGTTTGTATGAATAATGATAAAGTACAACACTTGAGGAATGAACCAATGTTAAGATTCAGTCGCTTTGAAGAAACTTATAAAGAATATAATTTTGAGGATATTGCAATATTTTCAAAAGGAAAAGGGATTTCAAAGGTTGATATTGATGAAGAAGGAAAACTGGAATGCATTAGATATGGAGAGCTTTATACTAAATATGGAGAAAAAATAAACACAGTTTATTCAAAGACGAATGTTACTGAAGTTGTTTTAAGTAAAAGGTTTGATGTAATATCACCATCTTCTGGTGAAACAGCAATTGATCTTGCCACAGCTTCATGTGTACCAAAAGATGGAATAGCATTAGGTGGAGATATTAATATAATTAGATCGAAGGAGAATGGACTTTACTTATCATATTATCTAAATTCGAATAAGAAACTTGATTTTGCCAAGTTAGGACAAGGTAACTCTGTCGTTCACATTTACAATAGTCATTTAAAGAAACTAAAGCTTAAGCTTCCTTCGTTTGAGGAACAAAGTAAAATAGCAAGATCTATTTCATCCATCGATGATAAGATTGAACTTATGGAAGTCAAACTTAAAAACCTCAAGTTATTTAAAAAAGGATT
>JRFF01000005.1 GCA_000753575.1 Candidatus Izimoplasma sp. HR2 | reverse complement strand
TTAGTTCGCATAACCCATGAAGCTCCCACTTCAAATTTAAATTAAGTGGGGGAGTATTCACTTTAAAACTTCAGTACATCTATCACAAATATCTTCATGAACATGATCTACTACTTGCCAACATCTATCACAAGTTTCACCTTCAGCTTTAAGAATATCAATACTTAAGTTAGGGAACTTAAATTCACCTTCACCTATACCTATTTCAAACTGAGAAACGATAAACATTTGTCCTAGATTAGCGTTTAAGCTATTAAGTAACGCTTTAGTTTCAGCATTTGGATAAATAATTAACTTTGCGTTAAAACTTTTACCTATTACTTTATTATTACGAGCTTCTTCTAATGCTTTTAATACATTATCACGAATATCCATAAATTTTTCATATTTTACTAAGATATCTTCATTACCTAATTCTACATATTTAGGCATGTTTTCTAAATACATATTTTCTTCTTGATGATGAGGTAAATGTAAATAAGCTTCATGAGTTGTATGAGGTAAAAATGGAGTTAGTAATTTTAATAATGTTAATGTCGCATCATATAAAACTGTTTGAATACTACGACGACTATGATCATTTGCTTTCTCGATATATAATACATCTTTCGTAAAGTCTAAGAAGAATGCACTTAACTCTTTAGTAACAAAATTAGTTATTTCACGATAAACTGAATCAAATTCAAAATTATCATAATGTTCGATAGAATTTTTAACTAAATTGTTTAGTTTAAGAGCTACATATTTATCAACTTCATTTAATTCATTGAAAGGTACTCTATTAGTTTCAGGATTATAATCACCTAAATTAGCCATCATAAATCTAATTGTATTTCTTATTTTACGGTATGATTCACTAACTTGTTTCATCATTTCATTACTTATTCTTATATCAGATTGATAATCAACTGAAGCTACCCATAATCTTAAAATATCAGCACCCATTTGTTTTATGATTTTTAATGGATCCATTTGGTTCCCCATT
The DNA here is from genome assembly GCA_000753575.1 of Candidatus Izimoplasma sp. HR2. Classification (GTDB taxonomy): domain Bacteria; phylum Bacillota_I; class Bacilli_A; order Izemoplasmatales; family Izemoplasmataceae; genus JAFGXW01. The sequence continues at coordinate 22,416 of JRFF01000005.1, read as the reverse complement.
GATTTACTCATTTTACGACCATCTTTGTCAAGTACAAATCCGTGTGTTACACACGTTTTATATGGACTTTTACCCATAGAGGCAACACCTGTAGATAAACTACTGTTAAACCAACCACGGTACTGATCACTACCTTCTAAATATAAATCATATGGATACTCAAAGTCATAGTTATTCATAAGAACACTGTGACTTGTTCCTGAATCAAACCAAACATCTAAAATATCTGTTTCTTTTCTGAAGTTTCCATTTGGAGATGCTGGATTAGTATAGCCTTTTGGTAATAATTCTTTTGCTGATTTTAACCACCAGGCATTACTTCCTTCTTTTTCAAAAACATCTGCAACATGGTTTATAACCTCTTTGTCTAAAATTTCAGTATCGTCTTCATTATAGAATATAGGGATAGGAACTCCCCATGCACGTTGTCTACTTATACACCAAGCTTTTCTATCTTTAACCATATTAGTCATTCTTAGTTCCCCCCATTTAGGGAACCAGTTAATTTCTTTGATTTCTTTCATCATTTCATCTTTTAAAGATTCTATTGATGCGAACCACTGTGGTGTAGCTCTATAGATAATTGGTTTTTTAGTTCTCCAATCAAATGCATAACTATGAGTAATCCATTCCATTTTAAGAAGGTAACCCATTTCATCTAAATCTTTAACAACACTTTTACTACATTCATCAACAAATTGTCCTTCATATTGCACTGCTTCCGCTGTCATATAACCTTTTCCATCAACTGGACATAAAATATCTAATCCGTAGTTTTGTCCGATTATAAAATCATCTTCACCATGTCCTGGAGCAGTATGAACAAGTCCCGTTCCACCTTCAACAGTAACGTGATGTCCAAGAACTATAGGGCTAATTCTATCGTATAAAGGATGTTTATAACTAAGTCCTTCTAAAACCATACCTTTTACTTCTTTTAATACTTCAACAGTTTCCCATTCCAAAATAGTTGTTAATGAATCTATTAAATCTTTAGCAACTAAATAAACTACATCATTATTCACTTTAATGAATGAATATATTAATTGATCACCTACAGCGATTGCTAAGTTAGCAGGCAAAGTCCATGGAGTAGTTGTCCAAATTAAGAATTTAAAATCAGTAGGAAATACATCTAACTTCTCAACAGCATCCATAGCAACATATACAGAAGGAGATTTCTTATCATGATACTCAACCTCAGCTTCTGCTAAAGCTGTTTCACTAGAAGGACTCCAAAAAATTGGTTTCATTCCTTTAAAGATTAATCCTTTTTCAACCATATCAGCAAACACTCTAATTTGTGATGCTTCGTATCTTGCTTCTAAAGTTACATAAGGATTATCCCACTCACCTAAAATACCAAGTCTTTTAAACTGAACTTTCTGTTTAGCTACTTGTTCTTTAGCATAATCTTTACACATATTTCTAAACTCAACTTTATCAATTAAGTTTCTATTAATTTTTTTAGTTTTTACAAGTGCAGTTTCAATTGGAAGTCCATGAGTATCCCATCCTGGAACATATCTTGTATAAAATCCTTGCATACTTTTATATCTTAAAACAATATCTTTTAAGACTTTATTTAATGCATGTCCAGTATGAATATCTCCATTTGCGTATGGTGGACCATCATGTAAAACATAAGGAGTATTATCCTTATTCTTTTCTAAACGTTTGTTGTATAGATCAATATCATTCCATACCTCTTGCATTAATGGTTCATTATTACCTAAATTACCTCTCATTGGAAATTCTGTTTTAGGCATTAATAGTGTTGATTTGTAATCTGTGCTCATAATTTCACACTCCTTTTATAATAAAAAAGTCGTCCTAAAATAAGGACGAACTATATTTAATCCGTGGTACCACCTTTGTTCTGAATCTCTTCAGCACTCAAACCTTTAACGCAGGATTACGTAAGTTCTTACTACCTTCAGAACTTAATCTCATGAGGGATACATTTAATAACATTTATCCAAGTTTTCAGCATACACTTGGTCTCTAAAATAAAGAGGTTATTTAACACTTGTCTCAATCATTGATTTTATACTTACATATTTTAACAAATATAATCTAAATTACAACTATTTTATACATATTTTCCATATTTAACGATAATTTTACCCTTTTTACTAGTATTCTTAGTGTCTTTAATAATAAAACGTCCATATTTTCTAATAGAAATAACATCTTCTTCTTTAATAGATTTAGTGTTTTTATTACTAATTAAATGATTAACTTTAACCAAGTCATTATTAATCATATTTAGTGCTTCATTTCTACTCTTTTTCGTTATCTTACTAACAATAGAATCAAGTCTTAAAGAACTAACTGTAAAACTACTCATCTCTAGTTCAACATTTCTTACTAAATTAGATCCATCAATTTCCTCTAGTGTAATTGCTACATTATTTATTTTTATAAATTCATTAATAATAAATTCTTTCAATTCACTTGTAATAAAGAATACATCTTCACTAGCTAAAATATCTCCAATACTTTCTTTAGTAATTGATAAACTAAGCAAAGTACCTAATATATTTTGATGACTTAGTAATAAATACTTTTCATTATATTTAATTTTAAAACAAGTAATAAAAGCTTCATCATCAACATATAGTACTGCTCTTTTTAACTCACTATTAGGATATCCTCCGTCTAACTTAAAAAACACCTTATTTTTAAGAGTGTTTATAAGAATTGCTTGTTCAGTTAATGTTAGAAATTTAGTCCTTACAGAGGTTTTTAAAGGATTTGCTAGATAGCCTTTTACCTTATCTTTAATTTCCATACATAGTTAAAATCATTTGTCCGAATGCGTTTACTCCAAAGTAGTAAAACATAAATCCAATTATTGGTGTAAAATCCATTACACCAATAACAATCCAACCTCTAAATATTCTCATATATGGATTAGCTAGTTTATCAATAAATCTACCAAAGGCAGATCTTTTTAAATCAGGTATCCAACTTAGTAAAACACTAGCTACTAAAATATAGTAGTAATATTGTAATACCTGAAAAAGAATTCTTAATAATAATTCCATTATATTTACTCCTTATACTCTTTTACAAACTTACGCAAAGAGCCATCTTTATAATCTTCTTTAGTTGCGAATAGAAATATTTTCGGTTGAATCATTTCTATTTCTCCATCAATAGCGTAAGTTACTCCACTTAAAAACGTAATTACTTTATTAGATTCTATATCATCATAATCTTCAAAGTTTGTAATTAAAGGAATACCCTGCATTAAAAAATCAGCAAGTTTAAATCCGTCTACATCTTTTTCCATATAGATAAACTTAACTCGATCTATCGCTTTTTTATTTTTTTTACCCATAACTTACACCTCTTTCTTAAATAATACACTGCCTAGTCTTAAAAACGTTGCGTTATGCTTTAAAGCAATTAAATAATCATTGCTCATTCCTATTGATAATTCTTTTAATTCAATATCTAACTCATTTTTTATAGCAATTTGAAGATCATTTAACTTCTGAAACTCAGTACTAATAACGTCTTCATCACTAGTTAACTCAGCCATACCCATTAATCCAATAACTTCAATTTTTTCTAAATCTTTAATACTTTCTAAAAATGGGATTACTTCATTAACATTAAGCCCATGTTTAGATTCTTCGCTACTTATATTAACTTGAATAAAGCATTTTATTACTTCATTTCTTCTCTTATTAACTTCCATAGCAAGTTTTAAGTTATCAAGTGAATGAAGATAACTTACTTCATTAATTACCTTTTTAACTTTCTTAGTCTGAAGTGTACCAATATGATGCCAAGTAATATCAAGATCAGCTAAATCAGTTTTCTTTTCAAGTAAAGCTTCAATTCTATTCTCACCAAAATGAGTGATTCCTGTATTAAACAAATCTCTCATTTCAGTACTGTTAAAGTATTTAGTCGCTGCGACTACATTAATACTTTCATTGTTTATTTTACTTAGTACTTCTTCAGTATAAAATTTCATTTTTTACGATTTGAATAAGTAAATATACTAGTCAAAATAAACATCCCCGCAGCTAACACCATTAAATCAGTACTATTATCATCATAGAAAAACACTATATAAATAACAGATAAAAACATTAATACAAAATAAACTATATTATACGGTTTCTTCATAATATCACCTTCAACATTTAATATTAAAAAAGCACCTAAGGTGCTTATTTAAATCTAGATTTTAACCAAGAAGGAATAGCTGTTTTAGAAGGTTCTTCCTCTACAACAGGTTCTTCTTTCTTACGTTTTTTTCTACCTTTTTTAGGAGGTTGTTCTTCTTTAATTTCAGCTTCTTCAGCATCTTCTAAAGGTGTAGAACCTATTTCACTAAATTCTACTTTTCTATTTTCATCAAATCCAGCAGCTATTACTGTTACGATAACTTCATCAGTAATATCTTGGTTGATAGTTGTTCCATAAATAATATTAATTTCAGTTGAACTAGCAGCTTGAATAGCTTCAATAGCTTCAGTTACTTCCCATAAAGCGATATCAATACCACTACTAATATTAACGATAGCATCAGTTGCTCCATCAATATTTGCGTCTAGTAAAGGTGAATGAATTGCGTGTTTAGCAGCTTCGATAGCACGACCTTCTCCACTAGCAACACCGATACCCATTAATGCAGTACCTTTATCCTTCATTACAGTTTTTACATCTGCAAAATCTACATTTATTAATCCAGGAACAGTAATTATTTCAGCAATACCTTGAACACCTTGACGAAGCACATTATCTGCTTCTCTAAAAGCTTCAAGCATTGATGTAGAACGATCAACTACATATAATAGTCTATCGTTTGGAACAACAATTAAAGTATCTACGTAAGGTTTTAATGCATCAAGTCCTTCTAATGCTGTTGCTACTCTTCGTCTACCCTCAAAGCTAAATGGTTTAGTAACAATCCCAATTGTTAAACATCCCATTTCTCTTGATATACGAGCAATTACTGAAGCAGCTCCAGTACCAGTTCCTCCACCCATTCCAGCAGTAATAAATACCATGTCTGTATCAGCTAACAGTTCACGTATTTCATCTTCAGATTCAACTGCAGCACGTCTTCCTATATCAGGATCTGCTCCTGCACCTAGACCTCTAGTTAACATTTTACCTATTTGAATTCTTGTATCTGCTTTGGATAGTCTTAATACTTGTGCATCTGTATTTATAGCAACAAACTCAACACCTTGAACATCATTTTCAATCATTCTGTTCACGGCATTTCCTCCACCGCCACCTATTCCGATTACCTTAATTGAAGGCTTTTGATTAAAATTATCATACGATTCAAACATATCTACATACCTCCAATTAACTTATTAAGTTATTATACCATTTTTACAAATTAAAATAAACATTAAATTATAAAAAACGGCTATATTTACTATCTTTTATAGTATTTTTTATATAAATTTTTTCTAAAATCTAATAATGAATCATTTTGAATTGCTTCACGAATATTTTTCATTAAATCTTTTAAGAAATATAAGTTGTGATAACTAACTAATCTTTGTCCTAAATATTCTTCAGATTTAAATAAATGTCTTATATAACTTTTTGTATAAGTTGTACAAACTTTACAATCACAATTAGGATCAAGTGATTCCATATTTTTTGCGTATAACTGATTCTTTATAGGAATTCTCCCAAGACTCGTCATTGCACTTCCGTGTCTTGCAAGACGTGTTGGATTAACACAATCAAACATATCCATTCCACGAATTACACCTTCAATAATATCATCAGGAGTACCAACACCCATTAAATATCTAGGTTTATCTTCTGGCATTACATCTTTTAAGTAGTCAAGAACTTTATACATTTCTTCTTTACTCTCTCCAACACTAAGTCCACCGATACTATATCCAGGAAAATCCATTTCTTTAAGCGCTTCAGCGCACATAATACGTAAATCTTTATGTGGACCACCTTGTACTATACCAAACAAAGCCTGGTCAGCTGTGTTCTTATGTTCAATTTGACCTCTTTTTGCCCATCTAAGAGTTCGTTCAACTGATTCCTTCATATACTCATATGTAGAGTTAAAAGGAGGACACTCATCAAAACTCATTATGATATCAGCACCTAAATTATTTTGGATTCTAATACTATCTTCAGGACTCATAAATAATTTAGCTCCAGATTTATGATGTCTAAATTCAACACCTTCTTCTTTTATCTTTCTAATATCAGATAAACTAAATACTTGGAACCCACCACTATCAGTTAATAATGCTCCATCCCATTTACTAAATCCTCTTATTCCACCATGGTTTTTTACAATCTCATCTCCTGGCTCTAGCCATAAATGATAAGTATTACCTAAAATAAGTCCATCGCTTGCTTCTTTTATCTCACTGTTTTCTAAAGTCTTAACAGTTGCTTTAGTACCTACAGGCATAAAGATAGGAGTTTCAAAACTCCCGTGTTTAGTATGTAAAATACCATATCTTGCACCTGTTTGTTTACAGATGTGTTTTAACTCATATTTAATTGCCATATTAATCACCAAATACATTATATATTAGAAAAAGAAATTTATCTATGATTTAAGATAAATTTCTTTTTGCATTACTAAGCATTAATCTAATTCTATTCAGCTGATTTATCTCTGTAGCACTTGTATCGTAATCAATTGTTACGATATTACTTTCAGGATGATTCTCTTTAATACGCTTAATCATACCTTTACCAGCAATATGATTTGGTAAACAACCAAATGGCTGTGTACAAACAATATTAGGAGCACCGATATGAATTAACTCAACCATTTCTGCTGTTAAAAGCCATCCTTCACCAACGTGCATTCCTCTATTAATATATCCATCACTCATTTTACGTAGATCATAAAAGTGATTATAAACTCTAAATCCATATTTTTTTAATTGTCTTCTTACTTTATTTCTTCGATATTCAATAAATCTTATTAATAACTTTTGAAGGAATTTAGAATAGCGATGTCCACCATATTTACCAATATCGTGAATCGCAGAGTCAAATGTATAGATAAAGAAATCAAATATATTAGGAGTAACTACTTCACAACCTTCATCAAGAAGTAATTGTTCAAGTCCATTATTTCCAAGAGGACTATATTTAACATATATTTCTCCTACTATTCCAACTTTTGGTTTTTTAACTGAACGATCAGTTGGAATTTCACTAAATCTTTTAATAACTTGTCCAAATAATTTATTAGGATGATAAAATATTTTTAAATCTCTAGAATAAAAGTAATCACTTACTATTTTATCTAGTTCTTTGTAAACTCTATCAGTTTCTCCTTTATTAACTTCATAAGGAATTACTTCATTACGAAGTTGCATCATTACATCTCCGAATATAAGCCCACTAATAAGCTTTAAAGTTATACTTCGATTAATCTTAAATCCTGGATTCGGCTCAAGCCCAACAGCGTTAGCACTAATAATAGGAATAAACTCGTATCCTGCTTTAATAAATGATTTTCTTATTAAACTTATATAGTTACTAGCTCTACATCCTCCACCAGTTTGAGTCATTACAAGAGCAACTTTATGAATATCATATCCATTATTCTTCATCGCATCAATGAATTGTCCTATTACTAACATTGCAGGAACACAAATGTCATTATGACTATATTTCATTCCTTCATGAATTACATCAAAACTATTATTTTCTAAAATTTCACATTTGTATCCTTCACTTCTAAACATATCTCTGAAATATCCAAAATGATAAGGAGCCATTGATGGCATTAATAAAGTATATTCTTCTTTCATTTCTTCGGTGAATAATAATCTACCAGTTTCATCATATTCTAGTTTTGCCATTAACTTCTCACTCCTTTCATAGTAGAAAGTAAGCTTCTAACTCTTATATTAACTGTACCTAAGTTATTTACCTCATCTATTTTTATTTGAGTGTATAATTTACCTTTTTTCTTTAAGATACTTTCAACTTCATCACTAGTAATAGCATCTAGTCCACATCCAAAAGATACTAATTGAATCATATTAGCATTTTCAATATCTCCAATAAACTTAGCACTATCATATAACCTTGTGTGATAAGTCCATTGATTTAACACATTAACATGTGTTTTATCTGCTTCTCTATTAACACTATCTTCACTAATTACGACTATATCTAAGCTTTGAAGCAGCTTTGGTATACCATGATTAACTTCAGGATCAATATGATAAGGACGTCCTGCGAGTAAGATAATATTCTTATTATGTTCTTTCGCAAAATCTAGTGCTTCTTGTCCTTTTTTAATAACATCTAATCTAAAGCTTTTATATTCTTCTAACGCTTTATCAAAAGCAATACCTACTCTTTTTTTAGATAATTTCAATTTTCTACCAATACAATCTTCTAAGTTTTTAATAAAGAATTTTCTGTTGTTTAAACTAACATATGGATCAAGTAATTTACTTAAATCAATATTTTCCATATTAGCCCCAATTACTTCAGGATAAAAAGCAACTACAGGACAATTATATTCATTATCCTGATGTTCTTTTTCTATAAAGTTAAAAGGCATATTTGGATAAAAGACATAATCAATATCTTTTTTAACTAAGTTCTCAATATGTCCATGAACAAGCTTTGCAGGATAACATGCAGTATCACTTGGGATAGAATCTTGCCCTAGTTCATACATTGCTTTAGTTGAACGATCACTATAAATTATTTCAAAATCTAGTTCATTAAAGAATGTAAACCAGAAAGGAATGTTTTCATACATATTAAGTACTAATGGAATACCAATAGTAGCTATATGATCTTTGTTATGATCTGATTGATAACTAAGTATTTTATCGTACTTATATAGATATAGGTTAGGATTATTCAACTTAGCACTTTCAATTCCCGCACCACGTTCACAACGGTTACCAGAAATATATTTTTTCTTATTAAATATATTAATAGTTAAAGGACAATAGTTAGGACACTTCTTACAAGTTGCAGTTCTAGTTGTATATTTAAATTCATCTAATTGTTTTTTAGTTAATAATGTTGATTCTTCATTACCTAATTTTTTAGATTCTAAAGCAGCACCGAAAGCACCCATTAATCCAGCTATTGACGGTCTAACTACCTCTAAACCAATCTCTTTTTCAAAAGCTCTTAAAACTGCGTTATTATAAAAAGTTCCACCTTGTACAATAATTTTATCACCAAGTTCACGTCTAACATCAACAGCGCGAATTACTTTATATAAAGCATTTTTAACAACACTGTACGCAAGTCCTGCGGAAATGTCACTAGTTGTTGCGGCTTCTGCTTGTGCTTGTTTAACGCCACTATTCATGAATACTGTACATCTACTTCCTAAATCAACTGGTTCTCTTGCTTCAATTGCTAAATTAGCAAAATCTTTAATTTCATATCCTAATGATGTACTAAATGTTTCTATAAAAGATCCACATCCACTTGAACATGCTTCATTTAAAATAATTGATGTAATAATTCCATCAGTTATTTTAAAACATTTCATATCTTGTCCACCAATATCGATAATAAACTCAACGTCATCTTTAAAGTATCTAGCTGCTTTATAATGACAGATAGTTTCTACTTCACTACCATCAAGATCAAAAGCATGTTTAATTAATTCTTCTCCATATCCAGTAGAGTAAGCTGCTTTTATAGTTATATCGTTTCCATCAATTAAATTATAAATCTCATATAAAGATGATTTAACCATATCAACTGGATTACCTTTATTATGTGAATAGAAATAGTAAAGTATTTCATTATCTTCACTTAATAAAATTAGTTTTGTTGTTGTACTACCAGCATCAATTCCTAAGTAGGCATTACCTTTATAGCTTTTTATATCAATTTCTTTTAGACTTGCTTTAGCATGTCTTGCTTTAAATATCTCTAAATCTTCTTGTGTTTCAAATAAAGCACCAAGAGATTTTTTCATTTTTCTTTTATCTTTCTTCTCATATTCTAAAATAACATTTTTTAGTTCAGCAACAGTAAATATTTGTTCTGAAGCTTCAAGTGCAGCACCAAATGCTACAAATACTTCACCGTTTTCTGGAATATAAACATCTTTTAAATCTAATGTTTCAATAAATCTTTTACGTAGTTCACTAGCAAATGTTAAGGGTCCACCTAAGAAGGCTACTCTTCCCTTTATTTTACGACCTTGACTTAATCCTGCAATCGTTTGGTTAACTATTGCTTGATAAATACTAACAGCTATATCATTATGTGCAGCACCTTGATTTAGTAATGGTTGAATATCACTTTTAGCAAATACTCCACAGCGTGAAGCTATTGGATATATCTTATTATATGATTTAGCAAGTTCGTTTAGTTCTGGGGTTGTTACATTGATTAGTGTTGCCATTTGATCAATGAATGCTCCAGTACCACCAGCACATGTCCCATTCATTCTTTGTTCAATATTATTTCCATCAAAAAAGATTATTTTTGCATCTTCTCCACCTAATTCGATACATACATCAAAGTCATCACCTTCATGTTGTAAGGCTTTAGTAGCACTAATAACCTCTTGTGTAAATTGAGCATTAATTCCAAAAGATAAATGCATTCCTGCACTACCTGTAAAATTAAAATACATTTTATCATTATTAAAAGAAGCTTCTAAGTCACTTAAAAGCTTTATTAATGATTTTGTAATACTCGACTTATGTCTTAAATAAGTTTTAAATATTATCTCATCATTATTATTTAGTACTACTGCTTTTATTGTAGTACTTCCAATATCGATACCTACTCGTTTCTCCATAATATCACCCAGTCTTTAATATCAATATTACTATTTTACTATACAAAGAGTATTTTTGTATGTAAATCTTGTGAAAATATGTGTTTTTTTAAATAAGCATTTATTTGACAAATAAAGATAATTAATATATATTTAATTTGCATTAAAATTTTACGCAGTTCGTAACCATCCTGCGATAACAAAACTAGGAGGAAATATATGAGTAATGAAATTTTATGGTTTTTATTTGCTTTAGTGAATTTTTCACTAATAGTAATAGCTTATAAACTATTTGGAAAAACAGGTTTATTCGCATGGATTGCGCTAGGTACTATACTAGCTAATATTCAAGTAACAAAGACAATTGATTTTACGTTTTTTGGATTTACTTTTGTCGCAACGCTAGGAAATATAATGTATGGTACATTATTCTTAGTAACTGATGCACTTGATGAAAAGTATGGGTTAAAGGATGCTAAGAAAGCTGTATATATAGGTTTCTTTAGCTTATTAGCTACTGTTATCGTTATGCAGTTTGCTATTTGGTTTACTCCGAATATTGATGACTGGGCTAACGATTCAATAATTACGATATTTGGTATTTTACCAAGAATTGCTATCGGTAGTTTAACTGCTTATCTCATTAGTCAAATGGTTGATGTTCATCTTTATCAGGCAATTAGAAAAAAACTTCCAGAAGATAAATTTTTATGGGTTAGAAATAATGGATCTACATTAGTAAGTCAGTTAGTTGATACTACAATCTTTGTACCTATTGCTTTTTTAGGGATATGGTCTAATGAAGTAGTATTAAGTATTTTTGTAACTTCTTACGTTATTAAGGTAATTGTTGCATTCTTAGATACACCATTTGTGTATCTAATTAAGAAAATTAAACCTTTAGAAGAAAATTAAGAGAGATTTTTAGTCTCTTTTTTTTTAGTAATTTAATAAAATAAATAACTTTCAATTGTAAACGTTAACACAATAATATATAATTATTTTTGTAATTTAATATAAATATACTGGAGGAAAATACATGGATAGAAAATATGTAGCACCACCTTATAGAATTAAGATGGTTGAACCAATCAAAATGACTACTAAGGAAGAAAGAATTTCTTTATTAAAAGAGTCTGGATATAATCCTTTTAGTTTGCGTAGCGAAGATGTTTATATTGATTTACTTACTGATTCAGGTACTGGAGCAATGAGCCATTTCCAATGGGCAGCATTAATGATGGGTGACGAAGCTTATGCTGGATCTCGTAGTTTTTATAGATTAGAAAAAGTAGCAAAAGAAATTACTAATTATAAGTATATTATTCCTGCACATCAAGGACGTGGAGCTGAACAAGTAGTTTTACCTCAATTAGTTGATAGAGATGGATTATATTTTATATCAAATATGCATTTTGATACAACTCGTGCTCATGTTGAACTCGCAGGTGCACGAGCACTTGACTGTGTAATTGATGAGTGTTTTGATACTGAAAACTATCATCCTTTTAAAGGGAATTTCCATTTAGAAAATCTAGTTAGAATTATTGAAGAAAAAGGTAAAGAAAATATTGCTGGAATTATCATGACTATTACTAATAATAGTGCTGGTGGACAACCAGTTAGTATGGAAAATATGCATGAAGTTAAAAAGATTGCAGTTAAATATGGTATTACGTTATTAATTGATGGAGCAAGATATGCTGAAAATGCTTATTTTGTTAAACAAAGAGAAGATAGATATAAAAACAAATCAATAAGAGAAATAGCTTTAGAAGTCTTTGACTTAGCTGATATATTCTTAATGAGTGCTAAAAAAGACGGTATTAGTAATATTGGTGGATTGATTTGTATTAAAGAAGATACAGATTTATACAATAAATGTCGTACTTATATAGTTCCTATGGAAGGTTTTCCAACATACGGTGGATTAACTGGTAGAGATATGGAAGCATTAGCTGTAGGGCTAAATGAAGCGTTAGAAGAAGATTATTTAGAACATAGATTAGATCAAGTAAGATATTTAGGTGATAAATTAAGAGATGCAGGTATTCCTATTCAGTATCCTACTGGAGGACATGCTGTATTTGTAGATTGTAAGAAATTTGCACCTCATATACCATTTGATCAATTCCCAGCGCAAGCTGTTGGTAATGCTGTTTACTTAGAAGCGGGTGTTAGACCTGTAGAAATTGGTTCATTCTTACTAGGAAGAGATCCTGATACTCATAAAAACTTAGAAAGTCCTTTAGAATTAATGAGATTAACTATACCAAGACGTACATATACATATGCTCATCTTGATGTAGTTGCTGATGCTGTTATTGAAGTTTATAAAAACAGAGACAGCTTAGTTGGGCTTGAATTTGATTATGAACCACCTGTTTTAAGACATTTTACGGCTAGATTAAGACCAATCAAATAATAAAAGCGACAATTTTATTAAATTATGATATAATTAAATAAAAAAACAAGGGGGCATTATGGAAGAATTTACTAAAGAATATGTATTAATGTGGAAGAATTGGAACGATTTTGATGGAAAAGCTGGTATTAGAGAATTTTGGATGGCATTTCTAATTCACTTCATTGTAGGAGCTGTTTTAGGAGCTATTGGTGGAGCAATACCAATCTTAGCTGTTATAGGTTCTATTTATGGATTAGTTGCACTTATTCCATTTATCGCTGTTATGATTAGACGTTTTCATGACGCAGGTCATAGTGGATGGAACGTATTATGGTGGTTTTTACTATTTATCGGATGGGTTATCGCAATTATCCGTTTAATTAAAGAACCTGCTTAAGAAAATAAAAACATCATTCGCTTGAATGATGTTTTTTATTTGCTTTATTCACTTTTAATAAACATACTATCTCCAAAACTGAAGAAACGATACTTCTCTTTAATTGCTTCATTATATGCATTTGTAATATTTTCTTTTCCAGCAAGTGCACTAACAAGCATCAACAATGTAGATTTAGGTAAATGGAAATTTGTAATTAGAGAATCTATTGCTTTAAATTTATATCCTGGGAATATAAATATATCACTCCAACCACTTGTTTCAATAAAATTATTATTATCTCTTAAAACAGTTTCCAAAGTTCTAAGTGAAGTTGTTCCAACTGCGATTATTTTTCTTTTATCTTTCTTTGCTTTATTCAAAATATTAGCTGTTTCTTTAGTAACTTGATAAAACTCAGTATGCATATGATGATCTTTAATTTCATCAACTTGTACTGGTCTAAAAGTACCAAGTCCAACATGTAATGTAACAAAGGTAATTATGATACCTTTTTCTTTTATTTTAAATAACAAATCTTCAGTAAAATGTAGTCCTGCGGTGGGTGCTGCGGCACTTCCTTTATACTTATTATAAACAGTTTGATATCTATTCTGGTCAATTAACTTTTCATGTATATAGGGTGGAAGTGGCATTTCACCAAGTTCATCAAGAACTTCATAAAATACTCCTTCATATATCATTTTAAAATCCCTAATACCTTCATCACTAACACTTATACATTTAGCTTTTAAGATACCATCTCCAAATGATATAACAGTATCAACCTTTATTTTACGGGCTTTTTTAACTAAGCATTCCCACACATCATTTTCTTTTTGTTTAAGTAATAGGATCTCAATTACAGCTCCTGTATCTACTTTTTCTCCATATAGCCTAGCAGGAATTACTGATGTATCATTTAATACTAAAACATCACCTTTATTTAAATATTTAATTATATTAGAAAAATGGTCATGTGAAATGTCACCTTCATTTTTATCCACTAAAAGTAGTCGTGAAGCTGACCTATCTTTTAATGGTGTTTGAGCTATTAACTCATTTGGTAAATCGTAATCAAAATCTGAAACTTTCATCTAAAATAACCTCGACTTATGTAATTTATTCATATGTTTATATGCTTTTTCTGTGGCTACTCTTCCTCTTGAAGTTCTCTTAATAAATCCAAGTTGAAGAAGGAACGGTTCATAAACATCTTCTATCGTAGTTGCCTCTTCTCCAATTGAAGCGGCAATACTTTCAAGACCAACTGGTCCACCGTTAAAATTCTCAATTAATCCATTCAAATAATCATAATCTTTGTTGTCTAATCCAATTTCATCTATATGCAATTTACCTAATGCAAGTTTACAAATTTCCATGCTTATAACACCATCATTTAAAACATCAGCAAAGTCTCTAACTCTTCTAAATAATCTATTAACTATTCTTGGAGTTCCTCTACTTCGTCTAGCGATTTCAAATTCAGCATCTTCATGAATTTCTGTTTCAAAGATACCTGCAGTTCTTTTGCAGATTTCCTTTAATTCAGCATTATTATAGTATTCAAGCTTATGAACTACCCCAAATCTATCTCTTAATGGAGCGCTTAAGTCTCCAAATCTTGTAGTTGCACCTACTAATGTAAATGGTGGAAGGTCTACTCTAATAGACTTACTAGTAGAATCTCTACCAACAATTATATCAATAACAAAGTCTTCCATCGCAGGATATAATATCTCTTCAACTATTCTTGGTAATCGATGAATTTCATCAATGAATAAGATATCTCCAGGTTGAAGACTAGTTAAAATAACAGCTAAATCACCACTTCGTTCAATAGAGGGACCACTAGTTATTTTTATATTTACTCCAATTTCATTTGCTATAATATTAGCTAAAGTAGTTTTACCAAGCCCCGGAGGACCATATAATAATACATGATCTAAAGCCTCATTACGGTTTTTTGCTGCTTTAATAAAGATTTCCATCATTTCTTTAACCTTTGTTTGTCCAATATACTCATTTAAGAGTTTTGGTCTTAAAGAAAGATTCTGAATATCTTCTTCAATTATGTCTTCTGACAAGATTCTATTTTCCATAAAAACACCTCGTTAAAATTATACAATAAACATAGCTGTTTACAAAAGCTTTTTATAATATAAGACATATAATATAATATAATATTGAAAAAACACTGTAATTATGGTAAAATTACCTAAGTAAATGGCTGAATTAAAACATTCGGGAGGTGCAAAAATTTGAAAAAGACAGAGTTAAAGAGTTTTGACATTGCTTCATTCGACATCGAATTAGAATATAATTCGAAAATTGCACCTATTAATACAAAAATACTAAAATTGAATAAGAATCATGAAACCAAGTCTTTGAAAGCACACAAAGACTTTTTAGCGAAGGAAAAACAATCAAAAGAGAAACTAGCTTTACTTAATGATAAAGCTGTTTTAAGAGACCAAAGAATTGAAAAAGCTGTTGAAAATAAACTTGTAAAATTAAGATCAAAAGATAATAGATTTAAAAAAGAATTTGATGAATATAAAGTTATTCAAACATCAGAATTTAACATTAAACTTGAAGAAATTGATAAAGAAATTAAAGAATTAGAAACTTCTCAAGCAGACGATATTACGGGAATCAAAGAGAAATACGATAAAAATGTTACTAGTTATGTTGAGAAACTTGATACTTATAATAACAACTACAACAATAACAAAAGACTTCATAAACAACAGATTATTGAATACGATGAATTACTTGTTTCAAAACTAGAAGAAATTTCAGAAATTAAAGAAACTTTAGATAAGAACATCCAAAATAAATTAGATATCTATATCGAACGAAAGACTAATGAAAATAGTAATACTGATCAGTCTTTACTAGATGTAGAACGCGAACTTAATAACCAAACAACTCATATTAGAATGGAATCTAATATAAAAGTTAAGGAGATAAAAGCTTTCATAGAAGGGCTTACCGATGAATATGAAAACAGCTCTAAAGCCTTTATTAACGAACTTGAAGAACAAATCGATCTTTTAGAAACTGAATTTTCTGAAAGAGAATTACTAGTTCAAAAAGACCTTGAAATGAATCTGAATAAATTAAATGATGAGTTAAATCAAGATGAAGAAAATCAAACTAAGAAAACAAAGAAATCTATAAAAATGAAAATTGAATTATTTAATTTACGTGCTTCTACTACCGTTGGTTATGAAGAACGTATTTTGAATGAAAAAATATTGATATTAAAAAAAGAGGTTGAATTTGCTAAAGAAACTCTAGCTTATGAACTCAAAAACTATGAAAAACTTGAAGTATTTTTACTAAGTGATCAAAATGAACTTAAAGATATAGGGGACTATTTTAAATCAATCAATCTAACTTTAAAAAGTGAACTTAATAACTTTGAGTTATCAAACAATGACTATTTAGTTAAACATGAAAAACTAAAAACTGAGTTTGTAAATAGATATACATCTCTATTTGATGGCTTTAAAAATAAACTGTTGAGCTCAAACAAATCAAGTATTGATCAACTGACAGGAATCAATCAAGAAATTGATGAAATTAACAAATACTTAGATACCGCAGATCCTCTTAAAGAGATTAAAGTTAATCGATTAAGAGAGAGTATTGAAGCAAACGAAGTTAAAGAAAGATATAATATTAGATTTGCTAAACAACAACATGAGATTAAACTATTAAATAATCAATTAGAAAATTTAATTGAAATTGAAAAGTGTAATGTTAAAGATAAAATTTCTGAAAACAATAAAGAAATTACAAATATCAAGAACAAAGAAACACTTGATAAAGCCCTTGGTAAAGCTAAACTTAAAAATGAAAAAGCTACTGAAGTTTATAAGTTACGCCTTAATAGTACTAAGCTTGAAAACAATTTACTTGATGGTAAATTTGAAAAGGAACTTCAAATATTTGAATTTGAAAAACATATATCTGAAATTGAAGTTCAAAAAAATAATATATTAATCACTAAAGAAATTGAAATGGAAATTAAAAACATTAACTTAGAAGCTAACTATAAAATAGAAGTTATTAATAAACGTCTTGAAGAAGACCTTTTAAAGCTTGATGAAGAGGTTAACAAACTTCGTTACGAACAAGATAGCTTCAGTTCAGCTCTTGATCTTGAAATATCAAAAGAGAACTTTAAAGGTGATAAAGAAAGAAATACAATTCACTTACAAACTGATAAAAAGTTAAGTCTAATTAATGAGGCATTGGATCGTGAAATTAGAAATCCAAGTCTTAATATGGCTAAATCACAAGTAGTTATTGATGAGAGATTAAATAAATTTGTTATATCAAATGTAATATATGAAGATTTCATTGAAGAAAGTACAAACCTTTTAATTGATGAAAATCTTGAGATAAAACAAATTAAACAAATTGCTTCTAACTCAGAAAATTTAATAGATAAATCTACCAAATATATTCAAAGAACTTATGAAACGCTTAATGAAGCGCTTAACTTTATGAGTGAACTAGAATTAAGAACTATAAAACAAAAGATTTCTACTACTAAAGAATCAGGTTCTATTAAAAAATTAAACAAGATTCTACAAAAAACAAATATAGAAATTAATAAACAAAAAACAGCAGTTAATAACGCTCGTTTAGATCATGAAACTGTTATTAAAAATCAAATTAAATTAGAGCTATCTAAATTTGCTAAATCAAAAACAGAAGATATCGAAACATTAAAAGGTAGTGTAAGAGCTATTTATACTTCTACTTATACTTCTCTTAAGAACTTACAAGATAAAATCTTAGTTCAAGTAAATGAGCTATATGCTCCTATTACTAAGAACGACAAAGAGTTAATCGAGAATGCTGAAGAGAACTCTAGAAAAGCAATCGCTTTAGTAGAACAAGATAGAATAAATAAGATTGATCCAATTAATGAAGCGTTTGATGTCTTTACAAACGAAGTTGATGAACGTAGAAAAATCAAACTTGCTGAGTTAGATATTTTAATATCTGAACTTAAAGGTACAATTAAAACACTAAAAGATAATTCACTTGATGAAGTAAGAGTTATTAAAGATGATATCAATGAACTTATCACTGTAAAAAGTGATCATTTAGTTATGATTGAAAAAACTGAATCTTCTGAAATAGTTAAACAAATAGAAGCTATTGATGGTAGAAAAAATGATTTAGATAATATTTATAAAGAAACAACAATAAGACTCGGTGAAAAAAACAGTGAAGCTAAAAAAATATTTGATTATGAAGAAAGAATTTACAATATTGCTATAGAAACAGCTAATTCACGCTATAATGATTCACTTAATAAAACTGAGAATGGTCATCTTCTCAATATAAAAGAGAATAATAAAGACATAGATAGTGTTAATAAAGATGCTGAGAATTTCCTAAAACAAATTAATAAAGATCTTCTTGAACTAACTTCTAAATTTGAAAAAAATATCTTTACTACAAGACCAAGATTAGAAGAATCAATTGGAGATGCACAAAAAGCAATTGATAAAGAAAGTAAAGTTAAAGAGAAACGTTTAATAGAATTACAAGATACTCACCAAAAAATTGCCTTATCTTTAGAAAGCAGTCTTTATACATTCTTCCAAGAAGGATACGAAAAACTATTACAAAACTTAAGTTTCTATTTAGAGAAATATAAAATAATTGCAGATGAATACAATTCATCAATAACTACTTCTAACAATGTCATTTCTGATAATAACATTGTTTTTGCCAATGCATTATTTGAGCAAGGTAAAAAGAAACATTCTACTACACTGAATAAACTACTAGAAATAAATACTGACAAAGAATAGAAAGGAGGATTACTATGGCTAAAATGTTTAAAAGTAATTTACCTAAAGTAATATCAAAAGCTAATCGTGATATATCAACGATTATCGAAAGTGATATTGCTTCAGAAGCCGCGCTTTTAAAGGAATTAGTAAATCAAGTAAGAGAAGCTAATTTAGAAGTTAAAAAGAACAATAACCAACGTATAACAGAAACAAAAAGAAAACTTGCTGAACTTGATGAAGAAATTAGTAATCTAAATTCTTCTATTGATTTGGTGGATAGAGAAACTGTTATACAACAATTAAATGAAATGATTGACGCTGAAAATAAAATATTTAGAGCGCGTCAAGAAGTTCGTTTCTTTGACAATAATAAAACTCCTGAACGTATTGTTAATTTAGAAGGTATTTATCAAGAACTTGTATCTTCTATTGATAAATTAAATACATATGAAGAAACTTTCCGTGATGAAATAATTGATGGAAATAAATTGTTGTTTGATAAGCAACTAGTGGTTACTACAGAAATTATTAACTTAATGGATAATCTTTTTGATTCTAAAAGAGAACATGTTACAAGCGAACTAGCTTCTTTAAAATATATTTATGATAGTGTTAAAGGGCTAGAAGAAAAATTTAACAACCATATTAGAACAAGTGTTGAGACCTGTTATGCTCTTAATGAAGCTTCTGGTTCTATCTTTAAAGAGATTGATGACGATGTAAATATTGGTGAAAAAATTCAACTAGATTTTGAAAATAAAATGATTCAATTTAGTGGTAATATCGAAACATTAGAAACTAAATTCGAAAGTAAAAAAGAAGAGATTAATGAATCTTATCTTAAATATGAACAAGGTGTTAATGCTAAACAAGAGATTAAAAATCAAAAAGTATTAGATGAAGAACGAAAAGCTAAAGAGGCAATTGATGATAAATTAAAAGATATTAGATTGCAAATTATTAATGCTGAGAAAAAGAATAACCTAGCTAAAGTTGCTAAATTAATGAAAGAGTTTGAAAAAGTAGAAAAAAGTACTTCTTCTTTAAAAATGACATCACAACTTTCTAAAGAATTATCTACTATCACAAAGAAAACACATACAAAATCAATTAATCATCTACTCACAGTTGAAAAGAAACATGTAACTGATATGAATAAACAAAACCATAGTTTATCATTAGAAAAAATTAAATTTGAAGAAGCAAAAATACTATATAAAATAAAATCAGATTATAATGCTCTTCTAGGTGATGTTGATATCAATAAAAATAGAGTTGATACATTAAATAATTATTTAGATACAAAAGTTTCAACTGGTACAAAAATATATAAACTTAAACAAGACATTAAATCTAAAGAATTAATCATTATGAAAGAAAACGAATTAGATGAACTACTTCTTATAGATACTTTTAAGGAATTTCTAATAGATCTTAAGAAAATGGAAAATACACGTATTGTTGCTTTAAAACAAAACCTTAATAATTATCGTATTATTAAGTTAGAACAAGAGTACCAAGTAAAGAAAAGCATTGAAGATGTTAAGTTAGATCAAGCTCTTAATGATATTGAAAAACTTATTCTTTCAAGAAGAAATGAAACATTAATTAAAAATGAAAAGATTAAAGAAGAAGCTAATTCTGAAATAATCTATCAAGAATCTTTAATTAACATTGCTAAAAAAGAACATGAACTTCAGTTAATAAAAGTGGAATCATTATATGAAAATGAAAGAAACCTAGCTGAAGAACAAATTGAAAGAATTAACTTAGGTGTTAAGGTTAATGATGCCTTTGTTAAGACGACATTAGAAAATCAATTACTATTTGCTACTCAACAAATTAAGTGTGCTCAAAGTGAATATGAAATTAGAATTGAGAGTATAAGTTTAACTTTAAATCAAGAGTTAGATTATGCAAATAAGAAAATTGATTACTATAGACAAAAATATGAATACGAAAAATCAAAAATTCGTAAAGAACTAGATGATAAACTTGAAGACTTAAACTATAAATTACTTCTCTTTACAGATGAAAAAGATAACCGTAAAATTATTGGTAAGATAGAAAAACTAAAAGCTACATTCAATAAAATGATTGAAGATATTGAAGATGTCGAAAATCAAGATGTCGAAATATTAAGATATGATAAAGTTATAAAAGACGCTAATAGTAGAGCAGAAATTGCAACTGTTGAAGCTGGTGCTTTAAAAGAACAAACTGTTGATTCTTTTGAAACATTATACTTCCAAACAAAAGAAAAGTTTGATCTAATTGAAGAAACAGACCAAACTGAAGAAACAAGAGGAATTATGCCAGTACTTAATAATACCGCATTATCTAGCGCAAATGAACGTCTACAAAGAGCGACACGTGAAGCTGATGAATTATATAAAGAAAAGATTATAGATCCTCTTAAAGTTATTGAAGAAACAAAAGTCTTACTTGAAAATATGACTAATAGTAAAGAATCAGATATCTTTATAGAGCAACAAAAAGAATTTAAACATTCTAAAATTAAAGAACATAAAGAAGCTTCTGATAAATTACTTAAAATTAAGCAAGATAGTTTACTTCCAATTAAAGAAGAGATTCCAGTAATGAGAGAGAAATTAATCAAAGAACTTGAAGTAATGAGTAGTAATCTATTTACTAATAGTAATCATCGTGGTGAAAGTGAAATACAAAAAGATTATTTAAATCTTGATAGTAAAGAGATAGTTATTCATAAAGTACTAATTGAAAATTTAGTTAAATATAAACTAGAATTCAGTAAAGAATTAGAAAAAATATTAAAAGATACGAATCAAATGATTAAAGTAACAGCTAAACCTTATAAAAAGTATATTAGATATGCTTCTAAAGGGCTTACTGCTAAGAAAAAGGTTCTTGCTAGAGAATTTCTTAAAAAGCTTAAGAAAGCCCAAAATGAACTTGATTCTAAATACAAGAAATTATTAAATGAACTTT
Organism: Candidatus Izimoplasma sp. HR2; assembly: GCA_000753575.1. Lineage (GTDB taxonomy): Bacteria > Bacillota_I > Bacilli_A > Izemoplasmatales > Izemoplasmataceae > JAFGXW01. The sequence goes on along the minus strand of JRFF01000005.1, from coordinate 76 downwards.
AAAAAAACATTCTAAAATTAGAAGGCACTGAAAAACTAAGGTGTAATAAAAAGAGATAAATCTCACTTATGAGTTT
>JRFF01000004.1:3014-6343 GCA_000753575.1 Candidatus Izimoplasma sp. HR2 | reverse complement strand
TTTTTAAGTCAGGTTCTGAATTAGTAATTGAAAACTCTTTTGAATCAGATAACTCTCTATTAGCTTGTTCTTCAGTCATAATTCTAAACTTATGTACATCTTCAAACTTAAATTCTAAATATCTATCTAGTTTTTGTAAATAAAGCATCTCTATTCTCTTTTTTACGAAATCATTTGGAGCAACTATATATATATAATTATTAACAACCTTAAAAACAGTGTTTACTGGATCAAATATATCAGCAAATACTACTTCATCTAAGTCGTTTTCCAACTCATTTTTAATTTCATCCCATATTTTGTTGTAATTTTCCATGTATTTCACCTCTCGCTATCCGTAAAAAATATACCATAAAACGAATGTGTATAAAATAAAAAGATTTCCACTAAAAATGTGGATAATTATTTTTGTGTAAACGGTTTTACACTTTATCCACAACGATATTAATGGCTTAACTAGAGTGCTAACATGTGATATCAACATTTCCACATTAGTTCAATCCACATTATACCCATATGCACAAATTATGCACTCCAGACTACAAAATCAATTTAGAAAACAGTGTGGAAAACTTTTTATTTTTTTACTATAAATATATTTTTTAAACATTACTATTGACACTTCAGTTTTTCGCATATATAATTGTATAGCATGGTTTTTTACATTAGATGTAGGAGGTGTTGAATATGCCAAAAAGAACATATCAACCAAATAAACGTAAGAGAGCAAAGACTCACGGATTCATGTCTAGAATGGCTTCTGCCACTGGAAGAAGAGTACTTGCAAGAAGACGCTTAAAAGGGCGCAAGAAATTAACTGTTTCAGACGAATAGACTGAAGCTTTCGCAAAACTAATATTATATATAAACTTGAACTCACCTGAAAAATATAATACTTTTTTAGGTGATTTTTATTTTAGTAGGTGATTTTATGAAAAAAGAATACCGAGTTAAGAAAAGCAGTGAGATAGAAAAGATAATGAGAATGAAACAAAGTAAAGCAAATGGACACTTTGTTATATACAAGCATAAAAACCATGAAAATACTCATTTTCGTTTTGCTGTAAGTGTTTCTAAGAAGTACGGTAATGCCGTTTATAGAAACAAAATTAAAAGACAAGTAAGAGAAATAATATCAAAAATGGATATTATGGATAATTATGATCTATTTATAGTTGTTAGAATTAAAGCTAATCTACTTAGTTTTAATGAAAGCAAGGATTTAATAGAATCATTAGTTAAAAAATTAAACATTTTGAGGTGAAAGAATGAGAAATTCAACTAGAATTCAATTATTAGCTTTAACACTAATTTTAGTAGTTATGTTAAGTGGTTGTTCAAGTAACGTGTACGAATCTCCTATCGGTATAGAAGGAGGATGGGGTTGGCTTCAATGGACAGTTGAACAAATTGCTGACTTTACACACTGGATTAGTAACTCAACAGGTGGATATTACTTTGTAGGATTAATTATAGTTACTCTTTTAGTAAGAACAGCTGGATGGCCAATTTACGCTAAAAGTAATGCATTAACTATGAATATGCAACAGGCACAACCAGAGTTAGACAAATTAAAAGCAAAATATCAAGGTAAATCAGACGAAACATCACAAAAGAAAATGCAAGCAGAAACAATGGCAATTTATAAAAAGTATGGAATTAACCCATTCGGGTGTTTATTACCATTCTTACAAATGCCAATATTTATCGCTATGTACCAAGTAGTAAGAAGAATTCCACTTAGTGATGGAATGGTAGATGGTGTAGTAGTAGATGGTATTAAAGATTATTCAGACTTAGACTTTTCATTTTTGTGGATACCAAATTTAGCAGAAGCTGATCCTTACTATATTTTACCAATATTAGTAGGTGCATTAATGTTCTTCTATCAACGTTATTCAATGAAAAAACCTGAATATTTACAGAACAAAAAGTATAAATCAGAAAAAGCTCAACAATCAGAGAAAACAATGAAAATGATGTCTTATTTCATGGTTATTATGTTAGTAAGTATCGCAGTAACAAATGCTGGTATAGCGCTTTACTGGGTAGTTGGTAATGCATATCAATTCTTACAAACATTTTTAAACAGAAGAGGAAATTTTAAAAAAATGAAGCAACAAAAAGACAAGTTCTAGAGGTGTTATTATGAAAAAACTCCAATTTGAAATAAAATATTTAGAAGATGCGTTAAATTACGCATCAAAAGAATTAAGAGTTAATAAGGAATTCATTGATATTGAAGTACTTGAGAAGAAAAGTATGATAAAACTTAAAATGAATTTTTTAGTTGAGGCAACTGTTAATGTTGATCCAGCTGAAGTAGGATATAAAACTCTTGTAGAACTATTTGAAAATATGCAAATTGATGTTCAAATAGAAATGAAGAGAAGAAATGACATAGAAATTTCTTATCATGTAAATTCTTCAGAAAATCCTTTGTTAATAGGGAAAAACGGAAAAACATTAGAAAATATTCAATTCTATATTAGAAATATTGTTAATTCATACAGTGATGAAAGATTAATAGTGTTAGTTGATATCGGAGGATATAAGGAAAATCGTAAAAGACAATTAGAAATTCTTGCTACAAAAACAGCAAAAGACGTAGCTAGATCAAGAATTGAAGCTAAATTAGAACCAATGAACGCTTATGAAAGAAGAATTATTCATACAAAACTTTCTGATTGGCGTGATGTTAAAACAGTTTCTGAAGGTGAAGGACAAGCAAGACACTTAGTTATTAAACCAAAGAGGCGATAAGATGAAATTAGTTGTAGGTTTAGGAAACCCAGGTAAAAAGTATTCTAAAACAAAACACAACATCGGGTTTATTAGTGTTGATCATTACGTAGATTCTAATAATCTTAAATTAAAAAAAGAACGTAAATTTAATGGTAAATCCCTTAAAATAGGGGACTTAGTATTGTTAAAACCACATACTTTTATGAACAATTCAGGGTTAAGTATTAAGGCAGTTATGGATTATTATGATATTGATATTAAAGATATATTAGTAATTTATGATGATTTAGATCTTCCTCTTGGTAAAACGAGATTAAGAGAAAAAGGTAGTGCTGGAGGACATAATGGAATTAAATCTATTATTAGTCATTTAAAAACTGAAGAATTTAGAAGAGTAAGAGTTGGAATTGATAAAAACCCAGTAATAGAAACAAAAAACTATGTTCTTAGTAGTTTTAGTAAGAAAGAAATAGAAATTATGAATCCTGTATATAGTAAAATTTCTGAAATTATTGAAGATTTTAAGAATAATAAAGAATTTACTTATATTATGACGAAATATAATTAAGTTATAGTTAGATTAA
>JRFF01000004.1:0-2994 GCA_000753575.1 Candidatus Izimoplasma sp. HR2 | reverse complement strand
GGGATACCTTTAGTGGGTATTTCATTGTATTTTCTACACAAAAACAAATGTGAAGCTAAGATGTATGGGATAATTGGTATTATCGGGATTTTTGTATATATAGGTATAGGTACAGGATTTATTTAATAAGCAAGCCCTTTAAAGGGGTTTAATTTTATAAATGATTGATAGGCTCATAAAAGGTCTATCATTAATAAGATAAGTGTGTTAAATTATAGGAGTATAAAATAAATATTTAGGGGCAACAACGTAGAAATACGTTTACGCAAAGTCTCAGAGCTAAGGGAAAACCTATGCTAGCTGGACCGCAATATTTGAGTATCTTATATTGTGACAGTACCTTCTTATTGGTTAAGAAGGTTTTTATTTTATAAAATCTAAGATAGGAGTGATATTATGGAACAACTGTTTAAAGTAGTATATGCATCACTTAGTTTCATGATTCCTTTAGTAGGAATTGGATTTTATTTAGTTTATTCACCTAAAAAAGATGCGAAACTATTTGGAATTATCGGTGTTATTGGAATTTTTGTATATATAAGTGTTGGATTAGGATTTATTTAGTATAACTAAGCCCTGTAGGGCTTTTTTATTGTGTTTGTATAATAAAACATGATATACTAAGAAAAAACGAGGAGAAGATTATGTCAAAAGAAAATAAAAGGTTAGTATTAGCTCTTGTTAGCTTGTTTATCCCAGTAGTTGGAATATTATTATATTTCTTCTATACTCCTAGAAAAGATGCTAGATTATTTGGGTTTCTAGGTATTTTAAGTATTTTACTATGGGGATTTAGTGGATTAAACATTTAATAAAAATATATCTAAGCCTTTCTAGGCTTTTTTATTTGTCTAAGTATTATAGTTATGATAAGATTAAATAAAAAAAGGAGATGAATATATGTCAAAACAAACGAAAAAAATAATCATTGCTATTATTAGTTTCTTAATCCCAATTGTAGGGATAGTACTTTATTTTATCTACAAACCTAAGAGTGACGCTAAATTATTTGGTCTATTAGGATTAATCGGTATCTTATTATGGATATTCGGTGGAGCTGGACTATTTTAAATATTACTTTAAAGCCCTCAATGGGCTTTTTTGTTTGATTAAATTCTCACCTTATGTTAAGATATCTTTATAAAAAAGCGAACCCCCACCAAATTAGGGGATTCGCTATAAGTGCGTGGAGTTGATATTATGAAGAAAATACTTAATTACATAGGGAAAACCCCTTACTTTAAGGAATTACTAACTAAATATAAAGCAAATGAAGAACTATATATTACTAATACAAATGATAATATTAGTCTTTTAATGTTGATTTACTTGTTTAACAAAAATGACGAATCATTATTAATAGTTACTCCAAATCTTTATAAAGCACAAAAAGTATACGATAGTTTAACAAATCTATTAAAAGAGGATCAAGTATCTTTTTATCCCCAAGATGAGTTTATTACAACTGAAATGCTAGCAATGAGTAAAGAATTTAAGTATGAAAGAATAAATACTATTAAAAAAATAATAGAAAATAAAAAAAGTATAGTTGTTACAAATACTACTGGATTACTTAAGTATCAATTACCACTTTCAAAATGGGAAAAGGCCATTATAAAGCTTTTAAAAGGTGACATAGTAGATTTAGAAAATTTACCAAAACAATTAATTGCTTATGGATATAAAAGAGAATTAACTGTTGAAAAACAAGGAGAATTTAGTTTAAGAGGTGGAATATTAGATGTTTTTCCATTAAACTCTGAAAACCCTCTAAGAATTGACTTTTTTGATGATGAAGTTGATTCAATAAGATATTTTGATATTAACACTCAACGATCAACTATAAAGACAAAAGAAGCTGTAATCTACCCTTTGTATGAGTTTTTTTATAGTGATAAAGAGTTAGATAAGATTAAATATAAAGTAGAAGATTTGATTAAAAGTAATTCACTCAGTGAAGAAACTCTTAATAGAATAAATGGAGATTTAGAAAATCTAGAAAATCACAATGAAGTTGAAAAACTATCAAGATACATATCTATATTAGTAGATAATCCAGAGACAATAGTTGATTACTTAGGTAATAAAGCAGTTGTTTATTGGGATAATAAAAAAATAAAAGAGAACTACAATGACATTATTAGAGATATAACGGATTGGTATGATAATACAGGAGACTATCCTAAAGTAGGGTTTGATTTAATTAAGGATATGAACTATATATATTGTGGTAAATCGCTATATTTAGATGTGTTTGGTGACAATAAAATAAAGAATAAAAGCAAAATATTTAACGTAAGAGCTAAAGAAACAGTCCTTTACAACAATAATTTACACATGGCTATTGCTGATTTTAAAAAATATGATAAGTATACAACTTTGATAGTTGCTTTTAGAACAATTAAATCTTTAAAACAGTTTATAGATCTTGTTGATGATAAAGTGAATTACTCAATTATTGGAATAAACGATAAAATTCAAGAAAAAAGAGTTAACTTCATTGTAGAAGAAAACGCTATTAGTTTTGAATTATTCGATATTAATACAATCCTTTTAACTGAAGAAAACTTATTTAAAAGAAAAGAACTGAAAAAGGCTAGATATAAGTCTTCTATTAAAGATGCTAAAAAACTTACAAACGTAGAAGAGTTAAAAAAAGGTGATCATATTGTTCATTACGATCACGGTATCGGTAGGTTTTTAGGAGTTGTTAATATGACTCTTGGTAAAAATACTAATGATTACATCCATATTGCTTATAAAGGTGATGATTCTCTCTATATACCGATTGAAAACATCAAACTAATACAAAAGTATATAGGTAGTGAAGGAATGAAACCTAGGCTTAATAAACTAGGTGGAGCTGAATGGGCAAAAACTAAACAAAAAGTAAGAAAAAGAATAAAAGATATTGCTGATAAACTTATAAAATTGTATGCAGCTAGAGAAGAAGCTAAAGGATTTGCATTTAGTGAAGATACAGATTTACAAATA
>JRFF01000003.1 GCA_000753575.1 Candidatus Izimoplasma sp. HR2 | reverse complement strand
TTATTAAAAACTAGTCTTTTTTATTGTTTTTATCTCTTGACATCCTTACCGGTTGCTTTATACCATTTAACTGATTTATTAGCTATATACACTAAGAACAACATCACAGGTACTTCAACTAATACACCAACAACTGTTGCTAGTGTTACTCCTGAGTTTAATCCAAATAACGCAATAGCTATTGCGACAGATAATTCAAAGAAGTTAGATGCTCCAATTAAAGCTGAAGGTGCTCCTATATCATGACTAACTCTCCATTTTTTACTCCAAAAATACGCAATAGTGAATATAAGTAATGTCTGAATAGTTAAAGGTATACTAATTAATAATATATCAATAGGTGAACTAGTAATAACTTCACCCTGAAACATAAATATTAAAACTAAAGTAAGAAGCAACCCTACTTCAGGAATATTATTAAACTTGCTTATAAATGAATCAAGAGGTTTATTCATCTTATTTAATATATACTTTGTTAATATTGATCCTAAGATAGGTAATACAACAAATAATACTACACTTAAGAATAAAGTATCATAAGGAATATCTACATTACTAATACCAAGTAATAAAGCAACTATAGGAGTAAAAGCAAACAGTAATATTAAATCATTAAGAGCGACCTGTAATACAGTGTAAGAGCTATTACCTTTAACAAGATGACTCCATACAAAGACCATCGCAGTACACGGTGCTGCGCCTAATAATACAGCACCTACTAAATACTCTCTTGCTATTTCTTCATCAAGAATATTTTGATATATTACGATAAAGAATAAATAAGCAATTAAATACATAGTAAATGGTTTAATTAACCAGTTTACAGTAGTAGTAACAACAATACCTTTAGGTTTAGTTGTTACATTCTTAACTGATGTAAAATCAATCTTTAACATCATTGGATAAATCATTACCCATATTAAAACAACAATCAATATATTAATATGTGCGAATTCAATATTTAATAACTCAGTAAAATCAGGAAATATAGTTCCTAATATTACCCCAAGTACTATACATAACAATACCCACACAGTTAAATATTTAGAAAATAGGTTCATAAGATCCTCCTAGTATTCAGTAATCTAATTATCTCCTCTTCATTCTACTAAATTACTTAAATGAAAGTCAAACGATATAATAGGTAAATAAAAAAACGGAATAATCCGTTTTTTATTTTTTAATGGCGGAGTAGGAGAGATTCGAACTCTCGCGCCGCGCGAACGACCTATACCCTTAGCAGGGGCACCTCTTCAGCCAACTTGAGTACTACTCCATTTATGCCAGTTAGCCCTTATATAATATAATATTTTAGGCTAACTGTCAATAAGCTTATTTTAATTATTTTCCTAAGTTTTCTTGGATCATTGTTAATTGTAATCTATGGCGTTTTAAATCAATATCTTTTACCCATACTTTTACAATATCTCCAACACTAACAACGTCCAGTGGATGTTTAATAAAACTTTTACTTAGTTGTGATATATGAACAAGTCCATCATCCTTAACACCACAATCTACAAATACTCCAAAGTCTACTACATTTCTAACTGTACCCATAAGTTCAGTTCCAACAACAATATCTTCTAATTTTAAGATATCACTTCTAAGTAGTGGCGCAGCAATTTCATCACGAGGATCTCTTAGAGGAGCTACAAATGCTTCTAAGATATCTTCAACTGTATGAACACCGGCTTCGAATTTAACTGCTAGTTCTTCTTTGTTTACATTAGCTAATTTCAATTTAAGAGTAGGTTCACCAAGTTCTGAAACTTTGATATCTAACTCTTTTAATAAACTCTTAGTTAACTTATAACTCTCAGGATGTATTCCTGTTTTATCTAATGGATTTTTACCGTTCAATATACGTAAGAACCCAACAGCTTGTTCGTATGCTTTAGCTCCCATTCTAGGAACTTTTTTTAATTCTTTTCTTTCATTAAATTCACCATTGTCTTCTCTATGAGTAACAATATTTTTAGCTACTGTTTTATTTAATCCAGCAACGTATTGTAGTAATTGTACAGATGCAGTATTAACGTTAACACCAACTTGGTTTACTGCAGTTTCAACTACAAAGTCTAGTGAATCACTTAATTTGTTTTGTGCAACATCATGTTGATATTGTCCTACACCAATACTTTTTGGATCAATCTTAACTAACTCACTAAGCGGATCTTGAAGTCTTCTAGCGATACTTACTGCGCTTCTTTCTTCAACAGCAAGTTTAGGGAATTCATCACGTGCTAAGTCACTTGCACTGTATACAGAAGCTCCAGCTTCATTAACAATTATGTAATATAATTCTTTATCTACTTTTTTAATTACTTCAATAATGAATTGTTCAGTTTCTCGAGAAGCTGTTCCATTTCCAATAGCAATTACATCAATATTGAATTTTTTAATTGCTCCAAGTACTTTTTTGAATGAATCAATAATTCTTTCTTTATTAATTTTCTCTCCTGGATATTTTTGATGTGGATAAATTACATCAATAAATGTCATTTTCCCCATTTCATTAACAACTGCTAATTTACAACCTGTACGATAAGCAGGATCTACTCCTAGAACCATTTTACCTTTCATAGGTGGTTGTAGTAACAAACTTCTTAAGTTTTCACTAAAGATATGAATTGCATTATCTTCAGCTTTATCAGTAAATTCACTTCTAAGTTCTCTTTCGATAGAAGGTGCAATTAATCTTTTATATGCATCTTTAACAGCTGTTTGAAGATATGGATATACAAATGAATTAATATTTTCAATAATTCCATCTTCTAAATATCTATGAATTCTATCAACTTCTATTGTGATTTTAGTTGATAATACTTTTTCTTTTTCACCACGGTTAATCGCTAAAACACGGTATAACTTAACTTTTTTAAGTGGTTCTTTATATTCATAATAAAGCTCATATGTTTTCATTTCATCTTTAGCGTTTTTCTTAATTTTAGATTCAAGTACACCATTATTAAATGTATAATTTCTAATCCATTTACGGAAATCAGAAAAATCACTAATCTCTTCAGCAATAATATATATAGCACCTTCAATTGCTTTTTCAACAGTTAAAACTTCTTCAGTAATATACTTTTTAGCTTCTTCTTCAAGTGATCCCTCAGTTGGGAAACTAAAAATATAATCAGATAAAGGTTTTAATCCTTGTTTAATTGCAATAGTTGCTTTTGTTTTCTTTTTCTCTTTGTAAGGACGATATAAATCTTCTACATCAACTAATTTTTCAGCAGCTAAAATCTCATCTTTTAACTCTGGAGTTAGTAATCCTTTTTCATCAATTAATCTAATAACGTCTTCTTTTCTTTTTAACAAGTTTACTTTATATTCATACTCTTTGTTAATATCCCTAATTTGTTCTTCATCTAAAGCATCTGTTTGTTCCTTACGATAACGCGCAATGAAAGGAACTGTATTTCCCTCATTTAAAAGGTTTAACACTGTTTCAACTTGTTTTTTTGTAATCTTTAATTTCTTCATTATTTCTAAAACTAATTTCTCATTTATTACCATATTACTACCTCCCTAAAATATAAAAAGCCTTTAAAAGGCTAATTAATGTATTGATATATTCCATTATTAATTAAATCAAACACTTGTGGAATTTCTATATTTCCAGATGCTACATCAACTACAACACCATCAACAATTGTTAACATGGCAGGTGTTCCACCAACACCATATGTATCTGATAAGTATTGATAATCCGAATTAGATATATCTACTGAATCTAAATAATATAGTTTAATTCCTGCATTATTATCATTCGCAAATCCAGCTACTTCATCTTTAATTACTTGACAAGCTGAACAATTATCAGAATAAAAATATACTAAATACTCGGATTCTTTCATTTCAGTTAAATTAGAAACTTCAAGTGATTCATTAAAAGTATTGAATAAAACCATACTAATTAATATAACAAAAAATGTAATTGCAAATCCTATCAATACGTATGATAAGAATTTATCATTACTATTTCTTTTATGTCCATTTTTATATGTTGCCATAAATACCACTCCCAGCTTAATATATTGTATATAAAAATAGTGAAAAAATCAAGTAAAACAACCTTTATTCTACTAATTATGTGGTTTGATTCATGTTGTTATATATTTGTAATAATTTTAATGATATAATTTATTTGTAATAGATATTATGTAAGGAGGAATTATGGAAAATACATATGAATTAAAATATTTAAATCTACTTGCAAAAGAATATAAAACTGTCCAAGAAGTAAGTACGGAGCTTATTAACTTAACCGCTATTTTAAACTTACCTAAAGGAACTGAACACTTTATTTCTGATATTCATGGTGAATATGAAACATTTAACCACTTCTTAAAAAATGGATCAGGTGTAATTAGAGGTAAAATTGATATTATTTATCCAAATCTATCAGTTACTGAAAAGAATACTTTAGCTTTCTTTATTTATTACCCTAAACAAATGGTAATAAAATATAAAGAAAAATTGGATAATGAAGCATATTTACCTTTTATAAGAGAGCAATTAATTCATTTAATTGAAATTAGCAAATATGTTTCTCAAAAATATACAAAAAGTAAAATACGTAAAAGTTTACCTAAATCTTTTGCTTATATTATTCAAGAACTGCTTTATGAAAGTAGTTCAATGGTAGACAAGAAAGCATATTATAATGCAATATTAGATGCTATTTTTAATACTAAAAGAGAAAGAAGTTTCTTAATAGAGTTATCTTATTTCATTCAAAGATTAACAATTGATAGACTTCATATAGTTGGAGATATCTTTGATAGAGGTCCTAATGCTCATTTAGTTCTTAATAAAATACTAAAATATCATTCAGTTGATATTGAGTGGGGAAACCATGATGTATTATGGATGGGAGCCGCTTCAGGAAGCGAAGTATCAATATGTAATGTATTAAGAATTTCTTCTAGATACAATACTCTGGATACATTAGAAGAGGGATATGGAATTAACCTATTGCCTCTTGCTACTTTTGCTAATAAGTTTTACGGTGACGATCCTTGTATAAGTTTTTTACCTAAAAACGGAACATTAAAAATTGATAAAGATAAAGAATTACTTGTAGCTAAAATGCATAAAGCAATTTCTATTATGCAATTTAAGCTAGAACATAAAGTAATAAAAAGAAATCCACATTTTAATTTAGAGAATAGATTACTACTCGATAAAATAGATTATAAAGATAATACAATTACTATCCATAATAAAATATATAAACTAAATGATAATAACTTCCCTACTATAAATCCTTCTTCTCCATACGAACTTACAAAAGAAGAATCAGATATTATTCATCATCTTAGGGAAGCTTTCTTAAACAATGATTTACTTCAAACTCATGTTAAGTTTTTATTCCAAAATGGAGCAATGCATCTTAAATACAATAATAACCTTTTATTCCATGGATGTATTCCTTTAAATGATGATGGAACATTCTCAAGTTTAATAATAAACAATGAAGAATACCAAGGTAAATCATTATTTGATAACCTGGATAAAATGGCTAGAGTTGGTTATTTAAATCGTTATAATAAAACAAATATTGATAAAGATTATTTTGTATTCTTATGGCAAGGAGGAAATTCTCCACTCTTTGGTAAAAAGGCTATGAAAACATTTGAACGATATTTTATTGATGATAAAACAAGCCATAAAGAAGAAAAGAATAATTACTTCTTACTAAGAGAAGATGAGACTATACTTAAAATGATATACAAAGAATTTGGTATAGACTATAATACTTCTAAAATTATTAATGGACATGTTCCAAATGATATTAGTGTTGGAGATAGACCAATCCTCGCAGGTGGTAGGATATACGCAATTGATGGTGGAATGAGTAAACAATATATGGCTAAAATATCAATTGGTGGATATACATTAGTTAGTGATTCATATATGATATCACTAATCTCTCATGAAAGGTTTACTTCTAAGAATAAGTTAATAGACCAAGAAAGAGATATCATTTCTATTAAACATTCAAGAGATATGAATCTAGATCGAGAATATATGTACAATACTGATAAAGGTGTAGTCTTACAAGAAAACATTAATGATTTATATAAATTATTAGGAGCATACAGAACAGGATTAATTAAAGAAAAACTAAAATAATGACAGTGCATTTGCACTGTCTTATTCTTTTATACACATAGCTATAACATAATTCTTAGAATGTGAAATACTCACTTTAACAATATCTTCTGGCATATACTTTGATTCAATATATGGAGCTCCAAATTCATCAGTTAAGATTTCAACATCTACAAAATTAAGTGGTGTTAAAAACTTCTTATACACCTTAGTATAGGCTTCTTTAGCTGCGAAGCGTCCTGCGATATATTCTAATTTTCTTTGTTCATTAGTAATTTTATTATATCTTTCTAATTCCCGATTTGATAATATTCTTTTAATAAACTTATCACTTATTCTTTCTTTAATATCAGCGAATTCAACAATATCTACACCTATCTCTTTACTCATTTAGATCATCCAATATTTGTTGTGCTAAATCATTAATATTTCTATACCGATGATTTAACGCAGATTTAGATACTCTTTTATTTATTACTTGTTCACTCATAGCTGATATTTCATTAAGTGATGACTCTGGAAATTCTTTTCTTAAAGTAATGGCTTCTCTCATACTTTTTGGTAACTTTGTAGTATCTACCATATTTTCAAGAACACTAATACTTCTTAATTGTCTATTTGCTGCATCTAATGTTTTATTTTGATTCGCAATTTCCATATTTATAACTCTTGTGATTGAATTTACAAAGTCTCTTTTAATTCTTTCATCCTCAAATTCAAACAATGCATTAATTGCTCCAGTTACTCTTAGGAAGTCTGCGATTTTCTCTGATTCTTTAATATATGTAATATATCCTCTTTTTTTCTTAATAACTTTTGAGTTCAAATAGAAATATGTCATTAACTCTTGAAGTGCTAAAGCATGCACTTCATCAGTAGAATGAATCTCTAAATGATAACTACTACTCTTTGGTGAATTAATAGATCCAGCTGCGAGGAATGCACCTCTTAAATATGATCTTTTACAACATTCCTTAATTATCAATGTACTTTCAATTGCTTCTTGATAGTTATCTGTATTATTCATTAATCCTAATTCATTAATAATTTCAGATGCTTTATCTTTAATAATTATTATGTAGATATCATTCTTTTTTAACTTCATTTGTTTCTTTGATACAATATCTACTTCTACTCTATAAAGCTCCTTACTACTTTTAATAACTTTTCTAGCTATTTGAATATTTGTAGTTTGGAATTCTATTCTAAGTCCTTCACTTGAAAGATTAATATTTCCATTCATCCTTAAAAGAGCTGATAATTCTGCGAGTTTGCAGCATTTATCGGCTATTAAACTTAATAATTCACTTTTAGTGTCAGATGCAAAACTCATAAAATCAGATCCTTTCTTCCAAGTTATTTAATTATATCATTGTAGTAATTAAATGTCTATATAACAAAAAGGAGCAAATGCTCCTTTTATTAATTATTTTCTTAATGTTTCAATATATTTAGATACTTCAACTGCAGCAATTGAACCGTCACTTGCTGCTGTAATGATTTGACGTAAGTCTTTTTCAATAACATCGCCAATTCCAAATATACCAGGAATATTAGTATGCATTTTAGCATTAACTTGGATATATCCCCATTTATTAGTAATACCTAAATCCTTAACAAGTGTAGTTTCAGGTAAATGCCCAATAAATACGAATGCTCCATCACATTTAATATCAGTTTCTTCTTTAGTTTCTGCATGTCTTATTTTAACAGCTTCTAATTTGTCTTCTCCATCAAAAGATACAATTTCATATCCCAGTTTAAAGTCCATTTTACCAGTAGCTTTTGCTTGATCTACTGCTTTAGCGTCTGCTTGTAATGTAGGAAGAATGTTTACCACAGTTATATGTTTAACCATTTTAGTAAGGTATGTCGCTTCTTCAATAGCGCTATTTCCTCCACCTACAACTACGATATCTAAGTCTTTAAAGAAAGCACCGTCGCATATTGCACACCAGCTAACCCCACGACCAGTTAATCTTGATTCACCAGGAGCGTTAGTTCCTCTAGGTATTGTACCTGTAGCTATAATTACTGCTTTAGCTTTATAAACTTCGTTACTAGAAGTATGTAATTCTTTTAATTCTCCTAAATCTTTAATCTCTACAACATCACCATATTTATATTCAACACCAAGTTCTTGTGTATGATTAAACATTTTTTCACTAATTTCAAATCCAGTTACTTTACCAAGCCCTGTATAGTTTTCAACTTCATAAGTTGACATCATTTTACCACCAGGAGCGGCTTTTTCTAACATTAACGTCTTTAAATTAGCACGTTGTGTATATAGAGCTGCGGTCATTCCACCAGGTCCAGCACCTATAATTATAACGTCATATTGTCCCATATCTTTTACTTCATTATTCATACTACTCATCATAATAAATCACCTCGTTTTATATTATAAAACATTTTCTTCTATAGTATTAGAGTTTTGCTCTTCTATTTCAGCTAAAGCTTCGTAATACTTCGGTTGTTTAAATATTGTTCGGTTAATTACTAAGAATACAACTCCAGCAGCTATCATTATTAAAGAGATAATTTGAGCTGTTCTTAATCCTGTATCACCTATATAAAGTGAATCTGTACGCATTGCTTCAATAAAGAATCTTCCAACACTATACCAAATTAAGTAAAATCCAATCATATCACCAGTTCTAGTTAATTTAGTTCTTCTTAATATTAAAATTATAATAAATCCAATTACATTCCAAATTGATTCATATAAGAATGTTGGATGATAATATCTTAATCCATCAGGACCATATAAATACATATTATTAGTTATATAATCAGGTAAATGTAGTGTATCTGATAAGAATGCACGTTGTTCATCTAAAGATAAATTACCAGCGCCACCTATTACTCCACCATGAGCTTCTTGATTAAAGAAGTTACCCCATCTACCAAATGCTTGAGCAATTAAAAAACCTGGGGCCATTAAGTCAAAGACTTTAAATACATTAATCTTCTTATAGTGAGTATATATAATAACACTTACTAATGCAGTTAGGAAACCACCATGGATAGCAAGTCCTCCTTCAGAGATATTAATTATTTTCATTAAAGTATCTCCAACACTACCTGGTACATAAAATCTACTCCACTCAAATGCAACATACCATAGTCTTGTACCTGCTATTGATAACGGAACAATGACTATAGCTCCATCAATAATAGTTTCACCACTAATACCTAATTTCTTACCTTCTTTAATACCTAGTAATATAGCGATTGCAAGTCCTAGTAAAATCATTAAACTATATTTTTGCCATTGGAAGAAACCCAAATCTATAAATATATCCGATAACGGTTGAAATTCATGCATAACTTAGTACCTCTACTTTACTTTCTTTTTTTGTTTTATGTGCGAGTCTATTTTATCTACAAATTCTTTAGCAGAATCTGTTCCTAAAAACTTTAATCTTGAATTCATAGCAGCAACTTCTACTAAAGAAGCGATGTTTCTACCTGGAGATACTGGAATTCTAACAACTGAAACCTCAGTATCAAAAAGGTGCATAGTTTCATCATCGATTCCTAAACGATCATAATCTTTTTTAGGATCCCATTGTTCTAATTCTACTATTAACATTACTTTTTTGTTTTCTTTATATGCTTTAGCTCCAAATAACTTAACTACATTTAATATCCCAATACCTCTAATTTCTAAGTATTCTTTTAATAAATCAGGAGCTTCTCCTACTACTGTACCAATAGCTTTTTGATAACAATCAACTCTATCATCAGCTACTAATTGATGTCCTCTTCTAACTAATTCAAGTGCAACTTCACTTTTCCCAAGTCCACTCTTTCCTCTAATTAAAACTCCAACACCACTTATATCAACTAAAGTTCCATGAAGACTTAATCTTTCACTTATTTTACTATTTAAATACTGAAATAAGCTACTAATAAGCTCACTAGATGTTTTTTTAGCTTTTAAAACAGGAATATTATATTTATTCCCTTTTCTAATAAAGATATCAGGAACTTCTCCATTTAATGAGAAAATAAATACTGGAGGTTTTCCTTTAAATAACATATCAACTCTAGTTTCTTGTTCTTCTTCAGTAATCCAACCTAGGAAAGTAACTTCTTTACTTCCAAGTACTTGAATCCTTAAACTTTCATAAAAATCAAAAAGACCAGCAAGCTCAACTCCTGGACGTGATACTTGAGGAATCTCAATTACACTATCAAGTCCTTCTTTACCAGCTAATACTTTAAATTTATAATCTTGACACAAATCTTTAACAGTTAATTCCATCTATAATCACCTCAAGTTCCTTTTACGGAAGTTTTGTCTTAACATAGTACTTAAAATATATCTAATAATAGTAAATAATCCTACAAATACAACAAATAATGTTTCATTAATAAAGTCTATTGATCTAACAAATAAGTACTGGTCTAGTACGAAGAATATAGCTACATATCCAAAGAAGAAGATAAAACCTAGTGACTTAACAATAAACTGAAAATGATTCATTAATATATATATACGATAATATGTTTCAATAATTGTATAAGTTAAAACAAATAACGCTATATAAGTAATATTATCATAAGTCGCAAAATTAAAGACCTCAATCAATAAGAAAGTTAAAGTAAGATTAAATATCAAATTAAATACGAAGTTAATATATACGTTATGATGAAAAACACCGCCAAACTCTATGGCAATGAACCCTTTTTTCTTTTTAGCTCCTAAATCTTCTTTATTAGCTTTTTCAAGTTCTTGAATAGCTTTTAAAAGACTTTCTAATTCTTTTTTCTCTTCCTCAGAAGGAACTAATTCATCTTCAATCTTCTCTTCTTCAGTAATTGGATCTTTTTCCATAACTCTACACCTCTAATACTTTTTTCAAGTAATACCCCGTATAACTATCTTTATTATTACTTACTTCTTCAGGAGTACCTGTCGCTATAACCATACCACCCATATCTCCACCTTCAGGTCCTAAATCAACAATATGATCTGCGACCTTAATTACATCGAGATTATGTTCAATAATTATAACTGTAGCACCTAAATCAACTATATGATTAATTACTTTTAATAATCTTTTAACATCATCAGTATGAAGTCCAGTTGTTGGCTCATCTAAAATGTATAACGTGTTTTCAGTTATACGTTTATGAAGTTCTTTAGCTAACTTAACACGCTGTGCTTCACCACCACTTAAAGTAGTTGCTGGTTGTCCTATTTTTAAATATCCAAGTCCAACATTATTCAATGTAGTTAACTTATTAAAAGCCTTAGGAATATTCTTAAAGAATACTACAGCTTCTTCAATAGTCATTTTTAAGACATCACTAATATTTTTACCTTTATACTTAACTTCTAATGTTTCAGAGTTATATCTTTTACCATTACATACCTCACAAGGTACATAAACATCAGGTAAGAAATGCATTTCTATTTTAATTAATCCATCTCCACTACATGTTTCACATCTTCCACCTTTAACATTAAAACTAAATCTACCTTTTTTATATCCTCTAAGCTTAGCTTCATTAGTTAAAGCAAACATATCTCTAATATCATCAAATACACCAGTATAAGTCGCAGGATTACTTCTTGGAGTTCTCCCGATAGGTGATTGATCAATATTAATTATCTTTTCAAAGTTCTTTGTGCCTTCTAAGGTATCAAAATCTCCTTGTTTCTTCTTTTTACGATAGATCTGATTAGATAGACCTTTATATAAACATTCGTTTATAAGGCTACTTTTACCACTACCTGAGACACCTGTGACTACAGTTAAAACACCTTTTGGTATTTTAACATCAATATTTTTTAAATTGTTTTGTCTAGCACCTTTTACTTCAATATATCCGTTATCATGTGATCTTCTTGAATCAGGAACATCTATTTTCTTTCTACCTGATAGATATTCACCAGTAATACTTTTTCTTGATTTTAAGATTTGATTTACTGTCCCTTGGAAAGTAACTTCTCCACCCATTGAACCAGCGCCTGGACCTATATCAATAATTTGATCAGCTTCATACATTGTCTCTTCATCATGTTCAACAATAAGTAATGTATTTCCTAAATCTCTCATTTTCTTTAAAGTGTTAATTAGCTTTTTATTATCTCTTTGATGAAGCCCTATACTAGGCTCATCAAGCACATATAGTACTCCAGTTAATTGAGAACCGATTTGTGTAGCCAGTCTAATTCTTTGACTTTCCCCACCACTTAATGTCGCAGCTTGTCTTGATAAAGTTAAATAGTTTAATCCAACATTTTCTAAGAATGATAATCTTTCAATTATCTCTTTTAAAACCATTTCACTTATTTTTTTATCTGTCTCGTTTAACTCTAAATTTTCTAAGAACTTAATAGTCTCTTTAATAGAAAAATCAGTTAAATCGATAATATCCATTCCACCAACTTTAACACTTAAAGCTTTTTCATTTAACTTCTTACCCTTACATACAGTACAAGATATTTCACTCATGTATCCTTCAATCCAATCTCTCATGAAACGAGAGGTAGTTTCCATATAACGACGTTCTAAGTTATTAATAACACCTTCGTAAGTTCCATTCTTTTCATGTTTATAACCATCTTCAGTATGTCCACCAAACGAAAACTTAATTTTAGCTTTACTTCCATAAAGGATTACATTTAAATCCTTTTTCTTCATATCACATACAGGTATATTTAAATCAACATTATGATGATTTGCTGTTTGTCTTAATAAACTAAAAGTATATGTTTCAGTATTTTGCCAGCCCTTAATAGCGCCACCTTCTATTGATAAATGTTTATCAGGCATTAATAAATCAGGATCAATATGTCTTTTATGTCCTAGCCCATTACATTCAGCACAAGCTCCGTAAGGTGCATTAAATGAAAATAGTCTAGGTTCTAAATCTCCAATGCTAAAATCACAATGAGGACATGCGTATTGTTCACTAAATACATGTATTTCATCATTTATTAATACATTAGCTTTACCTTCACCAAGACCTGTCGCTGTTTCTAGACTTTCGAATAATCTAGATCTAATACCTTCTTTAATACGTAATCTATCAACTACAGCTTCTATTGTATATCTTTTATTTTTATCCATTTCAATATCTTCATCTAAATCGTAAATTACAGAATTTACTCTGACTCTAACATATCCATCTTTTTTTAATTGTTCAAATATTTTATAGTGTGTTCCTTTTCTTTCTTTAACTAAAGGAGCAAGAATAATAACTCTACCTTCCGCTACCTCTAGTACTTTATTAGTCATTTGTTCAATACTTTGGCTAGTTATTTCAACTCCGTGAGTTGGACATATTGGTTTACCTATTCTTGCATATAACAATCTTAAGTAATCATATATCTCAGTAACAGTCCCAACAGTTGATCTAGGATTCTTTGAAGTAGTCTTTTGATCAATACTAATCGCAGGACTTAATCCTTCTATACTTTCTACATCAGGTTTTTCCATATTACCAAGAAACTGTCTAGCATAAGCACTTAAGCTTTCAACATATCTTCTTTGTCCTTCTTTATATATAGTATCAAACGCTAAAGAAGACTTACCACTACCACTTAAACCTGTCATTACAACAAGCTTATTTTTAGGTATACGTAAGTCAATATTTTTTAAGTTATTCTCTTTTGCACCTTTGATAATAATTTCATTCAACATATAAATCACCTATCTATTAAATCTTTAAATTCCTCTTCAGTTAATACTTTAACACCAAGACTTAATGCCTTAGTTAACTTACTTCCAGCGTCAGTTCCTGCGACTACATAATCAGTTTTTTTACTAACGCTCCCACTTACTTTACCGCCTTTTGATTCAATTAAGGCTTTAGCTTCATCTCTTTTATATATTTCCAGTTTACCAGTTAAAACAAATGTTTTACCACTAAACTCAACCTTCTGAACTACATTGCTTCTATATTCCATATTTAATCCTAAATCAGATAAATCGTTAATTAACTTAATGTTATCTTCGTTTCTGAAATAATTCACTAAGCTTATTGCGATTACTTCTCCAACTTCATCAATATCAATTAAAGTATCTTTATCTAATTTAAACATATCAAACATATTTGTAAAGTTAGTTGCAACTACTTTAGATACTTTTTCACCAACGTGTCTTATTCCAAGACCAAACATTAGTTTATCCATATTCTTATTTTTACTTATTTCTATATTTTCTAAAAGTTTATCAATACTTTTAACTCCAAATCCTTCTTTAACTATTAATTCTTCTCTTCTATCTTTTAATAAATAGATATCTTTTATAGAATTTAAGAACCCATCATTATAAAACTGTTCAACTATCCTAATACCAAGACCTTCAATATTCATTGCTTTTCTTGAAGCAAAGTGAATTAATCCTTCAGTTTTCTTAGCGTCACATTCAGGGTTTGCGCAGTAATGACCTGATTCCCCAGGTTTTCTTGATAATTCACTTTTACAAACTGGACAATTCTTTATCATTTCAAATCTTACACTATTTTCTTCTCTTCTATCTACTACAACTCTAACGACTTCAGGAATAATATCTCCTGCTTTTTTTATAACTACATAATCATTTTCTCTAATATCTTTATCCACAAAATAGTCTTCATTATGAAGAGTAGCACGTGATACTGTACTACCTTGAACTATTACTGGGTTTAAATTAGCAACAGGTGTAATTTGTCCTGTCCTACCAACTTGGAATGTAATACTATTTATCTTAGTAATAACTTCTTCAGCTGGGAATTTAAAAGCTATAGCCCATTTAGGGCTTTTAGCTGTATATCCTATTTTGCTATATTGATTCATATCATTAACTTTAACTACTATTCCATCAATCTCATATAATAAATTATTTCTTTTTTCTGTATATTCTAAAATATATTCAATAACTTGATCTATATTTTTACATACTTTACTTAGTGGATTTATTTTAAATCCTAAATCCTTTGCATAGTTTAAAGCATCAGTATGACTATTTAAATCATGATTACTAGGACTTATTACACTATAAATAAACATATCTAAATTTCTAGAAGCTGCAACTTTGCTATTCAACTGTCTAACTGAACCTGCAGCGCAATTTCTAGGGTTTTTAAATAACTCTTTTCCAAGTCTTTCTCTTTCGTAATTAGCCTTTTTAAACGACTTTTTACTCATAAAGATTTCTCCTCTAACTTCAAAATCTTCTAAGTAATCAATCTTTAAAGGAATTGTATTTATCGTTTTAACATTATTTGTAATATCCTCACCAACAACACCGTTTCCACGTGTTGCTCCAAGTACTAAACTACCATTTTCATATTTAATACTTCCTGCGAGTCCATCTATTTTTAATTCAACATTATAAGTAACACTACCTACTGCTTTAATTATCTTTTCATCAAAAGATCTTAAATCTTGTTCATTAAAAGCATTCGAAAGACTCATCATAGGTACATCATGAGTAACTTTAGTAAACTTATCTAAAATAGCGCCTCCTACACGCATAGTAGGTGAGTCGCTTGTTTTAAATTCAGGATTATCTTCTTCGAGTTTAATAAGTTCATGGAGTAATGCATCAAATTCCTGATCAGATACACTTGGATTATCTAAATTATAGTATTCATAGCTATATTTAACTAATAACCCCTTTAATTCTTCAATTCTTTTTTTAATATCCATAAAATCACCATACCTATTATATCATAATATAACTATTTCTTAGTTATAGCAGCGTGATCCTTAAGTAACTTCTTAATTCCATAAGGTTGTGCAAAAGCAATAATACAGTTATCTCCTGCCACACTAATTACCATACCTTCACCAAACTTAGTATGATTAACTCTATCACCTTTGTTTAAATCATTTTTTTGATATTTATCTAAATTACTTTTTCTTTGTTTAATTGATGCAGCTTTTTTCGGTAGACTAGTAACCATTCTTTCACTTTTTCTAACTTGTCCATTAGTTCTAAAACTACTTGGTCTACTAGTATATGAATCATACCCTTCTATACTTAATAAATCTTCATCAATCTCTTTAACAAATAGACTTTCAACAGTATGTCTACTTTCGCCGTATAAGTTTCTAACATTAGCATTAGTTAAAAATAACAACTCTTTAGCTCTAGTTACTGCAACATACATCAATCTTCTTTCTTCTTCAAGTTGATCTGCTTCACTAGCTCTTATCATTGGGAATATCCCATTTTCAAGACCTATCACAAAGACTACTCTAAATTCTAATCCCTTCGCAGAATGTACTGTCATTAAAGTAACTCTATTATCGTAATCATCACTATTCTCATCACTCTTCAAACTGATATCTTCAAGTAAGTATAAAAGCATGTCTTGTTTGCTTGATTGTGTGTAAATGCTTTGATTTTCGTGTAAAATTGATTTAAATTCGAGTAAATTGCCGTATCTGTCCTCAAATTTTTCATCCTTTTTTAATGCTTTTAGGTATCCGGAATCACTTAATATGTGATCTACAAAGTCATTAAGAGGTAAAATATCAAACTGTTTTCTATAGTCTTCAATACTTTCTTTAAATACAATTAACTTATTACTCACACTCTTCCCAAGAAACTCACTACTTTTAGCAATTGCTTCAAAAATATCTAAATCATATAGATACATATAATTCTTTAATTTGTCTAATGTCTTTTTACCAATCCCTCTTCGAGGGTTTGAAATAGCTCTTTCAAAACTAAAAAAATCAGATGAACTAAGAATCATTCTTAAATATGCAATAAAGTCTTTTATCTCTCTTCTTTTATAAAAACTAGTATTTCCCACTATCCCATAAGGAATATGTTTACTTAAGAAGTTATCTTCAAACATTCTAGATAAATTATTCATTCGGTATAAAACGGCAAAATCACTAAATTTATACCCTTTTCTAGTTAACTTGAGTATTTGCTTAGATATATATTCAACTTCATCTCTCTCCGTTGCCCCTTTATACTTAACAATACTTTCTCCATCACCTTTGCTAGAGAATAATTTCTTTTCAATACGACTCTTATTATTTTTAATAATCTGATTTGCAGCATTTAAAATATTATTTGTGCTTCTATAATTCTCCTCTAATAAGACGATATGGTAATCTGGATAATCTTCTCTAAACTTACTAATATTCTTGATATTAGCTCCCCTAAAGGCATAAATAGATTGATCCTCATCCCCAACTATAAAGATATTTCTGTTATCACCAAGGATTAATGACACAAGTTCATATTGTACATTATTAGTGTCTTGAAACTCATCAACTAATACATACTTAAATTTATCATTATATATTTTTTGAATATCCGGAAATTGTTTAAATAGATCAATAGTTAATAATAATAGATCATCAAAATCAACTAAGTTATTAGTAAATAAGTATTTTTGATACTCATCATATATTTGTGAAGCAAGATCATTATTATTATTAAAACTGTAACCTTCATTATCACTTCTGTTTTTCATTTTAGAAATTTTAGTTCTTATCTGTTTTAATTCTTTCTGATCTGCGTCAGGCTTTTCTTCTTTTAAAATCTCTTTAATAATTTTTTTAGCATCATCATCATCAATAATTTGGAAACCTCTTTTATAACCTAATAATTCAATATGGAATCTTAAGATTTTAGCACAAAAAGCATGAAAAGTACTAATCCACATTTCACTTAATTTATTGTCCGTTAGATTAACTACTCTTTCCTTCATTTCTCTCGCAGCTTTATTAGTAAAAGTAATCGCTAGGATATTACTTATATCTATATCTTTTTTCTCAATTAAATAAGCAATTCTTGTAGTAAGAACGCTTGTTTTACCGCTACCTGCGCCAGCAATTGCCATTACAGGACCCTCTGTCATGAGGACCGCTTCTCTTTGTTTTTCATTTAAATTTTCTAGTAAATTACTCATCTAATCACCTACTTAAATTATACCAAAAAAAGCACTGAAAAGATAGTGCTTTACTAATCAAATTTATATAAGTGTTTCTTTAAATCTATTTTCTTATTTATTACATCAATTCCTTCACCTGACAACATCTCTGCTTGAATATATCCAGGTTCTCCAGTTAATGAAATTGTTCCTTTAGAATTAATAACTCTATGCCAAGGTAAATTATGTTTTCCACTCATTGAATGAAGAATCCTACTTACTTGTCTAGCTCCTCTAGGATTATTAGCAAGAGCTGCTATTTGTCCATAAGTCATTACTTTACCACTTGGTATCATTTTTATTATTTCTAATACATCTTCAGTAAACTTCGTCATAAAATTACCTCCTAACTGTTACATCTATATCATAACAAAAAAAAGGAAATAAAAAAAGCTGAATAAATTCAGCTTTTAATTTTGAAATTAGATACTTTCGATGTTTGATGCTTGAGGACCTTTGTCCCCATCAACAACGTCAAAAGATACTCTTTCATTTTCGTCTAAACTTTTGAATCCGTCTTTTTGAATTTGTGAGTAATGAGCGAAAATGTCTTGCCCTTCATCAGTAGTAATAAATCCGTATCCTTTTTCAGAATTAAACCATTTAACTTTACCAGTCATGTTTGTTACCTCCATATTTTATTTGTTCCTTACTGCAAATACTGCTTCATAAAATATAAAAGTAACTTGGTTAATTTTCATTTTATTACATTATTTGATTTTTCAGGTCTATTACATAATACACTATACAAATCAAATTGCAAGCGAATTGTATATTTATTTCTTCTTAAATGAAGAACGTAGCGAAACTATGCGGTTAAATACTAGTTTATCTTTTGTACTATCTGGATCTACACTATAATAACCATTCCTTGTAAATTGGAATCTGTCATAAATTTTAGGATTAATGTCTTTTTCAAAATATCCATGTTTAACTATTATTGAATTAGGATTTACTTTTTCAATAAAAGGAACATCTTTATCTTCAAAATCTAAGATTAAATCTTCGAATAATCTAAATTCAGCTTCTACATTGTTAGTACCATCAACAAAATGGATATTACCATTAGGTTTTCTTTCATTAAATCCAGAACCTGATTTAGTTATTGGATCATAAGTACAATTAACTTGAATAATCTTACCATATTCATCTTTAATAATACTATTTGCTTTAACAAAATAAGCATGCATTAATCTAACTTCAATCCCTAAAGCAAGGCGTTTCCACTTCTTATTAGGTTTTACTTCTACGAAGTCTTCTCTTTCAATATAAACAGTTTTACTAAACGATATTTGTCTAGTACCTAACTCAATATTTTCTCTATTATTTTCAGCTTCTAAGTATTCAACTTGCCCTTCTGGATAGTTATCAATAACTAATTTTAATGGATCAAGTACTGCGTTTACTCTTGGAGCTTCTAACTTTAAAGTTTCTCTAATAATTTGATCTAACATATCTATTGATGTTTCACCTTGAGTTTTAGGTAATCCAACTGAATATATAAAATCTCTTATAGCCATTGGTGGAACTCCTCTTCTTCTGAGTCCACTTAAAGTAATTAATCTAGGATCATCCCATCCACTAACTACACCATTATCTACTAAATCTTTAATATATCTTTTCCCAGTAACTTTATGTGCCATAATTAATTTACCAAATTCTATTTGTCTTGGCACATCTTTCATTTCTGTATTTTCTACAACCCAATCATATAAAGGTCTATGGTCTTCAAACTCTAAACTACATAAACTATGTGTAATCCCTTCAATTGCATCTTCAATAGGATGTGCATAATCATACATTGGATAGATACACCATTCATCTTTAGTATTATGATGATAAGCTCTTTGTATTCTATATATTACAGGATCTCTTAAATTCATATTAGGGCTTTCCATATCAATCTTCGCTCTTAAAACACGAGCCCCATCAGGAAACTCCCCTTCTTTCATACCTACAAATAATTCTAAGTTTTCTTCAATACTTCTTTCTCTATAAGGACTATTCTTCCCTGTATTAGTTAGATTACCACGGTATTCTCTAATTTCCTCTGCAGTTAAATCATCTACAAAAGCTTTACCTTTTTCTATTAAAATTAAAGCTCTACTATACATTTCACCAAAATAATCACTCGCAAAATAAAGGTTATCCCACTTACAGCCAAGCCAAGCAATATCTTCTTTAATCGCTTCAACAAACGATACATCTTCCTTTACAGGATTTGTATCATCAAAACGTAAATTAAAATTACCTCCATGTAATTTAGCCATTGAGTAATTTGTGATAATAGCTCTCGCATGTCCTAAGTGTAAAAAACCGTTAGGTTCAGGTGGAAATCTAGTAACAGCTTTTTTATGTTTTCCACTTCTTATATCTTCTTCGATTATTGTATTTATAAAATGACTTACTTCCATTTTATTCACCCATTTCTATAGTTTTATTGTTAATATTGTAAATATTCAAAATAGGCTAACCTGCTGGACTTTCATATGAATCACCTCTATGTATATGATATTCTATATAATAACACAATAAATAGCAATATAAAATCGAGAAAAACTATTTTTTCTCGATTTTTTCTTTGATTTCTTTAAATTGATTAATACTATCTTCAAAAACACCACTTTTTTTACTAAGCCAACCATAAAATCTCTCATCATCTAGTACTTCTTGAGATATTACATCAATTTCTAAATAATGATTATTTAAATAATTAATAAAATCCTCAACTTTTGTATATTTCTTATTTCTAAATATATATACCTTTTGGTCTTTGATATTAGAAAACTTTGTTTCCTCATTTTTTTGTCTTCTTGATTTTTTCTTTTCTTTTATTGGCTTTTCTTTAATCTTTTTATTATCTTTTTTACTTTTTTCAAAATAAGAACTAAGTTCTTTCTTATCTTTGACATCTTCTTCTAAGTCTTCTTTATTAACTCGTGCTTCTTTAAGCGAAGTAATTTCTATTTCATCTTCATCAACTGCGCATTCAGTAGTAGGGTCATTATCATAGTAAGTGAATTTCCCAACAACTAATTCTTCTGATTCAGGTACTTCAATCTCAAATTCATCATCAATTATATTAACTTCTTGAATAATTTCAGTTTCTTTTTCAACTTCTTCTATTACTTCTTTTTCTTCAGATTTAGGTTCCTCTTTTGAAGTAGCTACAACTATCTCTTCTTCAAATATAACTTCTTTTTTCTTTTTCTTCTTAAACATTGATTAACCCCCTCATAATCGCAAATCCCACACCTATAAATCCTAGGTTAAATAAGAATGCAAGTAAGAATAGTAATCTTATATATGTCATAAATCTAGAATAATTTTTAGTCATCCAGTCATATTTCTTTTCAACCATTTTAACGTAATTCTTAAATTTATCCATTAATATCTCAGGTCCTATTAAAGTTTTAAGTTCTAACTTACTTTTTTTAGGCTTCTTAACAACTAAATCTACATAATCTTCTAATATCCCTGATTGCTTTAATCTAGCGTTTTTCATATCGTTATCCCATTTATCAAATGTTTTAACAGCATACTTGTTCTTTTCGCCTCTAACATCTCTAATTAGCCTTGAGAACGAGTTGTTTAAAACAGCATACAACACAAACAATAATATTGTAAATACTCCATATAAGCTATACCAAGGTACATCATAAAGTAATTGATTCCAGTCTATTACAAAGTCACTTATAAATGATATAAATGAAGGTTGTAATGTTTCTGGGTTTTTAAATAGTAACATATTCACAAAAGCTATTAAAATAGCTAGTAAAAACATTATTTTACTAGGTTTATGATATTTTCTACTCTTTTTAGGTAAAGCAATAATCATATGTCTTAAGTTTTCCATACTTCTAATGCTAGATTCACGGTATTCTTCTACCCATTTATCTAAAATATCGTATAAAATACTTTCTCTATTTACTTCATTAAAATCTTTAAGAACTAAAAACTCTTTTAAAGTGATTTCTTCTTCTAATATATCAGTATGTTTTACTTTAAATTGGTCCATACTAACTACGTCATCTCCCCAATCAGATCTATAAGTTAGGGGATTTCTACTAAAATAATCAAGATTTTCTTCATATAAGTAATGGCTAACTATTAAATCAGCATATTTCTTAAACTTATATAAATCAAGATTTCCAGTTTCTTCATACTTAACTTGCATTTTGAGTTTGAATTTTTCTACATCATAATTATTTAACTCAAGTAACAGCATTAACTCTTCACTAGGTTTCATTTAGTCCCCTCCTCTCTATCTAATTAAGCTTCTAACTCTTTGTCTAAATTCCATACTAAATAATTCATATTCATCATCTGCAAGAATACGCATAGCTTCAATAGAAATTTGTCCATCATCATACATTTGTTCTAAAAGTGTATAGTTAGTTGCTTCATCAATCACATTAAATGCGAATTGATCAGCAAACATTGATATAACTTCTTGTGTTATTACATTATCTTCAACTGATTGATTAGCTTTTTCTAAGAACTCTCTCATTTTGACAGAATCATAAATAATAGCTTCATTCTCATCATCAACCATTAAATAAGCTTTAAATAAGATATCAGTAGCTAAGAATCTCATATTGAATATTTCTTGTAAGAATCCCCCATCTTCATCAGTTTCAGGGCAAATATAAACATCTAAGTTAAGATTACTATTATTTTCTCCCATACAGAACCGTGCGGCATCGTTAAACACTGCGGAGAGTATTGGAGTATTACTTAAAGTATCATATATATCAAGATGATACTTCATTACACTTATTCCTATTTTGAAGACCATAGATAAGTTACCTTCTAAACTGTTAGCTATATCTTTATAATATAGATCATATTCATCTACTAACTCTTTAGTACTAACTAAAATATCTAATACTTCCTGATAATCCTCAAATTCATCTACAAATCCACCAGCTTCATAATCATATTTATATTGTAATATAATCCATGAAACACTATCTCCTTCAAACAAGGTAGTTACAATGTTTAAAGCATCTGATGTAAAGTCATAATCAGTTACCAAATCTGTATTAATATTAGTGCATCTATTAGTCGCAAGTTCTATTTCATCAAGTGGTACAGTATCTATATTATCCATAGTACAAGTGAGCCAAGATGTAAAAACATCATAACTAACAATACTCATTTGTGCTAAGTATAATTTACTTTCTAATTCTTCATCGTTAATATCTGCGACTATTAAGTCATAGTTATTTTTAAAACTAACAATAACTTCTGAGATATCACTACCACTACCTTCTGAAGCCATTATCCCATCTAATTCTTCAATATACCAAGTAAGTAATCCCCTATGATTTTTAAAGTTTACTCCATAAGAGCTTAAATTATTTGAAATATCAATTTTATTTACATACAAAGCTAAATCTGCGATAGCTTCAGTAACTTCAGTTGACTCAGTTATAACAGAAGGTTCAGTAAGTGCACCTTCATGAACATATCCACTTGGTGTAACTACGCTAAATGTTGGTCTATTTAAAATAAATGTATCTGTGAATGTTCCTCCACTAGTTACTGTATCTACTTTATTATCAACATAAGTAAACGCAGCATCCATATAATCATCTAAATCATCTAAATAAGCTTGATATAGTAATGAATACTCATAATCAATAACATCTTTATCGTAAGCTACAAGTAAAGCTTCATATTCGGAAACTAACTCTTCCATAGCTATTAATTCTGATTTAAAATCATTTTCTAATACTAATAAATCTAAGTATAAATGGTCACTTGTACTAGTTTCAGTTACAAGTATTAATGAAACTCCTAAATAATTTGATGCAGATAAATTTTCACCGAAGTAATCAAAGTACTCATCATCAAGTAGTTGTTTAGAAGAACTACTAAATTCAGGGTATACATCAATCATAAAGCTAGTTTCATAAGAATCACTACCAATATATAATTGTTGATAATCATAAATAGCATCATTATAATATCCTTCAATCCCGTCAACTGACATTAATTGTTGGAAATCTTCAGCTTTATCCGCGAGTCCTTTTATTGGAACTGCCTTTTCCGCAGTTCTCGCAATTCTTGAAAATGGAGGAGGATGTTCTAATACAAAATTAGTTAATCCTGCTTCACCACCTACTATATTTAAAGAAAATACAGGTAGGATAATGAAATATACTAATACATATCCATTAATAAATGCGAACAATGCACCTAAGTAATTATTCTTTTTACCTAGTTTAGCTCTCATATTCTCATTCAAAACATATCTTCTAGCGTAAATTGATAATAAGAATACTCCAAGGAACAACATAATATATGTAAATATATATGCAAATACCATCTCAATAGTATTTTTAAACGCTGGTAAGTATGTATCTATAACTTCAAAGAAGAATGTAGATTTAAGTGGTACATACATTAATGTTGTTATATAGCTACCTAAGTAGTAAATCACCATGAAAGGAAGTATTAAGTTAATTGATAATCTAATTTGTTTATGTCCACCAGAAAGATACCCATATACTAGATATGAGATAAATATCATTCCTAAAACAATATCAAAATTGAAATCATACTGAATACTTGGAATCATAATGAATTCCCCCCTAAAGTAATAAACTATCAAGAAAAACCCTTGGTTACCTAAGGGTTTTTCTATATGTGGGTTATATTATTTTATTTTGGATTATGGCTTTACTTAATTAAGACTTAATCATTGAATAAATCTTCGTAATCATCAAATATACCTTCAGGTATTAAAGCTTCAAATGTTTCTAAGAAAGCTACTTGAGTTTCTGGATCAAGTTCTTCGAAACTTTCAAACATTTCAGTAATTTGTTCAGCATCTGGGTTAGTTGCTGGATCATCATCATTTAATAAATCTTGAAGTTCAACAACACTTTCATAAACATCTTGTTCTGGTCCTTCAGTTGTAGTATCTAAAATTGATTCTAGATCATCTATTAATTCAGGACTACCAACAACTTCTTGTAATGCTGTAGTGAAGTCTTCAATTACATCTGCGTATACAGAGTTAACTGTGATAACTAGTTCGATTCCATCTTCAACTAATAAGATTCCATCAACACTAACAGTACCATCATCATCTGCAGAACCATCATTCATTACTGAAGATAATCCTTCAACACTAATAATTAAAGTTCCATCTGCATCAAATTCACCAAATTCAACATCTCCAAGTTCAGCAAATACTTGTTTAAATGCTTCTAAATCTAGAATACTTAAATAGTCTCCATCTGCTTCTCCTAAGTCTTTACCAAATGTAATTTCAGCAAATTCAAACATTAATTGTGAATCATCTAGTGGATCAGATACATCAACAGCTCTAATTTGAAGTAAACTATCAATTCCAGCTATTTTAAATAATGCGTTTATATAAATTTCCTCAGGAGCTAAATCGAACCAAATTGCTTTTAATCCGATATCTAAAACTTCAATTTCTCCTGTAGTTAAGTTTTCATATTCATATGTAGTTCTTGTATCTTCAAATCCTGAAGCACCAAAATAGATTAATTTATTGAATGTTTGTTCAGTAATAACGAAGTTACCACCTACTAAAGCGTAATTAAAGATATACTCAGTAAACTTATCTTTTAAATATGTTTCTGGATTAAATGAATCTACATCAAATTCTCCTATCACTTCTACACCTTCAACTTCTTCTTTAAAGTGCATATCATATAGATAATCAGGGATAGTTTGTGAATCATCGTTTTTAAACAGAGATACTCCTGCAGTTAAAACGAATTCTTCATCAACTAATTCAAAACTAAGTAAATTATTATCGAATATAATTGATAAAACTTCTTGAGCTAATTGTGCTTGTGCATCAGGTTCTACACCTTCCTCTGAAGCCATTTGCTCTAATATTTCATCTTTTTGTAATTTATAAGTTAAATTAGCAACGTCTAATTCACCAACAGGTACATCATCTGA
Organism: Candidatus Izimoplasma sp. HR2; assembly: GCA_000753575.1. Taxonomy (GTDB): domain Bacteria; phylum Bacillota_I; class Bacilli_A; order Izemoplasmatales; family Izemoplasmataceae; genus JAFGXW01. The sequence continues at coordinate 14,187 of JRFF01000003.1, read as the reverse complement.
CATATCATCAAAATCTACTTGGTCTATTTGCTTATCAAGTGTTGAAATGATTGATGAAATTAAACTACCAGGAATTGGTAAGTTACCAATTTGGATTTTATCAAACTTAAGTACATACTCATTTGCTTCATCTTGTAAGATAAAATGTGTTTCCATAATTGTTTTGTATGTAATCCCTTCATTAATATCTACTTCAAGGAATACATTAAGGATAAATTTGTCTTGTGCAAATTCAACCCAAACTCCAACAACTCTTAAACTAATATCAAATCCTTCGACTTGAATTGGTTCAGCAAAAATATAATTACATGAATCCTCTACACAGTCATCATTTGGCATGTAGTCTGGATTTACATCTGGTTGTCTAATTGCTTCAAAGATAGCAGTATTGATAATATCTTGACTTAAGTTAAAAATCATATCATCAGTAGCTCCGCTTTCTACATCGTCAATTGACATAGTTAATTCTTCGTATAACATGTCTTTCGCACTAGCACCCTCTACATATAGATGAGTAGGCATGTGAGTATCACCTGTTCCATCATACATAAGTGTTGCAACTAATGCTGGTGTCCCTAAAATAAACAACACCGGAATAAAAATAGCCATAAATAATCTTCTCATTAAAAATCTCCTCCATTCGTTATTTCAAATATAACCCAATTATATAGAAAATATGTGAATATTTTATGAATTTAATATATAAATCTTATGAAAAAGGTGAGAACGAAATTGTATAAGTATATTCTTCTAAATTAAGTTCACCTTTTGAAACCTGTGATTCAATGTTTTCTGTATCAATTTTACTAAAAATTCTATCTAACATTGTTTTAGATATTTCATAGTCTGCGAGGTAGTATTTGTCTAAAGTAAGCTCTATAGACATACTAAGTAATTTTATATCAACATCAAATACTAAAACTAATATTGTATTAACCTCAATAAATTCTTCTGTTCCGAAACTAACAGTTAAAACTAATTGTCCATCATCATTCATTTCTGCGAAAATATAATTAATATAATAATAATCTTCATAAATAACATAATTACATTCAGTAGTTTCACAATCTCCAAGTGGATCATAATCTGAATTTATATTATTTTTAATAGAATCATAAATTACTAAATTAATAATATCCTCTACTAATGATGATTCTTCTGTAGAACCACTTACAAACAAACTTATAAACTTAGCTTGTAAAATATCTGTTAAATTTGCGTCTTCTTCGTAAACGATTGTTGATAAACTACTATCATCAACATCTACCTCTATAGCACCTAGTCCGATAACTCCTAAAGCAATCAATATAATCAATATAATAATTAAATTTCTAATTATTTTCATATAGTCACCTACACTAACTTAATTCTACTAGAACCATTAAGTTCCATATTATCAGTTTTCTTAGTTTTTAAATATTGATAATAACCAGCAACGCCAATCATAGCGGCGTTATCAGTACAATACTTAAACTCAGGAACAATAACTTCTACATTATTAATTCTTTCATCTATTTTCTTTCTAAGTCCTTTATTAGCAGCAACTCCCCCTGCGATCATAAACATCTTAGCATCATACTCTTCAATAGCTCTAATACTCTTAGTTACTAAAACTTCAGTAACTGTCTCTTGGAAACTAGCACATAAATTAGGAATATTAATCTCTTCATTTCTTTGTTTAATATTATGTACTAAATTAATAACATGTGATTTAATTCCACTAAAACTAAAATTATATGTATTACCTAAACTAATATCAGGCATTTTATATAAAGGTTCTCCAGTAAAAGCAAGTTTATCCACTATAGGACCTCCGGGATATCCAAGTCCTACAGTTCTAGCAACCTTATCATACGCCTCACCTATAGCATCATCCATTGTTTCACCTAGTTTAAAGAAATCATAATGTTCTCTCATTAAGATAAGTTCTGTATGTCCTCCACTTACTACTAAACATATTAAAGGAAATACTAAATCCTTACTTAATGCATTTGCGTAAATATGTCCTGCGATATGATGAACACCAACAATATCTATATCATTACTAAAAGCAAAAGCCTTAGCAGCATTTACCCCTATTAATAAACTACCAATCAGTCCAGGACCTTTAGTAACTGCGACTAAATCAATATCACTTTTTTCTACATTCGCAATATTTAAAGCTTCCTCAAAAACCATGGTAATCCCTTTAATATGCTCTCTAGAAGCAATCTCAGGAACAACTCCACCATATGCTTTATGAATATCTATTTGACTTAGAACAACATTACTAAGTACATTAATTCCATCTTTAATAATACTAACACTTGTTTCATCACAAGAACTTTCAACACTTAAAACAATCATTATTTACCTCCTAAACTAAGTATCATGAGTAATGCATCTTCTTTATTCTCATAATACTTTTTACGTACTATGCCAACTTTAAATCCTATATCTTCATACATCTTAATTGCATACTTATTACTTACTCTAACTTCTAAAGTAAGCATATCAATCTTTTCTTTATTACAAACTTTAACAACTTCATCAATAAGCTTTTTACCAATACCTTGTCCTCTATATTCTTCTAAAACAAACAAATTTAAAATCTCAGCATTGGGTATAGTAAGCCAACTCCCAACATAAGCTGCTCGTTTTTTATCTACTAAAGCAATAAAATATCTAGACATTTTATTGTGTAGTATTTCATTATACAAAGTCATTTCTCCGAGGCTCTTCCCAAAGATTTTAATCTCTTCTTCATAAACAAAAGGAACATCACTCATATCCATTTTTCTTATTAATAATTCCAAATTATCACATCCTAAACTAGTTTCAATTATTCGTCATCAGTAACATCTTCAGGTTCTACTTCTTCAGTACTAATAGCTTCAATTAGGTCTTCAAGTTCATCAAGCGCAATAATCTCTTCTTCATAATCAATCACAAAATCATCAATTAGTGGTGTTATATCACCTAAACTACTTAAATCTAAGATATTAATATCTTCTGTGAATCCAGTTACTTCTGCGATTGTTAGTTCATTTTCTTGAATCTTTAGGAATAACTGTTCATAAATAGCTATTTCCTGGTAGTAATTAACTAAATCTGACACAAATCCATCTTTATCAGAATTAAATCCAATACTATAAACTCCTATTGATTTAACTGAATTAGGTAAATCAATAATATCAATAAACTTCTCAATTGAGTTTTCATCATATACAACAATACTTATAATAGTATCTTGGTTAAATCCTAAAGTATCTTCTAATGCATATCTTCTAGCGTATGTCCCAGTCTTAATAATATTATTTCTATCTACTTCTTGATACTCACAATCAATTCTTTCATATTTAAATCTTGTTGAACCTATTTCAATATTTATAGGTACTTCAAAATCATCATACTTAGTACACGAATACCCTGCGTCAGTAAAGATATCTCCAGTAAACCCTTCAAGTACGTAATCATAATTAATTAACGGATTAAAGTATATCATATCTTCTATAGATAATAATCTATCAATACTTAGTTTTACTAATTTTCCTTCTTCATTTGTTTTATATTCAACAAGAACATTACCACTTTCACTTACTAAATAATCATCTTTTCTAATTTTAAAATTATAAATACTAGCATCTTCACCACACGCAGATAAGAATATAACTAAGAATAAACTAATAACTAATAATATCTTCTTCATCATTGGAACATCCCCAATCTACTTAAAGTATCATTTATAATATCTATAATTTCTTGAGAATTAATTAATCTTACTTTCTTAATAATTTCATGATCTCTACCTAAAACATCAATAGTAGTTTCATCCCATATATTATTCACATCTTCATCTGTGTAGTTTTCTTTTAATACTAATAAATTAATAGATTGATTATCTAAAACATATTGTTCAAACACAGTGATTTCTTCAATAAAATCACTATTATCTTCATATAGATTTCCAGCTTGTTTAGTAGACATAGGAAGAGCGCTAATTAGCTCTTTAACCCATATATCTTCAAGTTCATCATAATAAATATTTTCAATAAATATAATAACTTCAAAAGTATTTATTTTAAAATCAGCATCTTTATATAAAGTAATATTTATATTTTCAAGAGGATTAGTCTCCACAACTAAGTATTCAGTTTCTATTGTGTACCCATCTTCATGGAAAATATATTCATCATAAGTACAATACCCATTATCTCTAACATTATAATAATAAGTACCTTCATTTGTTCGAATAAATTTAGGTATCATAGAATCACTTTCAACCCCACAACTCGTCAAATCAACAACATTAACAAATGAGTTAAATAAGACGTTTTCGCTTAATAGACCCAAATCAAAATTAGTATAATCTAAGGCTTCAAAGAAAGACATGATTTGATCAATTTGAAAAACATCGATTTCACCAATCGAATTAGTGTGATAACTAATAATCAAATCTTCACTAAGGACATATCCAGTACGATCTTTTTCGTAATTTCCACGGTCTAAGATCCCACATCCACTTAGTAAAATAACACTAAGCAAAACTAATAAAAGTCTTTTCATATGTCTTCCTCCTATCCTATAGTGAACCCGATAAGTCCACTTTCTGTCGTTGCATGTGTATTCGAATCATCAATAATACTTTGATCTACACTATTAGTTAAATCAAGTTCTACTATAACTAAAACAGTTTCATCTAAAGTAGCTTGAATAGAATCTCTAATAGCTTGAACAAATGCTGCACCATTATCAATTTCTAATTGAGCTTCCGTAGTTCCTTCACCTGCAGTATAACTATCTAAGTAGAACTGCATATCTCCATAACTTTGTCCATCAATTGAAGTATTTAAATCAGGATCAGTTATGTATTGGAAGTAAGTATTAGTTCTAATTTCATTAAATGCATTTAATATTGCTGTATCTCTAAATCCGTCATATCTAACGCTATCCAGTACTTCCTGAGCTGTTAAGTCATCAAACTCAGTATTATAGAAATCATCATAAATATCCTGACTAATAATCGGACTAAACAATATAATTCCTGAATCTCTTAAATCTTCAACAATACTTGTTACATTAGCTACGTCAAGTGTATTAACTTCAAGTTCTACTAATGAAGCTACAAGTCCTACACTAATAAATGATAAATCATCAATCAATGTATCATTCATAGTATATTTATTTGAAGCAGTGAATGATGTAGTTACTACACTATTAATTGAGTTACCAGATAATACTAAATTCACTACATCTCCATTAAGTATTACATTACTTGAAAGAGCAGCAGTAACATTTAAATCATCAAGATTAGATATAGTTAAATTAACTGTATTTGCACTAGTATAGATAAGCGTAACAGTGTTACTTGCAGTAAGTGAATTAATATCTATATTTGTAGCTTGCGAATCGATATTTATACTAGCAGCAGTATCGGTTACATCAAGATTAGTAATTGAAACAGTATTATTATTAATAGCTTCTAAAGTAGATCCTCCTACTGTCATAGTAGTAATTGTTCTTACTCCCGTAGTATCAATTTGTGTATATGTAGTATTATCCACAGTAACCGTACTTGCATCTAAATCCAGGGTTAATGTTCCAAATCCAACATTTTCAGTAAATAAAACTGTATCTACCGAACCAGTTACATTATTAATATTAGCTCCTAAAATAACTACATTTGTTGAAGGAGCATTAAATGTAATACTATCTACATTTGTATCTATATTAAGATTAGCTACTGATGTAGTTGTTAGGTTTAAATTGTCAGTTATTGCGCTTGTATAATCGATTGATGCAATATCTGTTGTTAAATTAAAGTTATTAGTATTAGTGGAAATAACTAAAGTATCAACTGTACTTAATAAAGTATCAATCGAAGTTAATGATGTATTATTCACAGTAACACTAGTAGTAATTATATCTAATGTTAACGATCCGTTATCAGTACTACTTAAAGCAATATTATCTGCGGTACCACTTAAGCTATTAATATTATTACCAGTAATAGTTATACTCGTAGGAACAGCATTAAGTGTAATACTGTCTACATTTGTAGTAATACTTTGGTTAGTAACGGAAGTTGTATTTAAATTTAAATTATGAGTTACTGCACTTGTGTAATCTAATGCAGGAACATCAGTTGTTAAGTTGAAGTTATCATTGTTAGTAGTAATCTCTAAAGTATTACTTACACTTGATGAAGTATTAAGTAAAGTTAATGAATCACTATTAATTATAAGATTATCAATGGTAATATCTGTTAAATTAATAGATGCGAGTGTTGCTTCATCTAAAGTTGCATTATCAATGGAACCGTTTAAGTCTAACGATGTAGATGAGGCAGTTACAAATAATGATGCCCCTACTACAGTACTATTTGTTGTTAAGTTATTTAGGTTAGGTAAATCTAATATTATTGTATCTAAGTCATTTCCTAGTAAAATTAGTGAAGTAGTATTACCACCCATGATATAAGATTCTATAGTCCCATTAGAGAAATCTAAGTTTGTAACATTAGTATCTTCTAGTCGTACTTGATTTGCATTAAATCCAACACCTATATTTAAATTATTTAATGATGTAGAATTAATTAATAAATTATTCAATGTTCCATCTATTGAATAGTCTAATGCTCCTGCTGATAAGTAAAGAGTCGCATTATTAACTGCTAAATTAAATGTAGAACTTGTTAATGTAGAACTTGTTAATACTATATCAGTCGTTGAATTAATTGTAATATCTTTTGTATTAGTACTAATACTTACATCAACTGCTCCACCATGAGTAAATTCTACTGTAGTGGTTAATCCAACACCTAAAAATAATGTATTAGTATTTGTAACTAAGTCTAAATTAGTTATATTTGTTCCTGTTACATCTAAACTAAATGATGAATCAGATATATCTAAATTAGTTATATTTGCGGTACCAGCTGAAATATTTGATAAACTAGTAGAACCTAACTGTAAAGAAGTTATTGTACTACTATTATCAATAGTTACAGTGCTTAAAGCAATATTAAAATCTACTGTATCCGCAGTTAAAACAAATGATCCTGAACCTGTATTAGTTGAATTAACTATTAAATTATTAGTACCCAAGTTAGCTGTTAGGTTAACCAATGAATTATTATTAACAGTTGAATTAAGTATAGCTGATCCTGTTACTGATAAAGTAGCTACACTACTACCAATATTAAAACTAGTTACATTTGCTGAATTGGAAGTAATGGTATCTACTAAAGGAGTATTAAGTAATGCTATAGTACCAATATCCGAAGTCCCTTGTATATTAAGATCTGTCATATTTACATTATTTAATTGTACAGTTTGTGCACTCATATCTAAGTCCATTGCTACTACTTCTGAGTTTATTTCATAAGTTGCAGATGAAGAGTTTGCTGAAATAGTACCCAAGTTATTCATATTTAAAACTACAGAAGATATAAATGGTCCACTTATATCTATATTTGCTTCACTTGAACCTAATATAATCGAAGTAATACTAGCATTATTAAATGTAAGTGTATTTATTGAACTACCATTACTAATATCTAAATTATCCATGAAAGAAGTTGTATTAAATATAATTTCTGGTACATTATTTGTATTTAATACTAAAGATGAGGCATTTGCCAATATATTAAATATTTCGTTATTAGTAGATGCCACTGTCACAACAGCCCCTATTGCGCTTGTTGTTAAGTTATTGATTGAATTGTTAGAAATATCAAGATTAGTTATATTACTTCCTGTAACAGCCAATAATGCTTGATTTGATGTAATTGTAGCTGTAGTAATTGAAGTATTGTTAAGTGTTGCAGTACCTAAGTTATTAGAATTAAGAATTAATTCATTTAATGACCCTAATAAGCTAATTGTTTCAATTAAATCATATTCTGCGTAAAGATTATTTCCTGTAAAATCTACTACTAAGTTTAATTCATCACTATTTAAGTATGCATTCCCATTAGTTATATTTATTGTATAATCATTTGCATTTATATCATTAATATTCAATGTATCTACAATAGTCCTAACGGATATAGTAGGTACTAAAGAGTTAACTGTCATTGTCGTTGCATTAACTTGTTCTGTTGCAGCTTTATATATATGATCTAGTAATTCTGTATTAAATATCGTGTTTTGTGAAGAATAGTCAGATAAATCAACTTGAACTACGTTAGCACTATTTAATGTGAAATCTAAGAAAGTTCCATTTAAATCGGCGTAAATATTATCTAGATTTAATACTATATTTCCGCCCCCAATATCTAAATCATAAGTATCGTTAACTGTATTCAATGTAACAGTTCCTGCTGATAGAGAAGAAAATTCTAAACTACCATTTGAAGCGATATCCAGTGTTAATGTATCTACTAATACATCTGTTTCCTGAATAATTAAAGACGTAATATTACTGTTATCTAAATCAGTAATATTTTTATTTAGAGTTTCGATTGTTAAGACTGTAAGGTTTGAATAATTATTTAATATAGCGAAACTATCATGTTCACTTGTTTCAATAGTTAATATTGCCATATTATCAAAACTTAAAGCATCAAAGTTAATTGTAGTTTCAGAAGTAGATGCAAGAATTACTTCACCAACATTATTAAAACTATCAATAACATCTATTGATCCATTAATTGAAACAGAATCACCACTTGAATATACATCAAAACTAGTATTAAGTGTAGCTAGAGATGTATATAGATCTAGATATGATTCAGATAAATTAAGACTAGGCATTGTATTAAAGCTATTATTAAACTCTGTAAGATTTGCTCTATTCACAAAGTTTACTGAATTAAGTGAATTCATTCCATCTAGGTTATTTATAACCAAAGTATTCAAACTATTAAAACTTAAGAATGTTAAATCATCATATTCACTTAAAGAACTGAAATTTGTAGTATCTTGGACGTTTTCCAGTATAAGTGTTTCTAGATTAGCCTCAAATACAGCTGTTTCAAAATAGCTTAAATCTACTAAGTCTATCGATAATGATAAATCAACAAGATTAGTAAAATTTGTTAAGAAATCAATATTATCAAAGTTATGTTCTAATAAATCTAATTCTGTAATAAGACTATTAGTAAAGGAATCACTAGTTATTGAAGTAATTGTACCTTCATTATTCACAGTTTTATTTAAAATAAATTCTGTGATTGCTATATTTTTAAACCCATCAATTTCAGTAATTAACAGTTCATTCATTACTATGTTATCTAAACCAGGCATGTTATTAATACCGTCAATTGTACTTAAAGTAAGTGTCAATGTATCACTATTATACTGATTTGAAATATCTAAGTCAGTTAAATCAGGTATTCCATCAATAAAACTTACAGTTGTAAGATGGTTATTGCTTATATCAAAGCTTGGAACACTAGTTACAAAATTTAATCCAACCAATGTTTCTAAATTATTATTCTGAATATTAAGTTCATCAGTAACATCTAATTCAAATAGTGAGTTTGTAATTGTACTAATTGAATTAGCGTATAAATATAATGATCCAGCTGTAACACCATTAAATGAATTATCTACTGTTTCAAAATTATTTGCCACAACTGATAAAATATCATCAGTACTTATTAAAAGATTATTGAAGGAATCAGATAAAGAAGTAACTCCAGATCCAGCATTATCAAAAAATCCAAGTAATCTATGAGAACCATTATTAAAACTTCCAGAAACTGATGCAAAATTATTGCCATATATATATAAAGATCCTTCAGAAGTTGCTGTAGTTATATCATTGAATGAATCTGTGATTTCAGTAACTCCTGTACTTAAGTTATCTATAATCTCAATAAAGTAATAATTACCACCATTAAAGCTTCCATTGATAATTCCTATCTTACTATCATTGATTTGAATCGTATTTTCTATAGTATAAAAGTCAAATATATCATTAAAAGAGTCTACAATACTTACTAATTCAACAGAATCCAATCTGAAAGTAGTTAACTCCACAAGTGAGTTAAAACTATTTTCTATTGAAATAATATTTGTTCCATCTAATAATATTATTGATAACTCTGGTAACTCAATAAATGAGTCTACTAGGTGGTTATCTCCACTTATGTTAGATGCATTAACTTGATCTAGCTCATCTAAATCATTAGTATTTAAGCCGCTTATCACTGATAAATTTGATACCGCAGTATCAGAAATATTAAGGCTTACTAAGCCAGGATTACCTAATATAAATCTAATATCTTCAATATTTGTATTTGATACATCTATTTTATAAAGGTTTGGAAGATTAATAGAAAATTCATCTATTAAGGCAATATCCATTCCACTAAAATTAATATCTCCAACACTAATAAGTCCATTAATTGAACCTAATATTTGTACACTTTCACCTAATTCAAAGCCAAAATCAAACATATCAGTTACTATCTCAGTTTCAAGTCCTTCATCCTCTATGTATAACAAAGGAAGGTTAGGAACATTGTTAAATGAGTTATTTATAATACTAATTAAATTTGGATTAGTTTCTAATTCAAATTCTTCAGGCCAGTCTTCAACTTCACCTAGAGGAAGATCCCAAAAGACTTCAAAATACTCAAGTTCAGGTAAATCACTTAATCCAGATATTACAGTTAAGCCATTATCTGATATAATCAACTCTCTTAAACTAGAGTGTCCTTCAATACCTGAAATATCAGTTAATACATTAGAATGTAAATCTAAATTATATAAATGAGGCCAATACTCTTTTTCTAACGTTACTAAATCGGGTATTGATTCAATCAAGTTATTACTTAAATTAATATCTTCAAGATTTTCAATACTAAGTAATCCAGAAAAATCAACTATTGAGTTATCAGATAAATCAATTATAGTTAATCCAACCATTCCTGATAGATCACTAATATTTTCAATGTTATTTCCATATAAAACTAGTTTTTTCAAACCTGTATATTCACCAATAGGTGAAATATCAATAATATTATTATTCTCTAATTGAAGTGTTTCAAGAGGTAAATTAAGACCTCTAAGTCCCTCAATAGAAACAAGATCATTATCATTCAACTTAATTGTTTTTAGATTGGACGCATTATCTAAACTAGAGAAATCAGGGCTTTCCCCGGATCCATCACAACCAAGGTTATTAAAACTTAAATCAAGTGATTCAAGGCTGGTTAAGTCATCTAAAGAGCTTAAATCACAAATGTTATTATCACGCATTTCAAGTGTTATCAAGGAGCTTAATCCACTTAAGTCATCCCCTAGAACATGTATATTGTTATAGTTAACATATAATTCTGTTAGTTGGGTTAATTGATTAATATTTGGGAATTCAGAAATTTCATTATAACTAAGGTTAAGTGTTGTTAAGTTAACTAAGTTATTTAATCCATCAATATTAACAATTCCATTGTCAATTAACTCTAAACTAGTTAATTTAGTCATTTCTTCAACACCATCAACACTTTGAAGTGTCTTTGTACCTGTAATATTTAATTCTTTAATCTTACTTAAGTTTTTAAAACTATCAATACTAACTACAGAAGTATTCAATAAAGTTATTTCTTGAATATTCTTAAGTGCACTAATAGGGCTGATATCTTTAAAACTTTGTCCAATTAAAGTAAGGGAAGTAAGGTTTTGGAAACATTGAATACCACTTAAATCAACTTCTCTATATGGATCATCAACATCAAACTCTAATTCTATAACTGAAATAGCAGTTAAATAATCATCTCTAGTTATTCCTCCAACAAGATCATATAAGTCTTTACTAGCAATCGACATAAAGCCAGAATATGTTTGACAATATTCTGGTAAATGCTCATTTTCAGCCGTTTCTGCACAACTTCCAAGGAAAATTATGAGTGGTAAAAAGACTAACAAAATAAGATATCTGTTAATTGTTTTCATTTTAGTCCACCTCTCTTAATATATCTATTGGTTTAGTATTTGCTAGTTTAGAAACATTTCTGTTACTTAAGAATCCTAGTAAAACAAATACAACAACGATATAGAATAATAGATTAAAGAAGCTAATATTAGTTATTGAAGCACTATCTCCAATACTTAATTTCATACCTGCAAAGTTAATAACTCCACTTCCTTGATTAATAACATCTAGGAATACGGCGTTAATTACATCGTTAGCGTAATAAATAATAACAATACTAAGTACTGACGCAAGTATAATTTCAAATACAATTTCCATAAAGAACAAGACTTTAATATCTTTACTTGTTGAACCAACAGAGCGATATACTCCAATCTCTCCAATTCTCTCAGAAAGAATTACTTGAAGCAAAATATTAAAGAAGACAATACTAATAAACATTAAAACGTTAAAGAATACTCCAAACAGTATTCTAATACTTGTTAAGTAATGATAACTTTCTGTATTTATCTTACAACTTGAATAATCTCTAAGATTGAATACATCGCCTAGTAACTTGACTTCCTCAAATTCAGAATCACTATTTATTATATTATCAATATCATATATTGAACATACTTCTCCTTGTTCAATATTTTCTTTTCTAATTATCTTATAATCATTTTGAACACTTTTTGAAACACTATTTAAAGGATATGCAAAGTATTCAAGTGCTATATCTACAGGGGCAAAGTCTTTATTAATACCACTAGCTAAATTAATACTATAATATCCAGTTTGAATTACCACAGTTGGACTAGAACTAAATAATTTATTATATGTTTCAAAGTCCATATATACAATTGATTCATTATCATTTTCAATAATACCAGTTATAAGCATCTCTTTAGTTGATAATTGTTCTTTAAAAATACCATCTTCAAAATACGCTAATCCTTCTAACAAAGACGCTTCATCGTATAATGCACGATAAACTCTTTCAATATAAAACTGATCAAATGGTGGAATATATCCATTTGTTTCATTTTCATCAATTACGTAATAAACTGCTCCACTTCTAAACAATATATCAAAGTAATCAGGATCTATATTATTAACCTGTGCTTTAAATCCATCAATATAATCAATATACTCATCAACACTTTCAAAATAACGACTAAATGATTCATCATCAATAATTTGATCGCAATTATCTTGATAAAACTCATTAATATTGTCATAGTAATAACAATATTCAGGAATATTTATATTTAAATACCTTACTTTAGACGTTTCTAGGTAGAAAGGATTATCTTCTACTATTGAACCATCTTCAAGTTCAACTAAGTTATTAAGGTATTCTTCAACATTATAGATACCTTTCTCAATATTAAAACTATATAAAGGCATCTCAATAGAAGTTCCAATAAATGAATTTAAACTAACAATGTCATCACTTAATTGGAAATACTCTCGATAAAACTTACTAGTAACCATAATTTCATCAAAGTTATAAGGATACAAACTATTATCAATAAATAAATCATCAAAAGAATAGTTCTCAACATTGGCTACATCAATTAATCTTAATTTATGCTGATCAAGTAAATCAGGTCTAGTAGGAATATTAGTAACTCTTTCTATTCCTCCTCGTTCAAGACTAAACGCTATATCTACACTGTTTCCCGCAATAATTTCAGAAGTATCATTAAGGAAAAATGATTGATATGATTCAAGTAAATTATCAGATGCAGCTAAATAATCATTTAAGCTCACCACATCATCTTCAGGTACAAAACTAAACGCATAACTATTAGCTTTATTTAAAGCTTCAAAGTAAGCATCATACGCATCACTAATTCCTCTTTCTACACCGTTAAACAAAATAGTAAAACTAAATGCTAGCGCTAAAGAAAGCGCTGTGAAGAAAGTTCTTAAGAACTGTGATCTTATTTTTCTAAAAGTTAATTCAACCTTATCTCTAAGACTTAAATTAGTAGGTTTTGTTTTCTTATATACGTTTTGATATGTTTGTTCAATATCTTCTTTAATTAAATCACTAGTAAATTTACCTTCAGTAAGCTCAATAATTCTTGTAGCATGATTATTTGCTATACCTCTATCATGAGTTACTACAAGTACTAATCTCTCTTTACTAAGCCCTTTGATTAGTTCGATTACATTTTCACTTGTCTTATGATCTAATGCACCAGTAGGTTCATCAGCTAAAATTATATCAGGGTTCTTAACAAGTGCACGAGCAATCGCTACACGTTGTCTTTGTCCACCACTAAGCTGGTTTGGTAGTTTCTTAATATGATCTATAAGTCCTACTTTAGTTAAAAT
>JRFF01000002.1 GCA_000753575.1 Candidatus Izimoplasma sp. HR2 | reverse complement strand
GATATATGGATACCTGAATTAAGAAAAGCAATTGAGTTTAATGGTACATATTGGCATAGTAGTGAATATTCAAAGTATAAAGATGGTATTAAGAGAGTATATTGTGAGGAAAATGGTATAGATTTGATGGTAATAGAAGAGTTAGAATATGATAGTGGGTTAGAATTATGTTTGAGTAGTATAGACAATTTTTTAGGAGTGGAAAAGAGTTTATATGAGTGTATATTTGGGATGGAAAGAATAAATACATTTAAAGTATTGGGCAAATAAACAAAATATATTTTAATTATAAGGAAAGAAATGGAAATATGTAATATTTGTGGAATTGAAATGATATTAGAACGTCATCATATAGTGAGTCGTAGTAAAGGAGGAGGGAATGAGAATAGTAATATATGCGAGATATGTCCGAATTGTCATGTATTGGTTCATAGAGGAGAGATAATAGTGGATGGGTGGTATCATAGCACAGGAGGATATATATTGGTATTAAGTGAGGATGAGAGTTTAAAGGATAGGTGCTGGATAGTAGGGAAGGATTAAATTTAAACTAACCAGCTTTAAAACCCCATCAAGGTATTATTGGTGGACAGTTAAAAAAATACATTACAAAAAAAATACACACAAGAATCGAAAACCATGGAAACGTCAATTCTTTATAAGTCGCCATATCAGATCCCAATTTAATAAGACCATATATAATTCGAATAGCAGACAATACTAATAAAAACCATGCAAAAATAATCATATTAAATTTCCTTTGAGTTAGTATGATTGGTTAATTTAAATTAAGGTAACATTTTATTACACAATTTGTCAATATTTATTTTTTGAGAGAAGATAGTTAAGAGAAGAAAAGCAAACCTTGTTTATTGAGTTTAAAATTTTTATAATAGAGGGTTTTGGAAGACATGTTGAGCCATTCATTTTTGTTATTGATATTAACAAGGCGTTCATATCTACAGGAAATTTTACCCATTTTAAATCTTTTAGTAATGTTGTTGATAGAGCGTTTAAAGTGGCCGAATCTATCTTTTTCCCAACCTTTATTTAGCAGGGCATTTTCTAATTCTTGACGTTTGGTAATTTTAGAAGACATAAGATAATGACCTTTTGTTGAGGGTTGTTTTTATTTACGAATATTTTTTAATGATAGTTTTTGTTTGAATTATAGTACCTTATAGATAATTGGCGTAGAACCACATTTTCTATCGTTAGGACAATTATTAAATTGGAATATACAATCGGTACAACAACCAAGAGATTTTTCAGGAACTTCAATATATCTAGTTCCTGGAAAATCATCAAATGTAATAATGTTTTGATTTTTTAATTCAGATAATTCATTTTTGATTTCAGTTAATTCATTTTTGATTTCAGTTAATTCATTTTTGATTTCCTCATTTTACTATTTTTATATTATAACCTAAAAGGTCAGAAATTTCAGATACAGTTAATTCTTTAATTTGGTTCATTACTTCTTCTTCTGTTACTTCTTTACCATTTAAGTACCAATATTGTTTGTCACCATTAATAATTGCAGGACCATCTTCATTGTGTAGTTTACCATTTAACCACCATTCTTGACGATTACCTTTAATATAAGCAGGACCATTTTCATTATGTAGATTGCCATTCAACCACCATTCTTGACGATCACCATTAATAATTGCAGGACCATTTTCACGATGAAGTTTACCATTTAACCACCATTCTTGATAATCACCATTAATAATTGCAGGACCATTTTCACGATGTCGTTTACCATGTAAAAACCAAACTTGACGATTACCTTCAATAATTGCAGGACCATTTTCATTGTGAAGTTTGCCATTTAAATACCAAGCTTTAAAATCACCATTAATAACAGCAGGATCATTTTCATTATGAAGTTTACCATTCAAATACCAAGCTTGACGATCACCATCAATAACAGCAGGACCATTTTCATTGTGAAGTTTACCATTTAAGTACCAAAATTGACGATTAACATCAACTTTTACAGTATATTCAGGCATATTTTTATTTCCTTATTTTACAATTTTTATATTATAATCTAGAAGGTCAGAAATTTCAGGAAAACTTATATTATTGAAATAAAACCCCTCACAACCAATTAAGGAAATGAGGGTTTTAGATATATTATTTTTATTATGTGTTTTATTAAGTGTGATTACATGGGACCATCTCTATCATTATTCCTTCGGTTGCCAGCCTTTATTCCACCTCATTCCTTCTTCTACCAACACCTTTAACCGCGCTAATACTTGTTCTCTGGTCATATTGTATACTCGCATAGTTTCAGTTACATCTTCTTCAGTTACATTTTCTGGTAATTCTTCTCGTTCTTCTGGAATCGGTTCAGCAGCAATAGTTGGTTGTTCATCTAATGTAAAACCAGTAGGAAGCTCTACACCATATTGTATAGACTGTGTAGAAAGTATCGGGTCTAATGACTTTTTTGGCATACAGAAAATAGACTTTAGTACGTCATCACCGCTTACTGCCAAAATACAAAAGTAATCTGTATTTCCCTTGGGTGTAAATTCATACATGTCAGGATTCCACCACCGCGCAACACAAAACATTCCTGACTACACCACTGTATTCATAATAGATATTGCTGAACGATTTAGCTGACCCCCCTGAGGCTTTTTGCCAGATCTACGTTTATTAAATGATTAAATGTCTTTTTCTCTGGCTTTATCGATACCATTGGATACTTCAATCTATCGGTATTTCATCTAGCATCTTTCGATCAGCTTTACTTGGAAGCTTGTAGTCGTGAATAATGTCCATTACATACTTTATCTCTGCAATATCAGAAGAAAATACTTCTGTTTTTAGAACAAGGTCATCGAGATACATTTTTATATCGTGCAAGTTCTCTTTTTCTTGAGCATCCCTAATGTTATTTAATGTGTGCATTTCAGACCTTAAAAATGAAATTTCTGAGATTATTCGACATAGATGAAAAATTATACCTATTCCAATGATACACAAAATAATTAGTAAATACTGAGTACTCATTTAATTCTCTCCATTTACGATACTGTCATTTAGGTTATAATCATCGTTTTGGGTTATCAGTTCGGGGCGGAAATTAATTCTGTTTTCAAGGTAAGTTCAGTATAATTCAGAGTAGGAATAAAGTCAAGAGTTATTTTTGATTAAATTCTTTACTAACAATCTTCCTCTTCACATCCAGTAATAATTTCGTATACACTACCATAAACTTCGTCCATCCAATCGCATTCATCTTCCCTCTGCTCTAATGCTTGTTGATACAGCCAGTTTTCAGTCATCTTAATTATCCTTTATCGTTATGGTTATTTTCTTCAACAATCATTTAAGTTTTCTAAGTAAGTTCAGTATAATTCAGAGTAGGAATAAAGTCAAGAGTTATTTTTATTTATTTTTTGGTTATATGTTAATATTTCAAATTCATACTCAAAATAGGAATAATCATAATTGGAATAATCATATTCCAATTCCAACATCTTTTCTTTCTCTTTTTTTTCTAATTTTTTACCTTCATCAGTGTAACGTTCCCAATCCAATTCTTCGCCATCTTCACTTGGATCATATATACAATCATCATCAAATTCATCATCATCATCAAATTCATTTTGATCCATAAAATCTACTGGATATTTATCTTTGCGACAATATACATTCATTTTTTATTTCTCCAGCTTCGGTAAAATAAACTGCTGTCTCGTTTCCCCTTGCCTCTTGATTACACTATACAAAATTCAGTAATAAAAGTCAAGAACAATTTATATATTTTTGTATTTAAAGTTTACATATCAATGGAATCAAGATATACTTTACTAAAAATCAGATAGGAGAAAAATGAATATGAAATCAAAAGAAATTGATTTTTGGTATTGGGTGGTTAAATTATTACCTGTAAAACTGGTATATTTTTGTTTTATGCACGTCATGGCACATTCTACTACAGGTAAATATTCGACTACTGTTGTACCTAATCTTTCTGGAATGGATGCTGTTAAAAGATATGGTGATGATAAAAAAATATAAAAAGGAGAGATAAAAATGTTTTACCCGACATATAAATGCAAAATGTGCGCCACAGTTGAAACTGATTATGGTGAAGGATATCAAGAAATTTTTCATTATGATATAGATGCTTCCAAACCTAGTCAAAAGTTTCATATTTGTGTTGAAAACAAAACTCATGGTACAACTGGTATAATGGAATTAATTGGGTTTCAAAAAGTGAATGAAGATGTTTAAAAAATACCCATCTCTTACAAATCACTATAACAAAAAGGAGATATTGATATGGAAATTTTAACAACACAGGTTAATATTTACTCAAAAGGCGAAAACCCCTTTTATAGTGATGGTGTTACTACGATAAAACTTGATGATGAGTCGGCAGGAGTGTTTATTGTTATGGGTCAGTGTATTAATACTTATCAAGAACTAAGATTGGATATTAAAGAAATTGATACTGTCTGTGAGACTCTTCAATATTTCAAAAAGTTGGTGAGTGATATAGATGATATTCCAAATGAATAAGATACCGAGAAATGTAAATAAATTATCATGTAAATTGTAAGTTGTTATATAAATTGTGTAGAATAAAAACCCTCACGGCCTTAAATGGTATGGGGGTTTTATTATTTCTAAGTTATTTTAAATTTTAATCAACAAATAATAAATACCTATATTAATTGATTATTTATTTATTGAGGGTATTATAATGAAAGATAGACGTTCTAAATGGAAAGTTAATAATTGTTTGTTTTTTGCTGTATGGAGAAGTATTAGAAATGATGAATATATTATAATAAGAAAAACACGAAGGGATCATTTATGGCCTTGTTGTAGATATCATTTCTTAGTAATTCCAAAAGATATAGTAGATGAACATGCTGAAAGTTATATGCCTAAGAAAGATGATTTGGGGAAATTACCGTTACCTTGGTTTGAGGGTTATATTAAAAAAGGAGATAAAAAAGATTAAGTTTTATTATACTGTCCTTATCTAAACTTACATAATAGATATAATTTGTCCTTTTGGAGAAGGACGTTATAAAGAGAATTTATTTATATCTCAAATAATTCATCAGGTAAAAGATTTGGTTTAATATAAAAATCTAAATGATGATTACAATAAGAATTTGTCTCCCCATTATCCCATTTAACATAAACATCCATATTACCTTCACATATTTCATAAACAGTACCAATAATTTGACCATCCTTCAGGCAATTTAGATAATTTACATAATTCATCAACCTTTGTGGGTTGTGTTATTTCAACCTTTGTGGGTTGTGTTATTTCATTTATTTTCTGGTCTGTTAAAACGCAATAAAACGGAACTGAAAAACAGATTGACATAAATACAAGTATAATATTTAAAATTTTACTTTTCATGATTTAAATAATCCCTTAAGTATTATAATTTGTTTATTTATCAACGTTAATAAATAAAACCATTAGATCATGTGAAACATCAAAACAATCACCATCTCCAAATATATCATATGCTAAACCTATATCAGAGAATCTATGGAAATCTCCAAGAATACCATCCCACACTCTTTCACGTTCAGCCCATTCAGTTTCATATATTTCTTCTTGTTCTTTGGTAATTTCTTTGTCTTCGTATGCCCACCAAGGATCTGTTTGATTTTGATAATGATAATCCTCGATCATCTCATCAAATATATCATCGACAAAATTAGTTTTTAATGTATAACCGTCAAGACCAAAAAACTGTATATAAATTCTACTCTCAAAGAAATAGATCATAATAGAAGCACTAAAATTTAATTGATCATTATAGCCTTTTTTGATTACATCTTTAAGGTGTGTTTGTAATTCATAACAATCCTTAATATCATTAGTTATTTTAATACTATCCCAATGATCAAAAAGAAAATTAACAATTTCACTCTTGTATAAGATTTTTGTTTTTTGATTTTTTCCATTACATCTTCAATGGAATATTCTTCTTTAATTCTATATGCATTATAAATTTTAGTACTCATCTTATAATACCTGTCCTTGTGAGATAATTTTCATTTTCATTTTCATCAACATCGTCTTCTGGAGGTTGAGTCAATTCATTAAATATTGAAATTCCTATATTACGTCTTTCCTCTTGTTGTTCACTTTCTGAGTCATACATAACCATTTCAACAAAATGTTCTTCTTCATACTTATCATATTGTTTGCCATATGTATTAAGGAATTGCCAACCATCATCCAAGGCTTCTTGAACATCAATACAAAATGTTTCTAATATACTATTTTTAATAATAATATAATTAGTAATTTTTTATTCATTATTATATCATGTCCTTATATTTCAAATAAATCATCAGGTAATATATCAATTTTAATTTTTTCTAGTTCATTTTCGTGCCATGTATATGAATTTCCTTGTAACTTATATGAAACACCTATATCATCTTTAATAATTTTATGAATAATAGCCCAACCTCTATTTACTAATTGGGTAGCATCAACCTCCCATCGATTTGGTTTAACAGCGGTTTTTGATTTTTCTGAGAACCCAACTTTTTCGCCAACTTTATATTTTGATTTCATATTTCTGCATTAGTTCTACGTCTTGGTCCTTGTTCAATTTTTTTATCTTCAAGATCAAATCTCAGAGCTTCATTTTCCTCTATGAGATGTTCCAATTCTTCTTGAATATCATCAATATTATTTAAAAGTAATTCAATGATAGACACACAGTTGAGAAGCCTCTTATTCCCATCCGCAGATTTTCGAAGGTTCTCAACTATCGTGAATATTTTTTCAATTTTGTTTTTTGATATCATTAAAAAGTTCCATTTGGCTGTTTAAAATTTCGGGTTCTATAGTTCTAGTTCTGAAATGAGTATACATTTTGCGCTCAATCGTAACTATTCGGCTCACTACAAATAATGTGACTGATTCTGGCATCGAAATTTATGCTCAGTTGTCTGCATGGTCTTCCCCGCCCGTCCATCGCAGAAAACTCAATAATAGCATCTCCCTTCACTCTTCGATCATGTTCCTGCCCTGGTTCGTTCCAGTCAGGTACGTATCGTAAGGTAAACGATTTAATGCCATTTTTTTCGGCCAGGATAGCAACATTATGTGCGAATGAGATGTGTGTTTCTGGTATTTCAATAGCGTCAACCCTTTCCATATTTTCTCCCTTCTGTGACCAAAACACAAAATTAATATAACAAGCCAATCTAGCGGATTCATGGTAAACTTCCCGCTGATTTCAAACGTTATATTCCAATCAAATTATCTATTATATTGGTGAAGGTGATTGCCAGTTATTATCACCAATATATACTGTTTGGGTTTCACAGTCAATTATATCAAGAAATCTATCATCAAATGCTTTAAAAATATCTTCACTGATTTCATTTATACTGTAAATACCACCATCTTCCATAATTATCATATATCTCATTTTTTAATCTCCTAAAAATATAGTTTATATATTAAATAACTCATCTTTATACTCATACCCACAACTCCATTTTCTCAAAAGTTATTATTTTGTGTCACTAATAGGACAACCAGAACATGCAGTTTCCCATTCCAAGACAGCAGGAGAAACAATACGAGACGGGGGGTTAAACACATTATGTTGTGATACAGGGGTGACTGGTTCAACAACATCAGTATCAGCAACAACATCATCATCAGTATCAGTTGTGTTCCATTGATTATTTTTCATTTCATTATAGTCTCTGCAAGGTGATACAATTTCATATCCACATTCCTTACAAGTTTGGTGTATGTGTTCCAAAACAACATCATCTTCCCAAGGACATGATGTATGATTACAATTTTTCATATACATTATTTCCCATTTTTTTGCATCACTGAATAGGGGATTCATACCACATTTCGGACATTTCACTCTGTCATTAAATTCTTTCAGTACTTTCATATTTTTCTACCTTTCGTGTTTAAGTTAAGATTAGTCTATCACCAAAATCAAGATATGTAAATCATTGAACCTCACATGATTTTAGTCATGTAATTCCCCTTCAATATATCTATTGATACAAGTTTACAGGGGCTAAAGGATAGTTCCTACCCAATTTATCTTTAATTAATATCCAAAAGTCTTAATCCTTCATTTAATATGTTTATTGCAGCGTTTATATCTCTATCATGCCGTTCTCCGCATTCAGGACATATCCATTCTCTTAATCCCAAATTTTTAACTTCTTTGTTTCTATATCCACAATTAGAACACAATTGACTTGAAGGATAGAATTTATCTATTATTGATACTGTTCTGTCATACCATTTAGCTTTATATTCTAACATCATCCTAAATTCTGACCATGACACTTCACTTATTGCTTTTGCTAGATTATGATTTTTTAACATATTTTTAACTTGTAAATCTTCTAAACATATAACTTGATTTTCATTAATTAGTTTAGTAGATATTTTATGCAAATAATCTTTTCTAGAATTAGTTATTTTTTCATGTATTCTTGCGATTTTTATCTTTTGTTTTCTCCATTTACTACTATCTAATTTCATTCTTGATAAAGTACGTTGTTGAAATTTTAATTTATATTCTAAACTTCTAAGAAATTTTGGATTATTGTATACAACCCCATCTGATGTAATTGCAAAATCTTTTAAACCTAAATCAATTCCTATAGTATTATTACATTTTGGTAATTGATTTATTTCGGTATCCACTAATATTGACACAAAATATTTACATGTTGGTGTCTTAGATATAGTAACTGATTTAATTTTTCCTGTGAATGTTTTACTATTCTTAAATTTAATTAATCCTAACTTTGGGCATTTAATTTTTCCGTCTTTAATAGCAATATTATTATTTACACATTGACTTCTATAAGATTGTTTATTATTCTTCTTACTTTTAAATTTAGGAAACCCTGCTTTGTCTCCGCCTTGTTTCACTCTCCTAAAGAAATTTTTATATGCTCGATCTAAGTCTTTTAAGGTTTGTTGTAGAGATATTGAGTCTACTTCTTTAAGCCATTCATATTCTTTCTTTAAATTCTTCAAATCATTGGCATTGCTATTATAATTTAAGGATTTTTGTTCTGATTTATATACTTTAATTCTTTCACCTAAATAATAATTAAAGACAAATCTACAACATCCTATTGTTTTATTAATTAATTCGATTTGAGTTTTATTAGGATATAAACGATATTTATAAGATTTTAATATTTTATTTTTCACCACCTTTTTATATAATATTATATCAAGCTGATAACAACTTGTCAACAATTATTTTTAATGTTCTAATATTTTTGATCTAATTCATGATGTAGTTCCTCCGAATTTTTTAGAAAGTCGTTCAAATTCTTCACGGTCTCTTTTTTCTTTTCGTTGTTTCTCTTTTTGTAAATAATCAATTTTTTCTTGTTCTTCAGCTTGGGCTTTTTTCCTAACCTCATCCTCTTTTTTGAGAAATGCCGCATCTTCAGCAATTTTCAAGATACCGTCTGTTGTTGCACCAAACCAACTATTATGGATTTCATCGCCATTTTTTAGAATAATGAGATCATCGGTTGAACCTTCATAATCCTCACGGCAAAAATCTTTATAATATATTTCAATCAGTTTTTCAATAAGTTCATCTTCTGTTAAATTATTACGATAAATAAACTCACTATGATAACTATTAGTTCTATAATCACGGTCACCACTATAATTTTCTTTATAAGCAATTAATGTATACATCATGGTCTCCTTATACTGGCAATAATTCCTTCTGGAAATTGTTTAGCATATCCCATCATAATCACATTGATAAGAACACTAAATACCAACCATAATCTCCACATCGTATTAAAATAAATCTTCTTAAAATCTTCGTTCATAATACTTTCCTTTCCTCAGATTTCTTATTTGTTTTTATAAAATTAATGATCAACCATATATCATTTTCAATATCTGGATAAATACTAACACTATATTCTGTACATGTCAAGAAAAATATCAATTGGTTATTAATTTATCTGAAGATTCTTCATCCACTACAATTCTACCTTCACAAATAGGACAAGTCCAATCATCATATTCTTTCTGGCTCGTAAAAAATACATGTTGAACATTAGAACATTTTTTACATTTTCTAGGCATCGTGGTCAATACGATTCTTTTTGGGTTTATTTTTCGATTCACGTATTAAATCTCTTCCAATTAATAATTACAATTCTAATCAAGTCAAATCCTTCACGTTTCAATTTTGTTCCGATATAATCTTCACAATCTCGTATATCATCAATGCCGGTAAAATCCTCATACGGAACTTCCATATTATTGGTGATTGGTTTACAATTTTCATTGATATTTTCTGCACTAAATGATACAAATAATTTTGCCATATTTACCACCAATTTCGTTTTTGTTTTCTTTTACATTTGATACATCGATATTCATCATAATATTCATATGTACCTCGTTTATATAATTTCCATCTATGAGTTCCTTTCCAGAAATTACCATGACAGAACATATTATACCAAAATGTTTTTAACATAGTAATTTTTTCAGTTTACAAAGGAATTTAAAAACTGTTGAGAATATGAATATAAAAAATATTAATGTAGCAACAATAGCGAATAATATAAATGAAAGGATTAAGGGAAGGCAGATAGGCAAGAACACCAATATCCATGAAACTGACCACAATCCAAACAGATTACCAATAGACATAAATACAGTGTATGCCATCACCATAAAAAATATGATTGTTCTCATCTGCATTTCTTTTTGTTTTAACATTGTTTTATTCTCCATTATTTTAATTAATTTAAAGATTTAGTGTGACATTCATTTTGAAAAATAACAAGCACATTTATAATTTTCATCATAGACATGTTTGATTTCGGTGATAATATTAACACATTCTTGATGAAAGTCAATATTTTTCTCATAACAATATTCTTGACCAGAACTCATTTGTGGTTGAACCATAATACGATTGTTATATAAGATATGATTCATCATACAAATCTGACCAATTTGTAACCAAAATTCATCAAGTCCATATTTTTTGATGAAGTTAACAAATGAATAGTTATGATAAAAACTTTCATATATACCGACACTGAAAGGATTATATCTGTCAAAATCTAATTGAATAGAATTAATTATTTCATCAGCTTTTTCCTGAGACATTTCACCAGATACAACTTTGGTTTGATGTATATCAACAATACGTTCAATACGTTCTCTGATTTTATCGTTAATATCAATACGTTCTCTGATTTCATCGTTAATAGAATTTGCATCATAGACAACACCATTATATCCATTGAACGGTTTCAGACAGATATCATCAAAGACTCGTTTATGGATAGGATATGGATGAATAGTCATTTGTTCCTTACAACCACCCCCACTTTTTTTAGATACTTTCACGATAACACGATTATGATACATCATATCAAACAAATAATCAGGTTTTAAATGGTCAGAATTCTTGGGATTAAATTCTTTTTCGTGATATGGATTTTCACCTTCTTCTACATACATGGAATTTTTTTGAATAAAACAGACGAATTCTTTCCATGCGGGTTGATTCTCATCAAATTCATACCTACCATAATCATCATATGTCATATCAACACCAAAACTACAAAATTTATATAAATTAGTGGGATTACATAATGACCAATCATAATCAGATTTGATAATAAAGAACATTTTTGTGGGTTGTCTCATACCCAATGAAATACCAGACAATGCACAACTCATATCAAAGGAGCCCATTATACAATAACTCCTTTTTTGTTGGATTTTAGTTCAATCTCTTTCCATTTATCGCCAATTTCGGTAGACAGGTTCGGACCATCATAAACAAGAAATTGTGCCAGATTCGGGTCAATATATCCTTCAAACTGTTTCATGATTTTTATCCTTTCATATTTATTTAAGGTAAACAGGGCCATAAGGAGTCATATAATTTAGACCATTATTTTTATTAAAAATATTACCTCTAGCATATTTGGCTGGAGCATTCCAACTTGCAGGTTTCAAAACATCACCACTCATAATATCAATAAAAGCGTGAACAGAAGTACCGCGAATAATCTTAATATAACGACGACCAATTTTATAGGAAAATTCATCAAGAGGATTGTTGGGGAAATGTTTTTTCATATAATCTCGTTCAATCTTAATCATACCATCATAGAAGGAGTCAAACTTATCTTGAAATTCTGGTGTTATTGCCATTGCCATTGCCTTTCGTTTATGAGGTATATATAGAATACTCCTATTTTTATTTATTGTCAAGAAGAAAATAAATGTTGACTCAATACTTTTTTTGTGTTAATTTATTTTCGAATAAAAAACAAAACGAAAGGTTAAAAAATGCCGCGACCAATTTCACATTTCAGATCTATAGATAACCCACATAATAAAACTTTATGTGGTTATCCCATTACACGTCGATATAATATTATACATCCAGAACAAATTAGAAATGGAGTGGAACCATTAATATATCCTCTATGTGCTCGTTGTAGGGTAAAAGCAGAACGTTTAGGATGGATTCCACGATATGCACAACTGGATGTTAGTGAGGATATTAGTGAAAATTCTTCTAGTGATGATAAACAACTTGATACTTGGTTATTACGACTTGGTATTCTATAAGGAAAGGACGATTTATGTTTGAATTATTAATGTTATTGAGTTTTTTGATTATCCCACTCTCTCAAATGATTCCAGATGAAGGTATTCTTATTCCAATTTCAGTAAAGGAAAAATAATGTCTCAAAAAATTAAATACATCTTATGGTATAGTATTCAAAATATTTTCTATGGTTGTATGGCATATCTTGGCGTTATGAAGGGTGTTGTTTGGGCATCCAACATTTTTATGTTTATATCATGGGTTTCATTGATTATTATATTATTATCTTTGATCACTGTTTTTATGTTTAATGTTCTATTAAAATCCAATAAAGTTACTTTTGAAATAAAACATAATTATCATAAAAAAGTTAATTCTAGTAATATTTTTGTGATACCTCAATGGTTTAATGTTATCTTAGATGTCGCATTTATTTCATTCTTATTATATTTTGGTTGGTTTGGATATGCCACTATTATAACAATCTCTATGATAATCATGTTTACCGTTAAGAATATGGTTAAAAATATCATGATTAACATCAAAAAATCTCTAGATGAACAGGAAATTGATGATGTTATCTATTCTCACGATGATGAACATGTATGGGATTCCGAAGAAGATACTGATCAAACCCTTAGACGAATGGGAGTAATTGAATAGTGAACTACCCATTAGCTAACGCAACATGGGCTTCCTGATTCATCGATACAGGTGATGGTGTTTTATCATCACCTTTCGTATCTCCACAGGCGTATATTAAGGTCGTTCCAACCTTATTGTTTATGAAGACTTTAATGCCTTCATTTTTGATGTTAATGGCGGCATTAAGGTCTCTTGAAATGCAAAGACCACAATTACAGTTATGTTGTCTTTGTCTTAATGATTTATTGACTATTGTACCACAAGCAGAACATAATTTGGTTGATGGAAAATACTGATTGATTACAGAGACATGTTTTCCATACAGGTCTGCTTTATATTCAATCATTGATCTAAGCATTGACCAACCAGCATCTTGTACCATACGACCATTAAATGACTGCATTGGTTTTATGTTAAGATCTTCTAAACATATTAAATCATTATTGGATACAATGTCGTAGCTCAATTTATCAAGAAAATCTTTTCTTTGGTTTGCTACATGTACATGATTTTGTGCTAATTTCAATGACTGTTTTTTGTAATTATTAGAACCTTTTTGTTTCTTTGATAATTGTCTGTTCAATTTTTTTATTCTTTGTTTGGATTTCACAAAGAACTTAGGGTTTGTAGTCGAACAATCATTTGAATTGACTACTATATCCTTAGAATTAAAATCTAATCCTATTACTTTTTGGATTTTGTTTACGGTCTTGTGTTTATTGACTTTAACGGTAAAAACAATAAACCATTTATTTGCTTTTTGTTTTACTTGACATGACTTAAAATCAGATGGTAATTTTCTATGTAATTTGATTTTTACCTTGCCTATTTTTGGTAATTTTATATGAGACCCAATGATCATTTTGTCGTTAACCATGGCCAATGAAAATGATCCTTGGTAATATTTCTTCTTTTTGAATTTAGGAAAACCTTTCTTTGATGATGTTTTTCTAAAAGAATGCTTTAATGCCTTATCCAAATAAAGCAATGTTTGTTGTAATGAGGTAGAAGGTATGTCTTTCAACCACAATAAATTTTCCATATTTTTCATTTTTGGTAGAGATGTAATATTTTTATGAGAAAATCTAAATGTACCATCAAGTTTATATTGTTCCATTTCAAGACACAAGAAATGATTCCATATAAATCTTTGAGCACCACAAAATTGATTCAACTTGGCCTCTTGTTCTTTGTTTGGATATATTCTGTATGAATATTTTAATTGTCTCATACAAGTATTTATAAAAAGTTTTATATATTTTTCATTTTTTCGTAAAATAAACATAAATAGTTATATGAAATCAAATTATACATCAAAAAATCATTCAAAGTACCATTTAACAGTGCATTTGATATTATGTACTAAGTACAGAAAACCATTAATGAAGAAGTACGGTAATACAATCAAAGAACTTGTACTTGAGTCAGCAAAAGACAAGCGATTCCAAATATTAAGATTGGAAGATGATGAGAACCATTTACATATGCTAATAGATTTTGAACCATCATGTTCAATTAGTTACATAATCAAGACCATAAAGGCATATACCACATTGAAATTATGGGATAAATATGAAGATGACCTAAAGAAAGAATACTTTAAAAAACGTGTATTTTGGTCAAGTGGGTATTTTGTATGCACAGTTGGTGATGCGTCAAGAGAAAATTTAACATATTACATTGAAAACCAAGGATGAATTTTTTCATCCCATGAGCTAACGCACTATGGGTTTTCTTTTTAAAATTAACAATATAAAAAATAATTGTTTTCTATATTGACAAACTTTATAATCCATGTCAAACTAAGTTTATTAAATA
>JRFF01000001.1 GCA_000753575.1 Candidatus Izimoplasma sp. HR2 | reverse complement strand
TTGAAAGTGATATTAATAGAGTGGATACTACTAAGTTAAGTAAAAAAGAAAGATTTATGTATGAAGAAATTAAGTTAAAGCTTATATATAATAATAAAGATATAGATGGATATAGAAATAAATTAATAGAAATCACTAATGGTGAATTTAATAAAGTATATGCGAATGAACTATTAGTATTAAAAACTCCACTATATTTAATGAATGAACAATATGAACTAGTTGTAGAAACAATGTTTGAACTTATACCTTTGCAGAAAAATAGATTTAGAGTTATTGAATTGGAATATTATCTTTCTCTTGCTTATATAGAGCTTGGTAAAGAGAATGACGCTATTGCAGTATTAGAGTTTGTAGTTAAAAGAGATTTTAAATTAGACTACACAACTAAATGTAAGGAACTACTAGAGAAATTACAATCAAATTAATAACTAAATCAATTTTATTCATTATATTAATGATAAAATTGATTTTTTTAATGTCTATATTAAGATAATTAATATTTTTTCATAAAAAGTGTTGACAAATGAATTTAATTAATATAATATAAGGTTGTACTTAAGAAAGTTAATGCAAAAATCAATATAATTAATAAAAGGGTGTGATTAACAAATGAAATATGATTCAGTACTTAAAAAACTTGAAAATAATGAAATTACTTCTGAAGAAGCTTTAAAGCAACTATATCCAGAAAAGAAACAAAGAACTGGTAAAAAAGCTTACTTTGTAAAATTAAAGGTTGTTATTCCAGAAGAAGGAAAAGGATTAAATACATTCTTAAGAATATTATTTGCAATACCTTTCCCAATGATCCTTGCTACTATGGGACTTAGAATTGGTGGAAGATTTATCAAAGATGATAATATAGATCTTTCAGAAGTTGTTAAAATGTTAAAATATTCAAAAAATTCAGTTATAAATGTAGATTCAAAAGATGCACAAATACAAATTAAGGTTATATAGGAGGATTTATATGTTAAGAAATGTTATCGGTGAATGTCCAATTTGCCAAAGTGATTTAAAAGTTACAAAATTACAATGTACAAGCTGTAATACAGAGATCAGTGGAGAATTCCAATTATCAAAATTTAGTTATTTATCAAAAGAACATTTATACTTTATTGAGGTATTCATTAAAAATAAAGGGAATATCAAACAAATAGAAAAAGAACTTGGTATTTCATATCCTACTGTTAAAAGAAATTTAGATGAAGTAATCGTAAGTTTAGGTTATGAAGTATCTAGTGAAGAAAAAGCAAATAAAGAAGAAATATTTAAAAAGCTTGAAAATGGCGAAATAACTGCATCAGAAGCTGCTAAGTTAATAAAATAGGAGGTAGCATTGTGAATGATTATGATACATTAATTATTAAAGAAAACTACAAGAATTTAATTGATAAAATGTTCCTAGAGGAATCTAGAAATAGACGCTATAATA
The DNA here is from genome assembly GCA_000753575.1 of Candidatus Izimoplasma sp. HR2. Taxonomy (GTDB): domain Bacteria; phylum Bacillota_I; class Bacilli_A; order Izemoplasmatales; family Izemoplasmataceae; genus JAFGXW01. Next base: position 7,576 of record JRFF01000001.1, on the reverse strand, counting down.
GAAAAATAAAATAGAAGAAAACGAAAGGGTGACTTATATGAGTGACGATAGATTAAGAATTTTAGAAATGATAGCAAGTAAAACAATAACTGCAGCAGAAGGAGCAGACTTATTAAAAGCAATAGATGATAATCCATCATCTGTAGTAGCTAAGCCAAAAAAACAAGCGTTTAAAATGTTTAAAATAAAAGTATTATCAGCAGAAGGTGACAAAGTAAATGTTCAAATTCCATTAGAATTTGCAAGAGTAGCTTTAAAAAGTGGTAAAGGATTCATGAAAATTGATCAAATAGATGGACTAGATTTAGATTTAGAATTAATCCTTGATATGATTGATGCTGGTACACTAGGTAAAATTGTAGATGTTGAATCAGCAGATGGTGACATTGTCGAAATTATAATTGAATAAAAATCTTCTCTCTGAGCCATTTTATGGCTCTTTTTTTTATATTCAATGTAAGTATGATATAATAGATGTAGATAGATTTCATTTTTAAGTCAAGTAGGGATTTTTCCTGCTTTAAAAAACAAATCTTACTCAAAAACAAGAAGGTGTTAACATGGTAGAAAAGAACGAGTATTATGATGTTGTTTTTATGGATATGACTCATGATGGAATGGGAGTATGTAAGGTAGAAGGTTTTCCAGTATTTGTCGCAAATGCTTTAAAAGGTGAAAAAGGTAAAATCAAAATTACTAAAGTGAATAAAAGTTTTGGCTTTGGTAGACTTGTAGAAATTACTGATGATTCTCCTTTTAGAAAAGAGCCTATTTGCGATCATTTTAATGAGTGTGGTGGTTGTAATATTATGCATATGAACTACCAAATGCAATTAGATTTTAAAAAGTATAGAACTAAAGAAACATTAAAGAAACTTGGGAAAATTAACACGATAGTTCACGAAACTGTAGGTATGGTAAATCCGTACTATTACCGTAACAAAGCGGTAATTCCTTTTGGTGAAGAAAATGGTAAAATGATTGCTGGTCTATATAAAAGTAGATCACACGATATTATTGATATGAAAAAATGTTATATAATACCAAAAATCACTACTGATATTGTGAAGTTTCTTAAGAATGTATTTGTTGAGTTAAATATACCTGCTTATAACGAAGTTACAGGTACTGGTGTAATTAGACATGTTATTGTAAGGAATTCTCATAAATATAATGATATCTCTGTTACATTAACAACATTAACTCCTAAGCTTCCTAAAAAGGAAATTATTATTAAGAAGTTAACTAATAAGTTTGATAGAGTAGTTTCAATCATACAAAATTATAATCCAGATAATACAAATATTATCCTTGGTAAAAAATCTAGAATTCTATTTGGAGAAGACTTCATTTTAGATGAAATTAATGATGTTAAATTTAAAATTTCACATAGATCTTTCTATCAAGTTAATCCTACACAAACTGAAGAGTTGTATAAAAAAGCAATAGAATATGCTGAAGTTGAAGAAAATCACGTAGTTATTGATGCATTCTGTGGAATCGGTACTATAGGCCTTAGTGTAGCTAATAAAGTTAAAGAAGTATATGGTGTTGAAGTAGTAAAACAAGCTATTGAAGATGCAAAAATCAATGCACATATTAACGGTATTAGTAACGCAACATTTGTTGTAGGTAAAGCAGAAGATGTTATTAAAAATTGGAAATCTAAAAATGTAGATGTATTGTTTGTGGATCCACCTAGAAAAGGTGTAGATAAATCATTTTTAGAAACTATAGTTAAGATGCAAATACCAAGAGTTATATATATATCATGTAATGTATCGACATTAGCTAGAGATTTAAACTTCTTACAAGCAAATAATTATGAAGTTGTTGAAGTTACTCCTTATGATATGTTCCCACAAACTAGTCATATTGAGTCTGTTACTAAACTTAGATTACTTGAAAGATAATAATAAAAAGCACTAAAACAGTGCTTTTTTATTCTAATTATTAAATTGGAGTGATTACATGAATCCTTTTAAAATTAATAATGAAATAATTCCAAAAGCATCAATCAATAGTGTCTATGTTGATGATGTTTTAGCAAGTGATTTATTTAGGCCTAATATAATAATTGAAGAGATAAAAAGAAATGCTGATTTATTAGGTATTTTAGATAGTGTAAACTATGATGAAATATTTTCAATATTTAATATGAAATTATGTAGTGAAGATGAAAGAATTAATAAATTATCTAATGAAATAGCAGTATCATTTGGAAGGAAGTTAGCAAGTGTTATTTTAACACTAAAAAAACCTTCAGATTCATCAATTAATAATAGAACTAATTGGACAAAAGAACACTGGGAATACTGGAAAAATATTGAAAAGGTATTCTTAGTTGGAGGGCTTACTTCACCGATATTAACTAATATATTTTATAATATAATTAACGATTCTCTAAAGGAAAACAAGATAAACAATTTTAAGGTTTCTTTTATAGAAGGATCTAGTGAATTAGGGACAAAAGGACTATCAAATTTGGTTCAAAATGGTGAATACTTATTATTTGATTTTGGACAAACATTTATAAAAAGAAGACATCATATAAAAGAGAATAACTATACTGTAATAGACACTATATTACCTTCGGTTAAGTCGAAATATTTATTCTATAAAGAGAGAAATAAAGAAGAAATAAGAGAACTAGCTTATAGACTAGATATGTATATTATTAGTATAATTTTAGATACTATTAATGTTGTAGATTTTAAAGGAAGTAATTTTATCATTGGAATTGCAAATTATATTAGTAAAGGTAAGATTTATAGCGCTAGAGGTGGATATGGTAAGTTAGCATATGTTGATGATAACTATCAATCATATTTATCTAATGTATTATCAAAGAAATTAGGAAGAGAAATTAATGTTTTACTATATCATGATACTTCCGCTATGGCTTTAAATTTTAATAATGAACAAAATTGTGCAGTTATTTCTTTGGGTACTGCATTTGGAATTGGCTTTCCAGAATAAAAGTATAGAATATATTTAAGACTGTGTTATAATATGTTGAAAGTTGGTGTAATATGGAAGTTAAATTAGTGAAAGATCAAGAGATTCTAATAACTATTAGACGTCTTGGAATTAATGGTGAAGGTATTGGATTTTATAAAAAATTAGCTGTTTTTGTTGATGGTGTATTTCCTCCAGAGCAAGTAGTGGTGCGAATTACTGAGGTTAATAGAGGACATGCTAAAGGTGAAGCTATTAGAATAAAAGTTAAAGCAAAGAAAAGAGTAAAACCTTTCTGTGCTCATTTTAAAGAATGTGGTGGATGTCAAATTCAGCATATTGAATATTCCGAACAATTAGCTTTAAAAGAAGAAATGTTAATGCAAACACTTGAGAGATATACCGACTTAGACTTATCTGAAACGAAATTTAATAAGATGATTGGTATGAATAATCATACGCATTATAGATATAAAGCACAAATGCCAGTAAGAAATACTAAGACTGGTCTAACAACTGGATTATATAAGAAAGAATCAAATGATCTTGTTGATATTTTAGATTGTCCTGTTCAAACTGAGAGTATAAATAGGGTTAATCAGAAAATATTAGAAATTTGTGATAAGTATGAAATCTTTGCTTTTGATCCTACAATAATGAGAGGATTACTAAGATATGTTGTTGTAAGAGCTTCTAATTTTAATGATGATGTTCAAGTAACTCTAGTAATTACAATATATAATAAAGCGCTAAAAGACGCTGCTAGAGACATAATTAAGATACCTGGTGTAAAGAGTGTTGGGATCTCAAAAAATAAAGATATTCAAAATCATGAAATATTTGGTGAAGAAGTTGAAATACTTGAAGGTGAAAATACAATTCATGAAGGTATTGGAGATATTAGATATGCTCTTAAACCTAAAGCATTCTATCAACTAAATCCTAATCAAGCAATTAAGCTATATAGTGAAGTTAAAAGTCATTTAGATTTTAGTACTGATCGAGTAATAGTTGATGCGTATGCAGGTTCAGGAGCAATAAGCTTCTATTTGGCTAAATACGTGGATAAAGTACTTGGTATTGATATCGCAAAAGAATCAATTTATAGTGCAAAGCATAACCTTAAATTAAATAAAGTTGATAATATAACTTTTGAAGAAGGTGCTGTTAAAGATGTATTAAGAGATTATTATAAAAAAGGATTCAATCCAGATGTAATTATCTTTGATCCACCTAGAAGTGGGTTGGATAATCAAACACTTGATTTATTATTAAACAAAAAAGTTAAGAAAATAATATATATTTCATGTAATCCAAGTACATTAGCTAAGAACATAAAAATACTATCAAAAGGATATATTTTAGAAGAAGTAACTCCATTAGATATGTTCCCTCATACTTCTCATATCGAAAGTATTAATATTTTAAGAGCTAAAAGTTAAAATATAATAAAAAGTCACTAAAAATTTTAGTGATTTTTTTTATGCAAAAAAATATAAATTCATGAATTATGTTAAAATAGTAACGAATAAATGGCTAAAATTGAATCAAATTTAAATAAGTTTAAAACTACATAGATATCACCATATCAGTTTATAAAGGGAAGAACTATAGTTATCCACATAAGTTATCCACAGTCTAATTTAAATCGATAATATGTGACGTAAGTCATTATGGGATTCATCAATTGAATTTTATTGACAGGCGTAAAAACATGTATTATAATGAGTATATATTCAGTGAGTGGGTGGTCATTATAGGTATACGAAGCGAATCAAAGCAAAAAACTAGAGAATTGATACTAGCTAAAACGGCTCTATTACTTCATAATAAGGGTTTTTTAAAGATGTCTTCCAAAGAGATTGCAAGAGAATGTAACTTGTCTCAAGGATCGATTTTTCTTCATTTTGAAACCAAAGAAAACCTACTGAACACAATACTTTCAAGCAATATTACAAAATTTGAAATAGATTTGAAAAAAAATTGCATTCCAAATTATAGTAAAGAATTGTTCTTGAAAAATTATATTGACGTTTTAATTCAAAATGAATCATTTTTATCACGTGCTTATAAAGATTTACCATACCTTCCTGATACACTTAGTAAAAGTCTAAACGGACTTGAAACAACAACTAAGAATTTGTTTTTTGAAAATCTTCGAAAAAACCCAGAGAAGAAACTCAGCATTGTAGATTCGTTTATTTCCATTGATGCATTTTTTGCACAAATTCAAAAAAATCTTTTAGAAAAAGAAGTCTATACAGAATTTAATAGTATAATAAGACAAAGACGTGGAAAAATTATAAAACTATATCGAACACTTTTTGAGTAAATGAATTTCCAATATATGTTATAATGGTATTAAGAATAAAAAGTGAGGTTATGATATGATTTCATTTAGAAATGTAGTTGAAGATGATTTTATCACTCTTCACAATTGGCTCAAAGTACCACATGTAAAGGAATATTGGTATCAAACTGAATCATTTACTTATGAAGAGATATGTAAAAAGTATAGTAAACGCCTTAAAAAAGGCATTGTAGAACTATATATCATTCAAAAAAATGGGAAAGATATTGGCTTCATTCAGACCTATATTATTGATGAACCGACTGCTTTTATGGTAAAAGACAAAATAAAAGGTATCGATTTGTATATTGGAGAAGTTGATTATATTCATAAAGGGTATGGAAAAGATATTATAGATAATTTTGTAATTAACTATATTTTTAATGACAAGTCTATAAGATTTGCAGGAATTGATCCTGAAGTAGAAAATGTGATTGCAATTAAAGCTTATAAAAAATCTGGATTTAAACATGTAAATACTGAATATAGTAAATATAATAAAAATATGACTTATTATATGATTTTAGATAGATTTGACAAAAATTTGTAATTTTGTGGGAATATGCTATAATTATTAAGATTTTTAAAAGGTTGTGGAAATTATGAAAAAAATTAAGAAACTATTTTTTGGAACTTATGTTAGAGGATTTGTTGTATCATACTTTATCTTTCTAATGACAGGTGCAATAATGCTTAAATTACCTATCTCTATACAAGATGGGCAATCATTAAGCTGGATTGATGCTATATTTGTTAGTGTTAGTGGAATGAGTACTACTGGACTCACTACTGTGGTTGTTAAAGATGTACTCACAGTGTTTGGACAAACAGTGCTTGCCTTTATACTACAGTTTGGTGGTATTGGTCTTATTATGCTTGTTTCTATTTTCTGGCTTGTTATGCGTAAGAAAATTAGTTTTAGAGAAAGAACTATGATAATGACAGATCAAAACCAAATAGGTAGATCTGGAATAGTAAGATTTGTTAAGAGTGTATTAATTATGATTGTTATAATAGAAATTATTGGATTTGCTATAATGGGAACATATTTAGCAATCGCCTATAGTGATGTATTTAGCATATCTGAAGCGTACTTCCAAGCATTCTTCTTAACGATATCGATGTTTACAAATGCTGGATTTGATATAAGTCCTGGTGGAAATAGTTTAATGATGTATAATACTGATTACTTCATGCAGACTTTAGCTATGGGATTAATGTTACTTGGAGCAATAGGGTTCTGGCCTTTGGCTGAACTTAAAAATTGGTATGGAGCAAAAAGAAGAAAAGAAACATTTAAATTTACATTATTCACAAAAATATTAGTAGTAATGCATTTAGGTTTATGGTTAGCTAGTGCAATTATTGTATACGGTATAGAGTTCAATGGATTCCTTGCAGATAAAGGTTTTATCGAAGGAATATATTATTCATTGTTTATGTCTCTAACAACGCGTAATGCAGGATTTGCAACTATGAGCATGACTGATATGAGTGCTACAGTTCAAGTATTGTTTGGTGTATTAATGTTTATTGGTTCTTCTCCTAATAGTGCAGGTGGTGGGATTAGAACTACTACATTCCTTTTAACTATAATGGGAATTATTGCATTCGCTAGAGGTAAAGATCAAATAGTAATTAGAAGAAAATCAATTAAATTTGATACTGTATATAAATCACTAATGGTTGTTATTGGTGCTGGGGCGTTAATAGTAATTGCATTGTTAATAATGACATATTCAGAGCCGTTCACAGCCCATGAGTTATTCTTTGAAATAGCTAGTGCCTTTGGTACTACAGGTCTCAGTTTAGGTATTACAAGTAGTTTATCACTTACTGGTAAACTAGTAATTATAGCTGTAATGTTTATTGGTAGAGTTGGTATCTTATCACTACTACTAATGTTTAAAGGAGACAAACAAGTATCAAGTCTTAAGTATCCTGAAATAGATTTAATTGTTGGATAATAATAAAAGAAAAAGGCCATTTGGCCTTTTTTTATTTAGTTGAGTCCCTTTCAATTAATTCTACAGGTAATACTGAGTGAAGTTCTTCTAAATCTTTTTTATTTAATAATTTTAGTAACTTATCTACAGTAACTATACCCATATCAATGATTGGTTGAGCTATTGTAGTAAGTCGTGGGATTAATACTTCACATAAATCGATATTATCATATCCAATTACTTGAACATCATCAGGAATAGAATATCCTAGTTTAGTTAAAACACTCATAGTATACATCGCAATAACATCACTACTACAGAA